>DBYB01000033.1:7223-54592 GCA_002309995.1 Bacteroidales bacterium UBA1197
CTCGAGCTGCCCTCCGGCGTAGAAGTAGAGATCAAGGTGTGATAGCACCGTAATAATCAAGAAAGCCGCCTGCTGAATTGCAAGCGGCTTTTTTTGTGGTCCCTGCAGGGCATGATCCTGCGACTCCCTGATTATGAGTCAGGTGCTCTAACCAACTGAGCTAAGGGACCTGAACCAATTGTTCCCCAAAAAGGGGATGCAAATTTAACAAACTTTCGTTAAACTGCAAAAATTTATGCCAGTATGGCTTCTGCAAGTGCTTCTAAGGCAGGGAGGTCTTCGGGCTTGAGGCGGGAGCGGATGGTGACGGTGGGGTCGATAATCGAGACCTCTTTCATTGCGCCGAGCATCTCGCGCATGACGCGGCCGGCCGAGGGGGCCCAGGAGCCGTTTTCCACGACGGCGACCGTGCGCTTGCAGTATCCCTTGATCTGGAGGCGGTGCAAGAAGTCGTACATAGGGGTGAAGAGCCCTGCGTCGTAAGATGAAGCGGCCACGACCATCTTGGGATAGCGGAAAGCGTCTTCCACGTTCTCTGCGATGTCGCTGCGGGTGAGGTCGCTGAGCACTACCTTGGGGGCTCCCTTGGCCTTCAGTATTTCGGCCAGCTTCTCTGCCGCCGCCAGCGTGCCTCCGTGAATGGATGCACAGGCGATGAAGATGCCGTCGGTCTCCGGAGTGTAGCTGCTCCACAGGTCGTACAGGTGAATGTATTCTCCGAGTCCGTCTTCCAGGATGGGTCCGTGCAGAGGGCGTATGGTGCGGATATCAAGCCCTGCGGCCTTCTTGAGCACCGCCTGCACCTGCACGCCGTACTTGCCCACTATATTGAAATAGTAGCGGCGGGCCTCGCAGGCCCAGTCGTCATCGTCGCGGCCGTAGAAGCCGCACTTGCAGAGGGCTCCGAACTTGCCGAAACCATCTGCGCTGTAGAGCGCGCCGTCTGCGGCGTCGAAGGACATCAGCACCTCCGGCCAGTGGACCATCGGCGCGCCGATGAAGCGCAGGCTGTGCGCGCCCAGCTCGAGCACGTCGCCCTCCTTCACTATCTGCACGCGTCCTTCCGTGCTTAATCCCGGGAAGAACTGGCCGAACATCTTGAGGGCGGCGGCGCTGGTTACCAGGGTTATGCCCGGGAAGTGCTCCAGCGCCCACGCGGCGAGCGAGGAGTGGTCGGGCTCCATATGATGGACTACCAGGTAATCCGGGGCGCAGCCCTCCAGGGCCTCCTCCAGGTTGGCCTTCCATTCATCGCCCTTGCGGGCGTCGCAGGTATCAAGAATCGCAATCTTTTCGTCCTTAATGAGGTACGAATTGTACGACACGCCCTCAGGGACTATATACTGACTTTCAAACAGGTCGATGTCCAGGTCGTCGGCACCTATGTAATATACGTTGTTGCCAAGCGCTTTTGCCATTATAATAAAAAATTAGAAGGTGAGACTCAGGCCGATGTGTGCGTTCTCCATAAACGGCCCGACGGGGAAAGGAATGCCGCTGAAACGTCCGAGTTTGCCGATATAACTGTCAACACCGGCCAGCAGGTTGATGGGGCCGAGGTGGAGGTTGAGGGCGGCGCCCCAGGTGGGGCCGAACGTGCCGTAGCCGACATTGCCTGTGAGGCTGATGAGACGGGCCGGAGAAAGGGTCAGGCCGGCTCTCGCGTCCCACCAGGAGGTGTATGCAGCTTTATGATAAGTGCCAAGCACACCCACTGAGAGCTTGTCGTAGAACGGCATGAAGTAGCGCACGCCGGCTGCCACGTTGAATGGCATCATACGCATCTCGCGCTCACCGTTGCCCTGCTTGAAAGCGAACATCTTCTCCAGATTGAGCAGGTCCTCGAAATCGGTTGTTACTGTATTGCCCTCCAGGCCTATTGTACCGCCGCTGAAGTCAACCATCGCTGAGGCGTTGGCGGAGATTTGGTTGGCCCACGAAATCATTCCCAGGTCGGTAACGGAAATCATTGCGTCCAGGCCGAAGTCGGACTTGTATTCCACACCCAGGTCGATGCTTCCGCCGTAACCGCCCATCTCTTTGCCCAGACCAATACTGCCCAGGTCGTAATCGCCGGTCTCAGTTTTACCTATGCTGATAAGTCCGGACGCCTTGAGCGCAGCCTCTCCGGCGAGCAGAGCCCTGTCCTCTGCAAGCTGTACGCGAGCCTTGGAGTCCAGGTTGACGTTTGCCAGACCCACAAGGAAATGCAGTCGTGCACCGAAGGAAAGTCCGTCGAGAATGTACGTGGAGAAGCCGTAGGAAACATCTGCCAGCGCGGTGACGTCGGCAGACAAGCCGTTGATTTCATAGGCCGAGGTGCCGCCCTTCTTGATGAAGGCCAGCAGGTCGTACGGTATGTTCTCCGTGTTCATTGCACGGACGTTGATTTCGATGGTGTGCATCCTCTTGCCGTTGGCGATGCCGAGGGCGAACAGGTTGATGCTCTCGTCCAGGGCTATGTAGTTGTTCTGGCTGAGGCCTGCGAGGAACTTATCGGCAGGAATATTCTTATTCAGGCCAGTCACAAGGCCGTGGCCGTAGGGGTACAGTAATGAGGAGACGCCAAGGGTGGATGTGTTCTGCAGGTCAATGTTGCCCAGAGCAATGCCCAGGTGGGTCCTGTCGTTGACCTGTGCGGGGTTAATCCTGTAGCCATAGACATAATTGTCCAGGAAATAACCGCTCCGGAAAGATTGGGCGGAAGCACTCAGGCTGAGAAGGAGTGCTGCGGACAGGAATATGATATGTATTCTTTTCATGGCTCGTCGGTATTACTTGTTCATTTCATAGTCGATTCCTTCAGGCGCTACGGCTACAAGGTTGAGGAACTGTATGCAGTCGCTCTCCTTCACAGGCACGTGCGGAATAGCTGTCACCTTGATTGTGAGCAGGGCCTTGCTAACCTTCTTGGTCCTGTCGCTGGGGCTGAGGTATATTTCAATGTCGCTGGTACTTGCGCCCGCAACGTTGATGGTGCTGCTCTTTGACTGGGGAACCGTATTGCCGGCATCGTCAAGCAGAGTCATTTCCACGTCAAGCTGGAGCGGGGAGTCGTTGACCACCTTGCCCTTGATGCCGAAATCGCCGAGTTCGATAATCTGCTTGGCGCTGCTGAGATCAACCTCGGTCGAGGTGGTGAAGCGGAAATCCTTGCCGAACGCCAGAACCACGTTGACTCCGTAATTGATATCGAGCGTGTAGGTAGCCGCAGGCTCGAGTATGGCCTGCTTGGTGGGCTGCACGCCGGCGTGGATCTTCACCTGGAGCTTGTCGGGCAGCTGCTTGATCAGGCCCCCCAGGTCTGCGTTGATGAAGATGACGTCAGGATCGGTGGAAGTGTTCACCTTGCCGATGAGATAACGCTTGGTGTCGGTGGCTGCGGAAGTTGCGGAATACGGCAACTCCACGTTCTCAACTATAATCGTATTGGCTGCGTCGGGCACGTCGCCACGGTAAGGCACCAGTTCCAGGTTGGCCGTCATCGGAATACCCAGGTTGGTGGTGATATCCAGGTTGATGAGCGGATTGGTAAGGTCGAGGCAGACGTTTTCGTCGCGGAGCATCGCCGGCAGGTCGCTGAGCGAAAGCTCGCTCTCCTGGTCGAAGTCGTATGAGAACACGCCGCTAGCCTTGCTGATGGCGATCTTGCCGTTGGCGTTCTGGATGGAAGCGTTGACTTTTGCCTGAATCTCAGATCCCAGCTGGGAGATGTCTATCTTGGCACCGTCGGCTGAGATGCTGCCCACGATGCTGATGCCACCCTTGACCTCGCCGGCTTCGTCGGGCATGATGTTGCTGATCTTCTCAAGCTTCACCGGGGTGGTCGTGAGTTTGCCGTTCACGATGGTACCCTTGATTGGAATCACGTTGGGGGAGAAGAACTCGGGCAGCGTTACGTCCAGGTCAAGCACGAACTGTGAGGAGGATGACTCGGGCAACCCTTTGAACTCGGCCGACAGGTTCACGTAAACGTCGTCCAGAAGCACTTCGTCCACACTCTTGAGCTGCTCGGGTATATTCCTGATAATCATATTGAAACGCTGGTCGATATCGAACGACAGCTTGTCGTCGAGTGCGATGCTTGCAACCTTGATTTCCGGAATCTCTATGGTCACTCCGATGTCGGTGCCGAACGTGGCTTCGAGGTCGGCCTGGTTAATCGGCTCTGCGGTGTAAGCGGAAATGCTGCCGGAGACCTTGTACTCGCTGATTATCTTGCGCTTGCCGGCCACGGTCCGGGGCTTGGCGTAGATTTCCTTGATGGGCATCGAGATGCCTGCGGGGAATTCGTTGTACAGGGTGATGGAATTGTCTGCGGCGTTGTAGTTGAGGTTCGCAGGCAGTTTGGAAGCATCGAACACCAGAATGTCTGGCAGGGTGATCTTCACGCCTTCCGGTCCCGGAGTGAGGCTGTTGCCCTTAATATTGGGGATGGAGAAGTCGAACTGCAGGGCGGGATTGCCTTCCGGGAACACGTGTACGGCCGAGAAGTCGCCGAGCGAGGATGCGTCGATTTCCATCTTGTCGCCGAGTTCGATGGATTCGTTGACGGTGCCCATTATGATCAGGTAATCACTGATGACGGGTGCGCCCTCCACGGTAACCTCGAATGCCAGGTCCTGATCGTCGCTCTTAGGCAGTTTGGCGCTGTCTATCACGATGTTCTTTGGGGTAACCGTTGCGTTGATGGTAATCTTGGAATCAAGCTTGATTTTGCGGTTCTCGACCTTAGGCCTGATTTCCTTGATTACGATTTCCTGCTCCACGGGACCGTTGAGCTCGCCGCTCAGTATAAGCTGGTTGGCTTCGTTGGTTCCCTTGACAACGAACTCCTCGGGGAAGTTGAGAACGAAGGAGTAGTCCAGATTCTTTTGCTTGAAAACGTCAAGGTTCTTGGTGGCTATCTTCAGGACCATAGGCTTGCTCTCGTCGAGGTAGATGGCCTTGACGTCATCGATCATATCGGGAAGGTTCACTTCGCTGAACTCGCCGAAGCTGACTTCGTCGGAGAGTTCAATTGCGTCCAGCGCAAGTGCGATGTCGGCCGACGCTACCGTGAGATCGGTGAAGCTCACCTCGATGGCCAGTTCAAGATTGCCAGTAGCTGCAGCAACCAGCGTCTTGGTGGTCATTGCGTTCTGTACGGACACCTTGCCCTCCACGGTTACGTCTTCGGAGAAGGAGAAGTCGCCGTCGTAGTCTGTCTTCGCCAGGCCCTCAACGCTCAGGGTCTTCTGGGCCGCCCAGCCGTTTCCGTTGGTAAGCACCAGGTCGGACAGGTTGATAGTGCTGCCTCCCTTGACGTTCAGGATCTTGCTGAAGTCCATCGTGACATCGGGAATAACGTTTCCCTCCGTAAAGCAGACGTTCTTCATCTTGAGCGCAACTACCATTTTGGCATTGGGGCTGATCTTTATGTTCGAGAGGCCGGTGACCCTTTCGTCCAGATCGATGGAATTGACTTCGATGGTTACATTGCTCTTGGGTATGATGGCGTCGGGGACCATCTCGGAGGTGACGGTGATGTTCTCAAACGGCGACAAGGCGGCCTGCTCCTTGATGGTGGTGACGTCGAGCACTTCGGTTTCATAGCCGACGCTGCCGATGGCATTGCCGAGGTCGAGGTCTGCATTGCCCTCTATCAGGTTCTTGAACTGCACAAGGTCTGCATTGTAGCTGAGGCCGTCTGCGATGGCCCCGCCGCTGCCGGTAGGGACGTTCACCAGATCAAAGCCTTCGAACTGGTACTTGAGGTCGAATACCTGCTTGTTGATGACAAACTTGGAAGCATCGAAATCGAGCTTGTAGGCGAACTCCTCATCGAACGACACGCCGTCCATCACCGCCATCTCGGAGAGCTTGAGGTCTGCAAGCTGCTGGTTGAGGGATGTGCTGCCGTTGTAGGTGAGGATGAGTTCTCCGTCCTTGCCGGTGCTGATGTAATCGTTGATGCCTTCGCCTGCGGCGTTGATGAGGCTCCCGAGGCTGATCTTTTCGGTACTGCCGAGAGGGATGGTGACGCCATCTTCAAGCACGGAGACCGAAAGGTCGATGTTCGACGGGTCGATGTCGTAATCCTGATCTACCTGGCAGGAAGTTGCCATAAGTAGTCCGGCAGAGACAATCAGAGCCGGAAGCAGGAGGCTTTTACGAATTGGAAACATAAGTGTATCGTTTAAGAATTATTATCCAATAAGCAGTCAATGTACAAATATAAAGAAATATTTTTTTTATTTTTGTAGGCAGCAACTTTTTATAAACCTTATCAATATGAAAAAATTTATCATCTCCGTCATCGCAGTGCTGGCCGTTGCAATCTCCGCCAGTGCAGCCAATTACAAAGTTGACGACAATGCCATCGACAGCATTATCGAGAATGCAACCGAAGTCGTGACCCTCGACGTTGCCGCTCCTGCAGCCGCCAACCTTCCCGCCTTCGAGCAGAAGCAGGTCAGCCCTGTTACCGCACTCATCCTCAATGTCTTCCTCGGAGGATTCGGCATTCACCGTCACTATATGGGCACCGCTCCCTGGATGTGGGCCTTCTACACCTTCACTGCGGCCGGAATCTTCGGCATCGTGCCTACCGTCGACCTCATTATGTTGATTATCGGTGTTATTGATAACGACATCAGCCGTTACGTCAACAACCACAAAATCTTTATGTGGGCGTAAGCCTTGAAACTGAAGCAATTAATCATTCCGTTCCTGCTGCTGGCCGCAACGGCTGCGCCCGCTGGCGCACAACGCAGGGTGTCGGCCGACGTTGAGGTCAAGACAGTCATCGGCGGAAAACGGACAACGGTCACCAAGAGCGTCTATTGTACCAACAATGGACGCTTGGTGACTTTATTCAGGACCCCGATGACCTACTATGCGGTCTCCAATACCAAGGGGGAACTGAAAATATATAATCCTGAGACCCGCGAGGTGATGTCGGAAAGGGATGAGGCTATGAGTTCCTACACGGAGCTGCTCTACATCTTTATGACCGGCCACATAGACGACCTCGGGCTCGGGTACTTCGGCTACAAGTCTTCTGCGACCGGCCGGGAAGACGGTTACATAAAGAAAACCTTCAAACCCTCCGACGTTAATCTGCCCCAGGTAGAGATAGTCTATGAGGACTACCTTCCCATCTATTGCGCTTATACCTCGCCCGAGGGGCGCCTGCTCGGCAAGAAGTACCTGTCGGACTACAAGACCTACGGGCGCTTTATCCTGCCGCAGCGCATCACCGACATCAATTACGGCAAGGACCGCGATTCGTCCGTAGTGCGCACCATCTATTCTTCCGTGAGGGTTGACGTTGACGACCCCAATTTCGATTTCCAGATTCCGGCAGACGCTAAGCCTGCCAAGCTGGAGGCTCCCGCAAAATGACACGGCGGGCGGCTCTGGTCTTGTTGCTCCTTGCGGCTGCAGTGCCTGCGCTTGCGCAGACTTCCGACCGCGAGCTGCTGCGCCGGGCCGATTTTTCCTCGAAGCAGATTATTGAGACGCCCCCGGCTGGGGCCAACGCCGCAGAGAAGACGCTCTGGGGCGTACGCCGCCAGTTGACCGGGACGGACCGCTATGAGCCGGCGAACTATATGTTCTTCCGGCCGGCAGTTCGCGAGCTCGGCTTGATTCCAGCGTTCTTCGCCACCTCGGACCGCATCCTGCGCGACACCCGCCTGGGGACGGTGCGCGCTCTGGCCGACCCTTCCGACGGGAAGATCCACGAAGGGCCGGAGGCGTATGCCGCGCGTTCCAGGGCGCATTCGGTCGGCGGCGGCGAAACGGATGGGAAGGCTGCTGTATCCGTTTCGCGTTGCGGTGACGACGCCGGATGCCGGCCGGTGGATGCGGACTTCGTGCAGTATCTCATAGAGAACGATCTGAAGAAGGATGCGCGGGAGCTGCTGTTCGGCTCGCAGTTCCAGCCTTCCGACACCCTTACGTTCCTGCGGGGCTGGACGCTCTATCAGCTGAAGGAACTCGAGGCCGCGAACTCTTATCTCGGCGCGGTGCCGCAGGAATCACCCTTCTACGACAAGGCGTTCTTCTATTCCAACGCCGTTTCCGCCCATTTGGGCGATTACGACAGCGCCACCAGCCGGCTGCAGGACTACAGCGGGCCGTACGCAGAACTCAAGGGCGTGCAGCTCGCGGGCCTGGCCCTCCTGCGCGACGACCCCGAGGCCTTCAAGGCAGCCGCCGGTGCATTCAGCTACAGCGATTACGCCCTTGAGACGGCGGAGCGCGATATGGACGAGATCTTCCACGTGAGGTACGAAACCCCGAAGAAGAGCCCTTGGCTGGCGGCGGGCGCATCGGCCCTCGTGCCGGGCCTCGGGAAAATATATGCCGGGCAGCTCGGAGAGGGGATTTCCACATTCCTGGTCACCGGCGCAATGGGGGCGATAACTGCCGAGCACTGGATAAAAGACGGCCCCGGCGACTGGAAGACCATAGTGCCGGCCGTCCTTACCGGAATACTCTACATAGGCAATATCTACGGTGCCTATATGTCCGTAAGCATTTACAATTCACAATTATACGATGCTCAGGAAACGACTCTTCTGTACAGCGTGCATATTCCTCTGCGTACTGTTTTCAAGTAGGGCGCAGAATGCGGATTCGCTCGCAGTCGGGTACGAACGCATCGTATTCGAAGGGGCGGGGCTTGCGGAGACGAACGCGGCCCTGAGGGCCAAGGCCGACTGCTACAAGCAGGCCGGCCGCTATCGCGAGGCCTCGGAGACGCTCGCTCGCCTGCGCCTGTTCGCAATGACCGACGAAGAACGCGCAGACGTGCTGTACCAGAGGGAATTGTGCTGGTTCCTGGATGGCGATTTCGCCCAGGCGGCCTCGATGGTAGAGGAGGTGGGCGACTCTACTGAGGACGCTCTCCTGCTGCACGCCCTTGTGCTCGCCTACGCTGGCCGTTATAACGAATCGGAGATTTACGCCGCCCGATACATCAGTTGGAACGGTCCCAGCCCGCGACTTCAGGAGTTGCTGGCCCTGTATGCCGCCGCGCCCCAGCCGAGGAATCAGGTTACTGCCGCCGTTCTCTCTTTCTTCCCGCCGCTCGGGCATTTCTACAACGGAAGAACAGGCGAGGGCCTGCTCTCGGGAGCCCTGAATCTTGCCTCCCTTGGCTTCACCGTGGCCAATATGGTCTCCGGCTACTGGGTCACTGCCATTCTCGGCGGAGGGATCGCCCTGGACCAGACCTTTATGGGGAACCGGGAGCGCAACGCCGCGCTCGTGGCACTGCACGACCGCAACGACCCCATCGCCTTCGGCGACAAGGTCCGTGATTTCCTTCTGTATTATCGCACCTCTACCCAGTGAATACGCACCCCGGAGCGCTCCATCCCCCGGAACCAGGTCATCTGGCGCTTGGCGAACCGGTGGATGGCTATGGCCAGGTGTTCGCGCATCTCATCGTAGCTGATTTGCCCAGTGAGGTATAGCGTAACGAATTTATACTCAAGACCGTAGCTGATAAGCACCTCGGCCGGAACGCCCTCATCCAGCAGGGCCTGGATCTCGTCCGTCATTCCCTCCTTCAGGCGTGCGTCAAGGCGCGCGTCGATGCGGGCGTTGCGCGTCTCCCGGCTTACCAGGGTGCCGATGAAGAACGTCCGTGGGGCAGAGACGGGGGCCGACGGTTCTGCGCTAAGAGGCTTTTTCTCTTTAAAATCATACCCTCCCGTGACGGCGCTGATATACAGTCCCGTGCCGCCGCAGAGTATTGGGATGCCGCCGCGCGAGCGGATATCGTCGAACGCCCTGCTGAAGTCTTGCTGGAAGCGGTAAACGTTGTACTGGGTGCCAGGTTCGGCGATGTCGATGAGATGATACGGCACTTCGCCGTACTCCGCGAGGTCTTTGCCGGTGCCGATGTCCATGCGGCGGTACACCTGGCGGGAGTCGGCGGATATGATTTCCGCGCCGGTGCCGAGCGAGCGGGCAAGCTGCACGGCGTAGCGCGTCTTGCCCGATGCGGTGGGCCCCAGCACGCACACAAGCTCCACGGAGCCGTCGGCAATGGCGGCCCTCAGGGTGTCGATGTCTATGGTCTCAGGCTCCGGCAGGGCCGCTATGAGGTTCTTTACTCTTGGCATTGCGTTCAAAATGTTGGCACCATTGCTTGAGGCCGCACTCCGCGCACTTTGGCGAGCGGGCCGTGCAGGTATAGCGTCCGTGGAGTATCAGCCAGTGATGGGCTACAGGCCGGTGCTCTGGCAGGATATTCTTCTCCAGGTCTTTTTCTACATCGTACGGGGTCTTGCCGCGCGAAAGCCCAAGGCGATGGCTCACACGGAAAACGTGCGTATCAACCGCAATCACTGGCTCGTCGTACACGATTGAGGCCACCACGTTGGCGGTCTTGCGGCCTACTCCAGGGAGAGTCATCAGCTCCTCTACCGTGCCTGGCACCTCGCCGCCGAAGTCCTCGCACAGCTTGCGCCCGAGGGCCTGCAGGTGGCGGGCCTTGTTGTTGGGGTAGGAGACGCTGCGTATCAGTTCGAAGATGTCTTCCACCGGCGCTGCTCCGAGCGCAGCGGGCCCCGGGTAACGCCGGAAGAGTTCCGGAGTCACCATGTTCACCCGCTTGTCCGTGCACTGGGCAGACAGGACGACGGATACGATCAACTGGTAGGGGTCCGCGAAAACCAGTTCGCTCTGGGCCACGGGCACGTTGGCCCTGAACCAGCCTACCACTCCTGCATAACGGTCTTTTCGAGTCATAGGTATTGCAAATATAATCATTATCTTTGTGCCTGCTACACCTTGGAACGATGAAACGACTGATACTCCTGACCGCCATCCTGCTCTGCTGCGCTTCCGGCGCACGCGCGCAGGGCGCTATGTGCCACACTTTCGAGTTGGGCGTCGGCGGGGTGCGTATCAATCCGTCCTTACTGTCCGGCGACAGCCTGTTTGCCGACTCCTCCGCCCTTTCCATGTATGCCGAGTACCGCTGGGGCATAACCAACTGGCTCGCCGTCGGCACGCAGATGGACGTGAAACTGAGTTCCGGCGACCTCATCAGGAACATACAGGAACTGTACGGCATCTACAACAACCTGCGTTATTACCAGGGCGGCCTCAAGGTGCTGGTGGAATTCAAACTGTTCGCTCGCCACAAGGTCAAGCCATTCGTGAGTGTGCTCGCCGGGCCCGGGTTAGGCCGGTACAAACTGAATCTCGAAGACCCCTTTGCTTCGCTCCTTTCGTGCGACCTCAGCCCGCGCATAGGCCTGCAGCTCGGCAACAACTTCAGGGCGTCGGCGCAGTTCTCCTTCTCGCCAAGCCTGTCCGACACGGGCCTGTCAACCATCGTAAACGGCAATTTCACCTCCCTCGGCATCAACCTTGGGTGGGCCTTCTGATTCCTTACAGCAGACTGTCCAGGTAGGTCTTGAGTACGCGGAAGGAGTTTCCGGGCACCTGGTCCCAGAAGTCGTCGTAGGCGTCGCCGTCAGCGCTGTCGGAAATGATGCGGAAGCTGATGAAGGGGATTCCGTAGCGGTAGCAGGTCTGGGCGAGGGCTCCGGATTCCATATCCACGGAGAGTGCTTGCGGGTACATTGTGCGCAGAGCGGGCACGTCGTCGCCGGTGATGAAGCGGTCGCCGCTTATCTGTAGGCCTCCCTTGATGGTCAGACCCTCGACGGACATCGCCATCGCCTTGGCATACAAGTCCTTATCGGCCTCGAAGTACTGCGGGAGACCCTGAACCATTCCGGGCTCGCAGCCGGGGCCGCACCATACGTCGTGGTAAGCAACCTGCCTGGCAACTATGACGTCCATTGGCTTGAGGCTGTCGTCGAGCGCTCCGGCCACTCCGGTGGAGATGATGGCCTCGGGGCGGTTCCTTTCTATCACGGACGTGGCGCCCACGGCGGCGTTGACCTTGCCCATACCGCATATACTTAAGGAGATGCCCGGCATTCCGGCTATCGCCTTCTGTGCCAGGTCGTACTCCTTCTGCATCGCTACTATTATCGCTATATTTTTCATACTTCGGAGCAAAGATATAAAAATTGCCGGATTGTTTGCTGCAGCTCCTGCGCGTCGCCGCAGAGCAGGTTGTCGAAGCGGGGGTCTTCGTGGTGCACGAAGGTGTGCGGGCGCTCGAAGAGCAGCGAGAAGGCGGCTCCGTGGAAGGATGAGGTTACCACATATTCCGCAGAATTAATCAGGGAGAGGAATTCTTCCGGCGATGCTGTCTGGATGCCGGCGGCGCCCAGCTTAACCTGCGGCAGCAGCACCTTGAGCTCCAGACCCAGTTCTTTGGCCTTCCTGCGGGCCTCCGTCATCACTTCTTCCTCATACAGCATAGGGTATGCAAGGAGGTAGCGTCCTTTTATCGGATGTGCGAGCGCCTTCCATTCTTCCGCACCCAGCATCAGGGTGGGATCCGGCAGTATGGTGCTTCCAGGTAGCAGGTCGGCAATGCTCTGCTCGCGCACGCTGATGGCGCGGAAGTTCTTGAGTATGAGCTCTATATCTTCCTTGTCCGGCAGGGTTTTGCCAGCGCTGGCTGCCCAGGCGGCTTTGTGCACGCCTGGAAAGGATTCTCCGTAATAAACGGCATCACGCCCTCCGGTAATCTTCTTATTCCATATCTGGTCGCTTCCGGCCAGCAGCAAATCGAGGCCCGAAGCCTCCGCGTAAGTGCAAAGAGGCAGCCGGTTGCGGACAAAACGCTTGAACGCCAGCGACCTCTGCAGTTTGATGAATGCCGCCGCGGGATATTTGAGAAGGTATTTCAGGCCTTCTTTGCGGAGTCTTTCGTGGTCCAGGAAAAACGGCCCGGAGCGCCTGGCCACGGCTGCATTGCGGTAATCCACCACATGTACTTCGTGCCCCAGCGCCTGCAGCAGGCGGACGCTCGCGTAGGTCTGCAGCACTGCGCCATAGTTGGGCGCGTAATGGTAGGTGAGGATGCCTATTCTCATATATGCAGGTGGCGTTTTATCTTTTTGCGGTACTCTTCCAGCCGGTGGGCCGGGGAGCCGTATCCGTAGCGTGCCTGTACGTAGGGGAAGCCTTTACGTATAAAGTCTTTCTCGAAGCGTTTTGCGCGTCTGGAGGGCTTCGAAGGCGATACCAGGTTGAGCTGGAGGAATCCGTTCAGGTCCACCTCTTGACGGGCGCAGGCGTCGCTTACTGAGTCGAAATACTCGCGCCCCTGCGGGGTGTTCAGCAGCACCAGCGAGCAGCCCCGGTTGTCATCGGCAAAGCCAGGCACGGCCTTCTCTATGCCCCAGGAGTCTCCTATGGTGATGTCGGAGGGCCTTCTGGTGCAGGCGAACGGGCAGCCGCCGCAGGAGGGCCTGCTCATCAGTTCCTTCATATAGATGTAGTAGAAACCGTCGGTGTGGATGCGTTCGCCGGAGTCGAACACCAGGAGCGTGCGGGCTTCGTGCCAGCCTATCGACGGGTCGCGGAAAACGGCCTTTCGTATCCTGCTGCCCTGCCTGGCTTCGTTCCAGGAGAGGAAGCCCTTCCATACTTCCGGAGAGGGGACTCCGTGGCAGACAATATCGACCAGCAGGAGCCTGTCTGAGTATTGGGAGCACAGTGAGCCTATTCCGGCGCACTGGCAGGGCGTTCCGGTGAACAGCACCTTACGGCCTTCCTTGAGGTCTTGTAGCACTTGCTCCGGAATGCCGTCCATATCGCTTTGGACATATTTGGTGAGGCGCATCGGCTCCAGCTCCTCCAGGGTTTCGGCCCTGAGATGGCGGACGCGGAAGCCGTCGGTCATTGCGGCGCCATAAACTATGCGTCCTTCGCCAATGGCCTGGCGCATAAGGGCATACCCTGCGCCGCCGCTCTGGCTGGCCGGCAGGTGCTCCGGGAAGCGTACGGCTTCTGCCTTTGGCTCGGAGGTCCTTTCTACGGGGCGGAAGGCGCAGATCTCGTCGCAGAGCCCGCAGCGCGTGCATAAGTCGTTATCGATTAGCGGATAACGGAACCCCAGGCCGTCGGCTTCCATACGTATGGCGCCGTGCGGACAGGCGGCAGCGCAGGCGCCGCAGCCGCAACACTCTTCGCGTTTCTTATCCGTTACCATTTCAGACGCTTTTTGAGTAAATGCAGGGCGTGATGCACCTTCTTGTATGCGTTGATCAGATAGGTGCCGCCTTTGATTTTGAGTATCAGCCCGATGAGGCCGCTTCCAGGCGGGAGTTTCTCCAGGGCTGCCTTGCGGTTGTTTTCCTTCAGGGCCGTGCGGAACAGGTGCCTGTCGTTGTACAGCAGGATTTGCTGCTTGTATTCCGGAATCAGCTCTTCCGGGAAGCCCTTCAGCCGCTTGAGGGTCTCTATCTGGGTGTTCACGAAGGCCTTGTTCTTCACCATCGAGGTCTCGTAGCCGCCGTACTGCCCGCGGCTGTGGGAAGCGGCGCGCTCCACCACTGTGTAGAGAGGCTCCATTATGGTCTTGCAGCGGTACTTGTGAAGCACCGGGACCGTCAGCTGCCAGTTCTGCCCGGCGTGCTTCTCGGTGTAGACATCGAAATCGGTCAGTTCCTTAAGCACCTCTGTGCGAACCATATACGAGCCGGCACAGTACCAGAAACCGTTGCGCCCGAAGAGACAGTCTTCGAACAGGGAGCGGGGTTCCTCGGGGGTCGCGTCAAGTCCGTCGATACGCATCTGGCGCATTGTGCCGTCCTTCACGTGCCTCACCTGTGTCCGCACCATCTGGAATTCTTCTGCTGATGCTTCGAGCACGCTCACCATCTTCGAAATCGCATCAGGGGTGCTGTAGAAGTCGTCGCTGTCGGGCCAGGTGAGATATTCGCCCGTCACCAGCGGAAGGCCGTTCTTAACGGCCACCGACTGGCCGGAATTCTCCTGCCGCACGCAACGCAGGGTGTATCCCTTGGCCGCAAACCGCTCCGCGTAGGAATTCACAACATCAGCAGAACCGTCCGTGGAGCCGTCGTCCACGACTATCATCTCAATCGCCGGATAATCCTGGCTCAGGACTGAATCCAGCAGGCGATGTACATACTTGGCAGTGTTGTACATCGGCGTGAGTATGCTTACAAGGCGCTTATGCATGGAACAGGCCGCTGATTTTGGTGATTATCGTCCGGCTGAGCTGCTTGGGGATCAACACGAAATACCCTATGCCGAGCAGTATCGCCGAGGATACAAAGATAATAATAATCAGGCGTGCGAGCCCCTCCGCCATCACGCTATGCAGCAGTATACAGACGATGTATGCCGCCAGGAACGCCAGGATGCAGGGCAGCAGGTCGCGGTACACGAAGCGCCACACGGAGAAATCCGGAATATACAGGTGCAGGGTGTACGCGTTGGACATCATGCCAAGAATGGCTGCCGTCATATTGAACATATAGGGCGCCCAAGCGGCAGATCCGTTCCGGAACGCCAGCCAGGTAAAAGGAATCACCATCAGGTAGAGAGTGCCGTTTATCAGGCTGGGCCGTATAATCTTCCCGGTGGCGTGTATACCCGTCACGAGGATGGACGCAATGTTCGAGAACTGGTTGAACAGCAGCGTGAATACGCAGAACTCGAGAACATAAGCGGGAATCTCTCCCAGCCAAATCCTTATCACGTATGCCAGTTCGACGATAAGGGGCACGTTGATGAGCATCAGGATAAGGGAATTCAGCCTTACCGTGTTGCTCACGAGGCGGAGCATATTGTCCGTTTCTTCCCGGGCGTAATACTTTATTATCTGGGGCTTTACGGCCGTAAGCACGTTGTTGGCGAAGCCCATTACGGCTCCCTGCACGCTCGTGACGATGGACGACGCGGCGTTGGCTACGGGTCCGAAGAACACGTTGATCAGCATATTCACGCCCTGCGTCCTGGCCATCACGCTCATATTGCCGTACAAGTCCCATCCGGAGAAGGACAGCATCGACTTGAGCAGCGGCGCGTCCCACATTATGCGCACCCGGCATTCTTCGAAGTTCCTCGCGCAATAGAAGCGGTAAGTGAAAGCAATCACTATCGAGACGCACAGAGTCAGCACGGCATACAGTATGAGTTTGTCGAACAGTATGAACTTCAGCAGGAACACTATCAGCAGGCGCAGGAACACGTTGGCCAGTTCCACGTAGGCATACACATCCATCTTCTCGTGGGCGATGATGGAGGAGTTGTATGGCACCTGGGTGACGCTGACCATCATCGAGAGTATGCTCAGCTGCAGCACCCAGTTGGCGGCGGGGAGGCGTTCAGGCGGGATTACCAGTTTGTTGTTGAGGAACCATATGCCGAAGGTCTCGCATATTATCATCACGAGTACGGCTATGGCCAGATGCTCGTAGAACGCCATGCAGAAGGTGCGCGAGAGCCGGTCGCGGTCGCCGCGCCCGAGCTCGAAGGCGAGGAAGCGGGAGGTGGCGCCTGCCATGGAGGTGTTGAGGAAGCCGAACATTGCGACCACGCCGCCCACGACCCCGAATATGCCGAAGTCGGTGGCTCCCAGCACCCGGAGCACGATCCTGGATGTATACAAGGACACGAGCATCGACGCAATCATCCTTATATACAGCATCATAGTGTTCCTGGCTATGCGCTTGTCGTTAGTTAAGGTATCGGACATCTGTCGTGCAAAGTTAATGAATAATTGGTATCTTTGCGATATATCCAATCATCGTGAGCAGGACCCGGGTACTGTATGTGTGCAACGAAGACCGCCATCTCGGAGGTTCGTCGCTTTCGCTCCTGAATATGCTTCAGGCGCTGGACGGAAGCATAGACCCGGTGTTGCTCTTTATGTCCGACGGTGTCGTGACGTCCTTCTTCCGGGAGAAGGGGTACAATTGTCTCGTGGTGCCGTTCTACCGCAGTTCCTTCAGCCCTGCCGGGTTCATCCGGGTGGTGCGGTTTCTCCCGCACGCGGTGATGCGCTTCTTCAAGCAGCGCATATGCGTGTACCGGGTAATGCGCGTCGTTGGCAAGGTCGATCTGGTCCATTCCAATTCCAGCACGGTAGATATAGGATTGATGCTTGCTCGCCGGATGGGCGTCCCCCACGTCTGGCACATCAGGGAATACTACGACACCGGCCTGCACGGGCGTCCTTTCCCCTCCTGGACCTCCTGGAAACGCAAACTCTTCAGGAGCGACGCCGTCGTGGCCATTACCCCGGGGCTGTTTGAGCATTGGGGGCTGGAGAGGCATCGCAACGCCTGCTGCATTCCCGACGCCGTGTGCAGTGCGTCGGCGGCCCTGCCGGTGCTGGTGGAGCGTAAGCGGCAGGTGTTGTTTATCGCGGGCTCGATTTCGCAGCTCAAGCGTCCTCAGGAGGCTCTGCAGATATTCGCCGCCAGCGGTCTCACCGACTGCCGCCTGCTGTTCGTCGGCAACGTGACCATCAAAATGAGGCAGGATCTGACAGACCTGGCCTCGTCCCTCGGGCTGGCCGGCCGGGTGGAGTTCATACCTTTTGTGGATGACGTGATGCCGCTCCTCCGTGAGTCCGCCGCCGCTCTCGTGTGCACGGAGAACGAAGGAATGGGGCGCGTGGCAGTTGAGGCAATGTTCGCCGGCTGCCCCGTCGTCGCCGGCAACTCCGGAGGTTCCCGCGACGTCCTCTCCGGCAACTCCGGAGGTTCCAGCGATGTCCTCTCTGGCAACTCCGGCAACTCCGGCGGCTCCCGCGACGTCCTCGCTGCCGGCGCCCTGGGCTCGCTGTACGACTCCGTCCCCCACGCCGCCGCCCTCCTCCGCGCCGCCGTAGAGTCCCTCCCGCTGGAGCAACTCCGTCTCGCCCAGTCCCGCGCCCTCTCCCTCTACTCCACCGAACACTACGCCGCCAAAATCCTCACCGTCTACCGCTCCGCCCGCCGGTAGCCTTTTTCGGCCTTTTGGCGCTATCGAAACGGATGAACAACGGCCCACATCCGTTTCGCGGGAGGTATGTAGCTAGTGAGTCAGCAGAATCGGCCGCACAGAGCGGAAACTGCGGACTCGGCCCCTTCCAGAATCCCGCGAGTCGGCAGTTTGCTGCACAGAAATGGCATAGTGCATACTCTGCAGAGGAGTTATGATAAGATTCTACGATTTATTGTTGGTTTTTGGCAAGATTCGTTATCTTAGCAAAAATGTTTGAGCCTATGGCAAAGAAGGAAATAATTGTGGCGAAGACCTCAAACGTAATAGCAGATTGCGATAACCTGCCTCAGATCTCAGTAGACGATAAGATATTCACCATACGTGGTATACAGGTTATTGTTGATCGAGATCTGGCGGAGCTGTATGGTATTGAGACAAAGCGACTTAATCAGCAGGCAAACCGAAACGCCAAACGTTTTCCTACATCATTCAGATTCCAATTAACTGTTGAGGAGAAAGATGAACTGGTTGCAAATTGCAACCGGTTCGAGACCCTAAAATATTCAACCTCACTTCCGTATGTTTTTACGGAGCAAGGGGTGGCAATGTTATCAGCCGTACTTCGTACGCCAAAAGCAGTTGAAATCAGCGTGAAAATAATGGAGGCTTTTGTCGTTATGCGCCGTTTTATGGCTTCCAACGCTCAATTGTTTCAGCGGCTGGACAGGATTGAATATAAACTTCTGGAGTCAGACCACAAGTTTGAAGATATCTATTCCAAGCTCGAGGAAAAATCTTTGGAACCAAAACAGGGCATCTTCTATGACGGTCAAATCTATGATTCATACAGATTTGTTAACTCTCTAATTAAAGCGGCTATAAAGCGCATAGTCTTGATTGACAGCTATGTAGACGAAACCGTACTTACTATGCTTGACAAGCGGGAATCTGGAGTTGAAGCATCAATATATACTCAGAAGATTACCAACCAGTTCCAATTAGACCTTGCTAAACATGATGCTCAGTACCCAGCCATTCCGGTAAAGGTATTCACCAAGGCGCACGACCGTTTCCTTATCGTTGATGATAAAGTGTATCACATAGGTGCCTCGCTCAAGGATCTGGGTAAAAAATGGTTTGCGTTTTCTTTGATGGAAGAGTTAACTCCTGAGGAATTGATTGGTCGTATCGTATAGGAGTTGTCGTCAGGAGGTAGTGGGCGGACGAGACTAGCCCAGCGGGGCGGGGCTTTTCTCGGAGTCTAAACACTATGGCAGGAAGAAATATAGAGTAGACGCGGACTTCACAAAATAATAAATGACATCAACGTAGAAAGACCAAGTATAAAAAGAAATAATCCTAAGCAACCTCCATTCGACGTTGTGTGCTGCATTGCTTCTTTCTGCCTCTTTCCGTCATCACCGATGTTAATAGTAATCGTCATATTATTCCCTGATTCAGAGAAATTCGGCCTTTCGGCGCTATCGAAACGGATGAACAACGGCCCACGTTCGTTTCTGCGAAGCGGATGGCGGCTTCCAGATGAGCCGTTTTTCGTAAGTTGCTGGGGTACAGCAAGAACTATTTCTCCTGTGCGTAAAAATGCGCATAGGAGATACAGAATAGACTGATAATTAATTGGTTGCAGATAACGGGAGGAGGGCATTCGCGGAGATAAGGATGAAGGAGGAAGTTTTTTGGCGTAAAATGATTATATTTGCGAGAGACTGACCACAACTGAACGATGAAGCACGATTCAAAACTGATCCTGGCGATGGCCGGGGGAGATATGGGGGCTTTAGCGGAACTCTACAAGCGCTATGCTCCCGGTGTGAAGCGTTTCGTGACCGGTCTTATCAAGGACAAGGCGAAGGCGGAGGACATCGTGCAGAACATTTTCCTGAGGTTGATGTCGTCCAATCCGTCCTTTGAGAGCGTAACCGCTTTCAGGAACTGGCTGTTCGTCTGCGCCCGCAATGAAGTGGTGAGCACGTTGCGCTCCAAGTGGGAAAGCCAGGTCGACAGGGTGACTGTCCTGCCGGAAAGGGTGTCGGACGGCATCCAGCCCGAGGCGATGATGCCCGTGCTCAACTCCGTCCTGGCGAAAATGCCCGAGAAAAGAGCGGAAGTGTTCAGGATGAGCAAGTTGAATGGCCTGTCCGATGAGGACATAGCCGCCCGTATGGGCATATCTGTGCGTACCGTCCAAAAGCACCTTGAACTTGCAAAGAAGGACGTCTCTCTTTATCTGAATTAATTTTCAGACCCCGTTACGCATTTTACGTTCTACGCGCGTTCATATATATGTGAAGAACAAATTACAAAAATATTTTACTGACCGCCTCTCCATCCGTGAAGAGGAAGACGTGCAGAAATTCATCTGCGCCAATGAAGGGTCGCAGGAACTCGACGATTCCCTCCGGGTCCTATTCGAAGAGTGTCTGAACACATCGGAACAGCAAACCCCGCGTAACTCCTTTATCAGGAGAGCCCATCCTTTTATCCTGACCTTCGCCGCCGTGGCAGCCTTGTTGGTAGCCATACCCCTCACCTACAAGGCCGGCGTGAATACTGGCGAGGAGCGCATAGCCGCCATCGAATGGGTGGAGGTCAGCGTACCGTTCGGCGAAAAGCAGACGGTAACGCTCGCCGACGGCACGACGCTCCACCTGAACTCCGGCAGCCGCCTTACCTATCCCGCCACATTCTCCGGCGACAACCGCACTGTCTTTATGGACGGAGAAGCATATCTGGACGTGGCCAAGGATCCCGAGCACCCGTTCGTCATCAAGTCCCAGGGCATCGACATCAAGGTGCTCGGCACCTCGTTCAACTTCAAGAACTTCGCCCAGGAGCGTACGTCAGAACTGCTGCTGGTGGATGGCAGCGTGGAAGCCAATATTTCAGGACATAACGAGACAAGGCTGGTCCGCCTGAAGCCGGGAGACAGGATGCTGTACAACCGCGAAAACGACAAACTCGACGTCACCAGGTTCACACCTTTCGGCTATAAGGCATTTTACGAGGACAATTCCTTGCACTTCTACGATATGGAGATGTCGGACATTGCGCTCGACCTTTCCCGCCGTTTCAACTGCGAAATTGTTGTCCTGGACGAGGACCTGGCATCCAGCCGCTATTTCTCCATTTTCACCAACAATGAAACGCTGGACCAGATCCTGGCCGTGATGAGTTCGGACGGCAAGATGAGCGTACGCCGAACCGGAAAGACTATTTATCTACAATCCAAATAACCACCTAATTCTATGTTAACCACAAAAAACTTTTTCAAACCGCTGCTTCTGACATTCGTGGCTTTGATGCTTTGCATCGGCGCGAACGCTCAGGTCAACCTGTCTTTGAAAAATGTGAAGGTTAGCGATGCGATTACCGCGCTGAACCGCGCCCACGGGTACTCGGTATCCGTTAATTCAGGCGACGTGGATCTCAACAAGGTAATCAGCGTCAACGCTGCCGGAGCATCTATCTCGGACGTGCTGGACCAGATTTTCGCCGGCCAGCAGGTCACGTACATAATTGACGGAAAGAGCATTTCCGTGAGCAAAGGCGAACCCAAAGCAAAACCCGCCCAGCTTACCGGTATCGTGGTGGATGAGAACGGTGAGCCTCTTATGGGAGCCGGTATCATCATCAAGAACTCAAGTCTTGGCTTTATCTCCGGTGCTGACGGACGTTTTGCGCTCAAGGATGTAAAATTCCCTGCCACCCTCGTAGTTTCCTACATCGGATATACCGACCAGGAAATCATGGTCAATGGCAACGAGGGCTTTATCAGAGTCGAGTTCAGCGCTTCGATGAACCTGCTTAACGAAGTCGTCATCGTGGGTTACGGTACTCAGAAGAAGGTCAACGTGACCGGAGCCGTGTCCGTCATCGACGGAGCCACGCTGAACCAGCGCCCGGTTACGAACACCGCCCTGGCCATCCAGGGTGCCGACCCGTCCATCGTCCTCACGACGGGCAACGGTTCCATCGAAGCCTCCGAGTACAGCATGTCCGTCCGCGGCAAGGTGTCTCTCAACTCCGGCAGCCCGCTGGTCCTGGTGGACGGCGTGGAGGGCAGCCTCACGCTGGTGAACCCTAACGACATCGAGAGCATTTCCGTGTTGAAGGATGCATCCGCCTGTGCCATCTATGGCGCCAAGGCTTCTGCCGGTGTGATTCTGGTGAACACCAAGAGCGGCTCCGGCGAGGAGGGGAAGGCCTCCATTACCTACAACGGCCGCTACTCCATCTCCAGCAACACCACCTCGACGAACTTTATGACCACGGCGTACGACTACATCACGATGACGAACGCCTTCAACCAGGTGCTGCAGGGCAACGACGCCTGGACGTACTCGGCTGAGCAGATCCAGATGATGTACGACCGCAGGAACGACGTCACCGAGAATCCCGAGCGTCCGTGGGTGCTTCCCGACCAGACCAACACCTACACGTACCTGTACCTCGGCAACTTCGACTGGTACGGCTGGCTGTTCAAGAGGACCCGTCCCGAGACGGAGCACAACATCTCCGTAAAGGGCGGCACCAAGAAGATGAACTACTATGTGAGCGGACGTTACCTGTACCGCGAGGGTTTGTTCAACCAGGGCGCGGAAGATACCGTCAACAACTTCTCCTTCCGCTCCAAACTGAATGCGGAGATTACTCCCTGGCTGCACTATTCCAACAATATCTCCTTCGAAAGGTCGAATTACGAATACGGCGGATTCTGGGAGCAGGACGGCCAGGCCGGTCTGGTCGAAGCCGGTATCCTGTATAACACTACGCAGAACGTCGGTCCTTTCTACGTTCCCTACAACCCCGACGGAACAGTTAACATCCAGCCGGGCTATATGTACGGAGCCACCTCGCCTCTCTTCAGCGGCCGCGGCGGCGTGTGGACGAACGATGCCAACAAGAACGCCCGCATCAAGAACGCCCTTACCCTTACCAACCGCCTGACCTTCAGCATCGCCAAAGGCCTTAAATTCGTCGCTGACTATACCTACCGCCGGAACGGCAACGTGAACGCCTACCGCAGCCTTCCCACCCCCAACTGCTACGACAACGCCAATAAGCGTATGTATGTGGGCAACGGTCTGAGTGGAGGTTACTTCAGCAACGGTTCCGTTTATGACTTCTACCGCGAGGTCCGCTATTATCAGGACGGCCACGTGGCCAACGGCTACTTCGCATACGACGGAAAGTTCGGCAACCACAATGTCGCCGCCACCATCGGCGCCAACTTCGACGACTATCGCTCTTCCAACCTGACGGTTCACCAGAAGGGCTCGCTGAGCGATGCGCTTGCATATCTGAACCTGGCCTCCGCAACGGAGATTTCCACCCTCAACGAAAGCAACAGCGCCTACAGGACCCTCGGCTTCTTCGGCCGTATGAACTATAACTACGCGGAGAGATACCTCCTCGAGGTCTCCGGACGTTATGATGGTACCTCACGATTCCCGAAGAATCACCGCTGGGGTTTCTTCCCCTCCGTTTCCGCAGGCTGGCGCATCAGCGAGGAACCTTTCTGGGCTCCGATCAGCGACACCTGGAACAAGGCCAAGCTCCGTCTGAGCTACGGTACCCTCGGCAACCAGCAGGTCAGCAATTACTACTATTTCGATACCATCTCCCTCGGCAAGCTGACGTACACCTTCAACGGAACCGATGCTGCACAGAGGGCCACGATGTCTTCCCCTGTTTCCAGCAACCTCACGTGGGAGACCGTCATCTCCTATAACGCCGGTCTCGACCTCGGCTTCTTCAAGGACCGCCTGAACATCACCGCCGACGCATACATCCGCGACACCAAGGATATGCTCACCAAGTCGATGACCCTTCCCAACGTGTACGGCGAAAGCGCTCCCAAGGAGAACGCGGCCGACCTGCGCACCACGGGCTACGAAATCACGATGAGCTGGCACGATGCCGTGAAAGTCGGCGGCAAGGCCCTCCACTACGGACTGTCCGCTTCCCTGGGTGACAACATCACCAAGATCACCAAGTTCAACAACCCGACCAACCTGCTCACGGACAATTACGTAGGCAAGACCCTCGGCGAAATCTGGGGCTATCACGTAATCGGCCTGTTCGATTCCGACGAAGCTGCTGCAGAGTGGGCTGAACAATACGACCTGAGTGTCGTCAACAAGGCCGAACTCGCCTGCAAGGCCCCCTACAACAGGGTGATGAGCGGTGATATGCAGTTCGCGAACCTCGACGGCGACAAGCATATGAAGGACGGCAAGATCGCAATCAACACGGGCTCCAATACTCTGGACGATCCGGGCGACCGCCGCGTGATCGGTAACAGCCTGCCCCGTTACCGTTATTCCTTCAAGGGAGACCTCTCCTGGAACGGCATCGACTTCAGCGCCTTCTTCCAGGGAGTTGGCAAGTGCGACTGGTATCCCGATTCCAACTGCGTATATTTCTGGGGACCTTACTCCTACAGAAGGGCTACGTTCATCCCTACTTCCCTGCAGGACAACTGCTGGACCGAAGAGAATCAGGCGGGTTACTTCCCCCGTCAGCGCGCCCAGCTCGTCAAGAACAGCGTCGTCAACGACCGTTATCTGCAAAACGCGGCCTACCTGCGCCTGAAGAACCTGACTTTGGGATACAGCCTCCCGTTCAAGTCCGGCGCCATCCGTAAGTGCCGCCTCTACTTCAGCGGAGAGAACCTGTTCTACTGGTCTCCTATGAAGAAATACTGTGACACCGTGGACCCCGAGGTCGCAACGACCTCCGCTTACGGCGATTGCCTGTATCCTTATGCCAAGACCATCACCTTCGGTGTGGACATTACATTCTAAAACAGAGGAGGAACGAAATATGAAAAATATATTCAAAGTAGTGATGATATCAGCCGCCGTGCTGACAATGACTGCCTGCGAGGACTTCCTCACAAAGACCCCCGAGACCTCCCTTTCTCCGGAGAGTTTCTTCTCTTCCGAGAAAGAGCTCGAACTGTGGAGCAATTATGAGTATACAACCCTGCTGGACGACGCTACGTCCTATGCGGAAGTCAGGGGCGACGACTTTATCGGACGCGGCCTAAGCGCTATACAGAAGGGCACCAGGACTAATGCTACTTCCGGTCTCTGGACCCAGAGCCACTGGGGCTATCTGAGGCACATCAACCAGTTCTTCGAGAATTGCGTCAACTGCAAGAACGCCGAGGTCCGTACCAAATACGAAGGCGTGGAGCACTTCTTCCGTGCACTCTTCTATTATCAGATGGTTCAGTACTACGGCGACGTTCCCTATTACGACCACGTCGTAGGTTCTGCCGAACAGGAGGCTCTCTTCCAGGCCCGTGATTCACGCGGCTACGTAATGAAGAAGGTCATCGAAGACCTCGACCTCGCTGCAAAGAAACTGCCCGACAGCTGGCCCGACGGATGTTTCCGCATCAACAAATACGGCGCAATGGCATTCAAGTCCCGCGTGGCTCTGTTCGAGGGTACTTTCCGCAAGTATCACAACGTTGCGGATGAGCAGTACACGGAAGCCGACGGCTCCGTCACGACGCTGAGTTCCGAATGGTTCCTGCGCCAGGCCGCCGAGGCTGCCCAGAACGTGATGTCGTCCGGCAAGTACAGCCTGTATACCACCAGCGCCAATCCCAACTGGAAGGCCTACCGCGACTTCTTCCAGCTCGAAGACCTGAAGAATAATCCCGAGGCCATCTTTGCGAAGCACTACGATGTGACGCTTGCCATCCGCCACGGGCTTCAGTTCGACCTTAAGAACGAAACTTACAGCGCCACCCGCCGTTTCGTCAACCATTATCTCTGCTCCGACGGCAAACCTATCCAGGAAAGGGAAGGATGGGCCACGGAACAGTACTACGAGCAGTTCCAGCGCAGGGATCCCCGTATGGCGCAGACCCTCCACGCACCCGGCCACTTCGGTTATCTTGATCCGGCAATGAAGGGCGCAGTGGAAACCACCGACTTCGCCCGTACGCTCAACGGATACCGGGTAATCAAGGGAGTCTCCGACGGCAGCCACGAGAACGCCACAACCAGCACGACCGACTGGGCATACATCCGCTATGCGGAAGTCCTCTTGAACTATGCCGAGGCTTACGCCGAACTCGGCGAACTGGACCAGTCGATGATAGACAAGTCCATCAAGCTGCTTCGCGACCGTGCAGGTATGCCTAATATGACTCTTCCGTCAACCCCCGATCCTCTGATGGCTGAGTATTATCCCAATGCGAAGGGCGCCCAGGTCGCCGCGATTCTGGAAGTACGCCGCGAAAGGGTAGTGGAACTCTTCGCGGAAGGATTCCACCAGTGGGATATGATCCGCTGGAAAGAAGGCGGGCCCATTACGGCGGCCGGCAACAAGTCTGCCAATGCGTCTCCGCTGGATCCGGCTTCCCTCACCCCCGGCTACAAGGGCATCTACATTCCGGCTCTCGGCGAATACGATACCGACCACGACGGCAAGAAGGACCTGCTGATTTACTCAGGCACGCTGCCCTCAGGCGTCAGTTCTACCATCCCGGCTACGAACCGCATCCAGGTGGGCGCAAATTCGCTCACCCTCTCCGACGGAGACCACGGATACATAACCCGTGACGCCGCTGAAGACTATGTGTGGAAAGACCGTGATTATCTGTATCCCGTCCCTCTCGGACAGATTCAGGCTTACGATGGTAAATTAACCCAGAACCCCGGTTGGGAGGAATAGCCTGTGAAACGTATTCGCCTGATACTTGAATCGGTTTTCCTTATTCTTGCCGCCCTGTCTTTATCTGAGGCGTGCGGCAAGGATAAGGATCCCGCCGACCGCTTTGAAGTGACGCCCGCTGCTTTGGCCGTGGACGCCCTGGGCGGCCAGGTCTCCTTCAGCGTGCTAAGCACCGAGGACTGGATGGCCTCCGTCGACCAGTCCTGGGCGAATCTACTGACGGTCAAAGGGAAAGGGTCCGAGACGGCCGTGACCGTGAAAGTATCGGCGACGGAGAATCCGGATACCAAACAGCGTACTGCCGTCATCAAGGTCAGTACCCTGAGCGGAAAGAAACAGAATGTGGAACTGGTCCAGGCGGCCGCGAGCGGAGAGCCTTCCGTGAGGGGCATTTCAAGTGCCAAGGACCTTATGGCTTTTGCCTCCGCCGTCAACAGTGGCGGTCCCGTCAGCCTCTATATGGTAGATGGTGCAGTGACGCTCTTGGACGACATTGACGCTTCCTCCATCAGCGAATGGATCCCCGTCGGGACGAAGGACAACCCGTTCCGCGAGAGCTTCGACGGCAAGGGACACGTTATCAGTAATGTGCACTGGACTGTGGATACCGACAAGTATCCCGATGCAGGATTCATCGGATATGCCAGGAACGCGAGAGTGTCCAACCTCGTCTTCGGTTCGGAAGGAAGCAGCGTTTCCTTCAGCGGAAATGCTTCCGGAACCATAGGCGGTATCATTGGCAATGCGGTTGGCGTAACTCTGCTTGGAGTGACCAATAAGGCCGCCTTGAGCGCAGAGCGCGGCTCAGCGTCCCTGTGCTTTGGCGGACTCTGCGGGCGGACGGACGCCTCGACAGTCATCGGCGATGCCGAGTCGAGGAAGAGGTCCTGCGTTAACGATGGCGACGTTTCAGCATCGTTTGTATGCCGGAATGCCGGAATGGTGGGCTACAATGAAGGAAAGATCGTGAATTGCACCAACAATGGAGCCATTGCCGGTGTCGTTTCCGCAGACTTCGGCCCCGCCTGGGGATGCGCCTACAATTCCTCCGCCGACAATTTCACCGGAAACTTCGGTTACGGCTCGGTCAACGGGCGGGCTTCCGTCCATTCCACGGCCGTATATCCCGCCAAGGCCTACAAACTTGAGGAGAATACGGTTGACTGGACTCAGGACACCTACTTCGACTGGGAAGTCCTGGAGGAGAAGCAACTTCACTCCGGCGTGAAATACAGCCACTGCTCTTTCACCGGAATGCCCCGCCATATGCACGTGCTGCAGATCGACCTGGCGAACCCCGATGTTGAACTGACCACGGCATATGCCAACGAGCAGATACCCAACCCCAATGCCAACAAGAACAGCAACAACGGCAAGAATCTCCGTGAGACCTTGTCTGAAGTATGTTCCCGCAGGCGCGCGGAGGGTCAGAAGATCATCGCAGGCGTCAATACCGGATTCTTCGATTCCAATGACGGCATTTCCAGAGGGTTCCACGTGGAAGAAGGCGAGCCCGTATATATCAACAACCCCCACGTCGTCTCGGCGCTGGGCAACCACGCGTGGGCTCTGACTGTTTACGCCGACGGGACAGCCTCCTGCGGCAAGAAGAAGCTGAGCGCAACGCTTGAAGCCGGAGGAAAGGAATACACTATCTGTTCCGTGAACGACACTATCCTCCGCCACGCATCCGCCGAATATGAAGTGAATATGTACACGAACCGCTACAAGCAGTATCCGCACGCTTCGAAGAAAAGCATCACGAATCCGCTTGCAACGAACGTGCTGTATGTAATCGCTCAATATAAGGATGGTCCCGTTACGGTTAACACCGGCTGGACCGAAGCGGTCGTGAAGGCCCTGCACAACGGTACCGGCACACCCCTTTCTTCTGCACCCTATCTTTCTTCAGCGAATGAAGTAGGTTTTGCGGTGAGCGGGGCCAGTGCCCGGGATATGCTGACTTCCCTGAAAGCGGGAGATTCAATCCGTCTGAAGTTCACCATATCCGTCGAAGGAGAGAAGGCCAGACCCATCTACACCCAGAACAGCAGTATGTACAGGCTGATGGAAGACGGCAAGGATGGAAGCAATACTCCGCCCGCCGGGAATAATCTCTACACGACTTTCGACCCTATCACTTTCCCCGTGGTCAGTCAGGACGGCAAGACCGTCTGGCTGGTTGAGGTAGATGGCCGTCAGCCGGAATATTCCTACGGCCTTAAGGGGTATGAGATGTACCGCATCGCCGAGAAACTCGGCGGCTGGAACGTAACCCGTTTCGACGGCGGCGGCTCCTCCTGTATGTGGGTGTATGACCAGGCGGCATCATCCGGAAAAATCGTCAACAGCGTCTCTGACTCCAAAGGCGAACGCAGTTGCTTGAACTATATGCTTGTAAGAATTAAATAATTAAATAACAACGAAATGAAAACCTATGTAAAATTGATCTGCGCCTCATTTGCAGCTCTGTTGATGGCTTCTTCCTGCGCTCAGGAGGAAGAGGTGCAGATTACTTTTTCTTCGGACCCTGAGGCTCTGGTCGACGTTCCGTGCAAAGATCCTTCCGATCAGGTCCTGACCCTGACCACAAACGCGAACTGGATCGTCGTGACGCCTGCCTGGGTCATAGCCGATCCCATCTTCGGAAGCGGCAACGCAATCGTCAGTTTCTCCGTTGAGAGTACTTATGTCAACGAGAAGACTGATGTCGCCCCCCGCAGCGGTGAGATTGTATTCTCCGGCGGCGGCAAATCCTATGTCGTCCCGATCTCCCAGCTCGGATATACCGTACCGTTTGATCCTTCGGCCAGCATCGGAGGTATTCCTGATGTGGACGAGTTCATGAAATTCGTTGCGGCTGTGAATAACAATGACGGACTGTCGCGTTGGCAGAACGCCGAAAAGGAGATTAAACTGCTTGGCGACATCAACCTGTCCGAGTTCAAGGAATGGACTCCTATCGGTAATCCCGAGACAGTCGAGAACGGCAACTATGCCGGCGCTTATACCGGAGGCTCATTCAAGGGCGTATTTGACGGTGACGGCCATACCATTTCCGGCTTCAATCCCACTGTCAAGGTCGCTGACAAGGGCACTTTCGGCCTCTTCGGCGTACTCGACGGAGCAACTGTCAAGAACCTCAACATCGTAACCGATCTTATTATCTCGGCGGACGCCCAGGCCGATGCCGGCGTTCTCGTGGGAACCGCAATCTCTTCCACCATCCAGAATGTCAAGGTCAGCGGAAAGATCACCTCGACAGGTACCGCCACCGACAACAAGCGCTTCGCCCTTGGAGGCATCGCAGGCTTCATCTTCAACACAGGAACCGGTATCAGCCTCGTCAAGGACTGCACCGTCAGCCTCACCGTGAATGCCGACAGCGGAAGCAACACCAAGAATGGCGCTACTGGAGCTATGTACGGCGGCGTCGCCGGCTTCGTGACCACTTCGCAGGACGATTCTGCCAACGACATCCAGAACTGCGTCAACAACGGCGAAATCACTGCCAAACTGGGCCGCTGCTCAGGTATCGTCGCCACGGCCAACTACGGCGGCCACTTCCTCAATTGTACCAACAACGCCAACCAGACCAACACCTTCTCCGACGGCCGTATCGGCAATGTCGTGTCCGTGCTGTATAAGAACGCTATTGCGGAAGGCCTGGTGAACAACGGTAACCTGACTACTTCGGATTCCAAGACCCACGCCGGAGCCATCGTCGGCTTCTTCAACGACGACGCAATCGTGATGACCGGCGGTAAGAATACAGGTACCATCATCGCCGCAAATACCAACCAGAGAGGTCTCATCGGCGCCAACATCAGCAAGTTCAAATCCATCAGCGGAGTCACCGTCGGCGGTAAACTCGGATTATATAAGGCGGACGGCAACCACGATATGATTGACGTGAATGCCGGCAACTTCACCGAGTATATCGGAGCCGTTTCTGCGGCCAACCGCGAGAAGATCACCGACCTGACCTGGGACGGCGAGGCCGCTCCTCCGGCCCCCACCGTGGAAGGCATTGCTACTGCCGCAGACCTCAAGGAATTCGCCGAACTGGTGAAGGCCGGAGGCGACCTGAGCAAGTTTATGGTCAACGGAGTGATTGCCCTTGGTGCCGACATCGACCTCGGCGGCGCGGAATGGACGCCCATTGGAGCCGGTTCCACTACAAATGCAGGCGTGATTACTGAAGGCGACGTGCCCTTCACTGGCGTATTCGACGGCCAGGGCCACGTCGTGGACAACTTCAAGGTCACAGTTCCCTCTACTGCTCCCGCAGGCTATGCCGCAGGTCTCTTCGGTCTCCTCAGCGGCGCTACGGTGAAGAACGTCGTCATCGGTCCCAAGGCTGTATTCGAGGGCAATAGCGCCGCTATGTCCTTCATCGGAGGCGTGGCCGGATTCGCACTCAACTCCACCGTGGAAGCTTGTGTCAACAAGTCCACGATGAGCGTAACCGCCGTGTCCGATGTCACTCGCGAATGCCTGGCCGGCATCGTTGCTTCTGCAAATGCCAAGACCAAGGTTGAGGATTGCGTGAACGAAGGCAAGATTTCCGGACTTGACGTGAAGGCCAGCAACAGCCGCATTGGCGGTATCTGCTCCGCCGGCAGCACAGATGACGTGTTCACCCGCTGCATCAACAGGGGAGACATTGTCTTCGACAAGTCGGGCGACACCACCCACGGATATGCCGCGGGCATCCTGGGCCAGTCCAACAACCCCATCACCATAGATGCCTGCGAGAATTACGGAACCATCCAGTCTGATATGATCAAGGCAAGCACCGTCTATATGGGTGCCATCCTGGGCAATGCCAACAGCAAGGCCGTGACTATCAAGAACTGCAAGGTTGGCGGAAAGGTCGGTCCTCTGACACCGGATGCTGATTTCCAGGTCGTCACCCTGACCCCTGACAATTTCGAAAAATACATCACTCTCGCGACAGCCAAGGCAGGCAATTGCAAATTCGAAGGGAATGTCTGTGGTAACTAATATGATGAGTGTGAAATTGTTTGCAGCAAGAGCTGCCGCCGTTTTGTCGGCGGCAGCCTTCCTGCTGACAGGATGCACGGACCCGATTCCGGCCGCTTCGGAAACGAAAAAGGACAAGATGTCTTTCATCCAGAACGAGTGCACCGTTTTCGAGGGGGAGGAGATAGCCGTACCCGTGCAGTATCAGGTCTTCGACAGGGGCGTTTATGTGAAGGCCGAATATGATTTCGTCACCAACCCGGGCGGAGTTGAGATACGCTCTTCCGCTCCTGACGTGGCTTCCGTGACGGCCGGCAAGATAAAGGGCCTGAAGGAGGGAACGTCCACGCTGACGCTTTCATCAGACCAGATCAACGCCAGTGGAAAGTTGTCAGTGGCGGTGCAGAAGAACGAAAGCACGACTGCGTCCTTCAACCAGGACATCACTCAGCCCCTGACAGCCGATATGATAGCACTTCCGCTGGGACTCCAGACCGGAATGCAGAGTTTCGACATCGACAAGCGCGGACAGTTCTATTTGTCCACGGAAGATGCCACCTCTATGCGCGTGTGCGCACTTAATAAGGACGGCTCCAAGATAGGAGGCGATATGGTGCTGCCCAGCGGCGGTCACGGAGACGGCTTCAGTATCGAATACGATGCCGACGACGTCTATTTCTGGACCAGCGGCACGATGGGCGACCATACCGACAACGGCGGATACTCCGGCGGCAAGGCCAACGGCACCGACGTGCGCCTCATCTGCCGCCACAAGTTCAAGGCCGGCGTCACTGAATACGCCGAAGACGCCCTTGAACATTTTTACCTGAACGACAACGGGGCCCGTTTTGCCGACGTAGATACCGAGCACGACGTGATAGCCCTGTGGACCTATGAGAACAGCAGTGATTACATTTATGTGTACCGGCTGTCCGAGATCCGCAACGCATCTACCGTTACGGTGAAGGTCACCCGGGAATCACATAACCAGGGAAAGAGCGTGACGGCCTACAATCTGAATACCGTCTCTCCCATCGCCCGCTTCTCCTGGAAGCGCAAGGGCGTAACCACCGGCAACACGAACAGCGGAGCCGTACAGGGCCTGTGCGTGTATGACGACCGTATTTATGTGACCTCGGGCGCCAAGAACGACGAGGCCACGCTGATGTCTGTAATGGACTTCAGCGGGAATATCCTGCAGCAGCTTGTGAAAGTCGGCGTGTCGGCGGACAAGCAGCAGCTTATCAAACTGAATCTGTCTTCGGACGGGACCTTCGAACCCGAGGGCGTCCATATCCGCAAGGGACAGATGTATCTGGGATTTGTGGGTGATTTCCCCACTTCCGGATCGAAGAAACACACGTGTATCATTAAACTGAAAGATTAAACGGACACAACAATCAAAACTTAATACATTATGACACGAAGATTTTACAAAACGCCTGATGTCGAGGCGCTGGAAGTCGACATCAGGGAGATTCTGCTCTATTCCGGCATGAGTGATATGGGAAACACAGACGTCTACCAGGAAACCCTGGACGGCGATATTTTTTAGGAGGGCTGGATTATGAAGACTAGATACATTTTACTGGCCGCTATGGCCCTCTTTGGTTTCTCCTGCACGTCTGAACTGGAAGTAGAAGTCCAGCCGCAAGCCGGCGAGCGCGTTACCATCAAGGTCTCCACTGCTGAAAGCCTTGGCACGAAAGTCACCCTGTCGGAAGCTGCTGACAGGAAGGCTATGAACCTGGAATGGGAAGATGGCGATATCATCTCCGTCAATGGGAAAGAGTTCGAGGCAGTCAATATCATAAGCTCCCACGAGGCCGAATTCGACGGCGAGGCTCCTGCCAGCAGCCCCTATACCATTATCTATCCCGGCAGCTACGCCAACGCTGACGCTTTCAACGCCCGCAGTTATACCGGTCAGGCCCAGAGCGGCAACTCTTCTACCGCGCATCTTGAGTACAACGCCATGCTTTCCGGCGTGAGTGAGTACCAGGATCCCAAATTCGACGCGGACTGGGCTACAGACAACGGGGGCACCCTGGCCCAGAACGGCGTGATTCAGCTGCGTCTGCAGGTACCTGCCGACGTGACGGCTGTCAGTTCCGTTACCCTGCTCGCTTCCCGCGACGTGTTCCCGACCACCAATGGAGGTGATGTGAAAGCCGCCGAGCAGAAGCTTTCCATGGATGGAGTCGCTCCGGCGAACCACATCATTGAGGCTTATATGATGTTCTCGGCCGCAGGCGTGGAGTTCCAGGATGACGATATCCTCACCGTTATCGTGGAGACCGCCGATGCTATGTACATCCGCTCGCTGGCGATGACTGCACAGACCTGGGCCGGCGGCAGCCAGTACACCATCCAGTGCAAGGTGCTCACGGAGAACAGTTTCGAAATCAACAACGCCTCCGACCTTGAACTCTTCCGCGACGGCGTGAACAGCGGCAGCATGCTTTGGGCCACCTGTCAAGTGAAACTAGGTCAGGATATTGACTGCTCAAGTATCTCCAGCTGGACGCCAATCGGGAACGGCACTTTTACCCCCACTGAAAGTGGAACTGTTTCCGCAGAGTGGACGGAACCAGCTTTCAAGGGAACCTTCGACGGACAGGGCTTTGCCATCAAGAACCTTGTTATGACCAGTTCTCCTGAGACCTATACCCCTTATGGTCTGTTTGGCATCCTATACGGCGCGAAGGTCAAAAACCTTATACTGGGAGCGGACAGTGGAGATACCGGAGCATTGACCGCTACTCCTCAAGGACGCATGGATGCAGGAGCCCTTGCCGGCGTCTCCTATGGATCAACCATCGAGAACGTTACAAACTACTTCCCGATGACCATTCCCGCCAACAGCTCTGCCAACCGTGTCGCCCTTGGAATGGTAGGATATGTCTATGGAGATGCCGCATCCGGTCTTTCGACACTGAGCGGACTGAACAATTACGGCAAAGTCACGGCTACACAATCCAGTGCCAATAAAGGCAATGGAGCCACCGGCGTCCAAGTGGCCGGTATCGCCGGTTTTGGAAATACGGGTACTGCTGCTGTCATCAACCAAATCACTTCCTGTACCAACTATGCAGAGATTGACGCAAATACCGGACGTTGTGCAGGTATACTTGGAGCGGCCAATACCCGCACGGCAATCTCCGAGTGCAACAATCGCGGATATATACATAACAGTTTCAGTACCACCCGTGTGGGAGGTATCTGCGTTATTCTGGGCGGTAGTTCTTCCATAACCGATAGTCATAATTATGGAAAAGTTGAGGTGTCGCCTAGTGGAAGTGGCAATGTCGGAGGTATAGTCTGCCTTGTCAATTCCGATACTGCGGAGATTTCGGGCAGTTCCAACGAAGGTGCGGTAACTGGCGCTGCGTATGTCGGCGGCATTGCAGCGAACATTGCTGCAGGGACTATTACCCAATGCGTCAACACTGGCGATATAACTGGAACTCAGTATGTCGGCGGTATTGCAGCGAGCCATGCTGCGGGGACTATTACCCAATGCGTCAACACTGGTGGCATAACCGGAACCCAGTATGTCGGCGGTATTGTGGGACGACAGGGTAATAACAACGGATGGCCCTATCTGAATAAATGCCGTTCGAACGCAACCATTACCGCTACATCCAATGCCGCATCCTGTGTTGGTGGAATTGCCGGGCAGATGCAGGGAGGTGTACTGAACACTTGCTTTGCAAAAGGTGCCGTTATAGCAGCGGGTTACGATGTGGGCGGTATCGTGGGGCAGATGTATTGCAACCAGTCATCGGGACAGTCCTATGGCCGTATGTATGTCTACGACTGTATGGCAGCTACAAATGTAACCTCTTCACGTACTACCGGGTCGGCAAATCTAGGCGGAGTGGCAGGTCGTGTCATCAGGAAAAACGATAGTAATAACACCAGTCAATATATGGCCGTTGAGAACTGCATCGGTCTGAACCAGATGCTCTCGGCGGGGGGACTCCCTTGTGTGGGCGCCTTTGTAGGACAGGTCACTGCCAGTATTAAGACCAATCACGCAAATGTCCGGGTTCGAAATAACATTTCATTGGTGGAAGACGCGAATATGTCTGCGACGTCTGCTGCCAATAGGGGTGGATTCGTTGGAGCTATGCCCTATGGCTTGATGGAACATGCTTACTACGTGGTTTCGGACAATAGCCAGACTATCGGTAATTCTGGTAATACAACGACATCGAATATCACAAAGTCCGACGCAGCGACTCTTACCAGTGCCGCTTTCTGTGAGGCTCACTCAATCAGGGCCACGGGATATAGCCTGACCGTTAATGGACAGATCTACAAGTCTGCCGGCTGGGAAATCCCTTCCGGGTGTTCTTATCCTGTCCCTTCATCCCTTGCCGCTCTCGGGGAAGATTATTATAAGTAGTAACGCATGAAGCGTCTCTTACCCATCCTTGTTCTTCTCCTTGGTACCCTGGCGCTACAGGCGCAGAGTGCCAGGGAGTTGATACAGGAGGATGTCCTGCGGGCAGGCGGGGTGTACTATATGTACCAGTTCAAGGAACATAAGGTCACCCCGCCCCCGGCGGGATATACGCCGGTGTACCTGAGCCATTACGGCAGGCACGGGGCGCGGTATCTGCTGAACGACACGCAGTACGAGCGCAGTCTGGACGTGCTCAAGGCCGCCCACGAAGCGGGAGCGCTCACTCCGGAGGGCGAGAGCCTGTGGGAGGAAGCGTCGGCCTACTTCGAGGAGACCTGCCGCTACAAGGCTGGAGCCCTAACGCCGCTCGGCTGGGAACAGCATTACCGAATAGCACAGGACATCTACAGGGATAACAGGAAGCTCTTCAAAAAGCGCCCTGTGATTACAGCCGGTGCCACGCAGGTGCCCCGCTGTATCGTGTCTATGACCGCATTCTGCCAGGGGCTGCTGAAAGCGGACCCCAGGCTTGACATCTATGCGGCTTCATCAACTGCAGAGCTGGACGAACTCAACCCGCACGCAACCGAGAATCCGTACCGCAAACTGGCTCCGATGGAAGAAGGGCGCTACAGGCGCAAGGACCCCTGGGGGACCGACCTTAAGACCTTTATCGACAAGCGGATAGACCACAAGGCTATCTGTGCGCGCATTTTTAAGGACCCTGAATTCACGACGCCCTTCCGGGGCACCCGGTCTTTCGTGACCGACCTGTACGACCTGGTGTTCAATATGCAGTGCACCGGCACTTCCCGCAGCCTGATTTCCGTGTTCCAACCGGAAGAGATATATCAGCTGTGGGAAATCAACAACTATATCCATTATAAGGAATCGGCTCCGCCGGCTACGATGCGTGACCTTCCCGCACTGAACCACATCATTGCCGACGCCGACGCGGCCATCGCCTCCGGCAAGCCCTCGGTAAGGCTGCGCTTCGGGCACGATACCGTGTTCCTGTTCCTTGTCTCATCCTTCGGTGCCGACGGCTTCGGCCTTGTGCCCGAGAGTGCAGACGGTATTTCCGAACATTGGTGGAACTTTCGTTCCCCGATGGCCGCCACCATGTATCTGGTATTTTGCCAAAATAAAAAAGGCGACGTCCTGTTCAAGATGGTGGTGAACGGAGAAGAGGCCAGGCTTCCTCTTACCTCCGTTTCCGGTCCCTGGTATTCCTGGACTGAATGCAAAAACAAGTTTAATAATATATGAAAAAGTATTTGTCACCTGAGGCTGAATTGCTGAAATACGAAGAGGCACAGCCAATGCTTGAAGCTTCCGCCAGTAACTATACCGGCGAGATTGCCGATTTCGATTTAGTGGAGGATTCCTGGGATTAATTATGCGCGTTCATTTATTTCGGTTTGCGGCTGCAACCCTCCTTGCGGCTTGTCTTACGGCCTGCGTATCTGAACTGGCGCCGGATGAATCCTGCGCCGGGCCTGTCAGGACGTCTGTGCAGGCGTCCCTTCCCGGCATCACCAAAACCTCCGTGGACGGAGCGAAGATGTCGTGGAGCGCAGGAGATGAGATAATGATCAACGGAAGCCGTTCATACGCATTGGCGGCAGCGGGTGCGAGCGCAAGTTTCGACTTTGCGGATGAGTTGACTCTTCCGTACAGGGCCGTATATCCTGCATCCATCTGGAAAAGCGACACGCAGCTGGTCATTCCGGACAGTTTCGATGCATCCCTGACGCAGATTCCGTTGTGGGGATATGCATCTTCCGGTAATTCGATTGGTTTTTCCGCCCTCACGGCGGTGTTCCGCGTCCCCCTGACCGGCAATGGAGAGACACTGAAAAAGGTAACTCTTACGGCGCTTGGCGGAGAGACTCTAAGCGGAACCTTCAGTATGGACTTTGCTAACGGCAAGATTACTCCCTTGTCCGGAATCAACACCGTAGTGCTGAACTGCAACGCCGCTCTCGCACAGGAGCCGCTTATGCTGTATCTGCCCGTGCCGGAGGGATCTTACCCCGAGGGCTTCCGTCTGGAATTCGAGGATGCCAACGGGATAACTTTGAGTCGTACAATCGGTGCAAGGACCTGCGTTGCGGGACAGTTGCGCGCAATGCCCTCCCTCGCCTGGCAGCAGGACAAGGGAATCGCAAGCGCAGCAGACTTTGCGGCATTTGCCGCAGCCGTCAATAGCGGCGCGTCCACGCAGCAGTGGGAAAATGACGAAGGCGTGGTGACCCTGCTCGGCGACATCGACTTCTCCGGCGTCTCTTCCTGGACCCCGGTCGGCACAGGTGTGAGCACCTGGGCCTCCAACGCATTGACGGTCAGCGGCCATCCCTTCACCGGTCACTTCAACGGCTGCGGCCATAAACTGAAAAACTTCACCTATACTTATGCTGCTTCCGGTTCCGAAATCACCAAAGACAGCATGAACTCGATTCCCTGCGGCATCTTCGGCATACTGGGCCCCGGTGCCGTTGTGGAGAATTTCGTAATCGACGCCAGCTGCTCCTTCAGTTTCAGCCCGTCGGTGCGAAGTGATGCGGGAATCGTAGCGGGCCTCGTGAATGAAGCGACGGTGCGCAACATCACCAATTACGCCTCGATGACCCTGGACAACAAGGGCGCGGACGATACCCGGCAGACGATGGCGATGCTTGGCTTTGCCTTCTCCAAGGATGGGGATACGCTCATCGAAGGCCTCGTCAACGAAGGGAAAGTGTCGGCTTCTGCCGGCTCTAACGTCAAGAACGGCGCAACCGGAGTGCAGGTGGCCGGTATCGTTGGCTTTTCCACCAACGCCAGCGGCTCAAGCAAGACCGTCCACGTGTTCCGCTGCACGAATTACGGTGAATTGGAAACTACGGTATGCCGCAGTGCCGGAATCGTTGCGGCATCCAATCGATATACGCTCGTGGAATCCTGTGAGAACCACGGCAACAACTACAATGGCTTCTCCGTGTCCGGCGGCGGGCGCATTGCCAACATCACTTGTATCACCGGAGATGGCTCGGCGCTCGTGGCCTGCGTCAATTACGCCGATGTCATCTGCTCTACGAAAGCCCGTGCGGGCGGAGTCGTGAGCCTGGTCAACAATAAGAACAACAGGTTCGAGAGGTGTGCGAATTACGGCCGCGTAATCACCGATGAGACGACCTACCGCGGCACCCTCTTCCAGCAGTGCAACCTTGCCGCAAGTTTCAGCGCCTGTATCGCTGCCGGCGACGTGGGAACGTACAACGGTGGTTCTTACCAGATGGTCGGCGTGAATGCTGAGAATTATTTCGATTACGTCGGTTCCCATAATGCGTCCGCGACAAATGTAACGGCTGACAATATCATCTACGGCAAAAAACCGGAGTGGAAAGGCATCTCGAACGTGGATGACCTGCTGGCCTTCGCGAAAGCGGTCAACAGCGGCGCAAGCCTCTCCGCCTGGCAGAGCGATGGAAAGGTTCAGATACTGCGCGACATCGACGCTTCATCCATCAGCGAATGGGCGCCGATCGGCACGGACCAGCGTCCGCTTACCTGCAGCATCGACGGAATGGGGCACTGTATCTATGGCGTCAACTGGCGGATAGATGCGGAGAAGTATCCGCACGCCGGCCTCTTCGGCAACGCCAACGGCGTGACTATCAGCAATCTTGTCTTCGGGAACAAGGGCAACCGTGTAGTCTTTTACGGCAATCCGGCCAAACTGCGTGCCGGCGGTATCGTGGGCTACTCCAAGGGCGTGACGATGCACTCCGTGACCAACAACGCCGACCTGGGCGTCGAGGGCAGCAGTGCGTCGGGCAACGGGCTGATTATCGGTGGACTTGCGGGCTATAATTCCCCCGAATCCACCATCGGCGGAGACGACGAAGCCGACGCCTGCATCAATAACGGCAATATTATCGTACCGCTTGCCTGCCAGCAGGGCGGACTTGCAGGTTACAGCACGGGCGTAGTCCGCAACAGCGTCAACAACGGCACGATTATCGGCCGCATCAACGGAAATTACGGCCCCGCCTGGGGATGCTGCTACAACCAGACTGCCGCCTCATTCAGCAACAATAAGGGATATGGCCGCGTGGGCGACTATGACACGTATGCCAAGATCCCGGATCAGGCACCCGAATCCAATTTCTACAATGCCGTGCGTCAGGACTACACCAACTGCTTCACGCCGGAGAATAACAGCGTGGACTGGACGGCCGACAGTTACTATGATTGGAATGTGCTGGAAAGCCGTACGCTGGCCGGCGGAGTCTCCTACCGCCACTGCCAATTCAAGAACGTTCCCAGACATATGCACGTACTGGAAATCGACTTGACGAACCCGGCGATAGAAGTTACCACCGCCCTGGCGGATGATATCATCCCCAATCCGAACGGTCTCGACAACGGGTACCTGAATGCCGGATTCGTTCTACGTGAAACACTTTCCAAACTCTGTACACGCAAGAGGAATGAGGGGAAGAACATAATTGCCGGCGTCAATTTCGGTTTCTTCGATTCTTACGCCGGAATCCTTCGTGGCTTTCACGTTGAGAACGGAGAGCCTCTCTATATCAACAATCCGTCCGTAGTGGCGAATCTTACCAACCACAGATGGGGCTTTACCGTCTTCGGCGACGGTTCTGCCTCCTGCGGCAAGAAGGTCTTCACCGGAACTCTTCGTCACGCCGGGGTTGAGTATCCGTACTATAGCGTCAACGACACCACTCTGAGGCACGCCTCGCCGGAAGTGGCGCCCGTGAACCTTTACACGTCGCGCTACGTGAGGCTGCCGCATCCTTCGAACACCAAGATAGTCAACCCTCTGGCTTCGGACGTGCTGTACGTTGTATGCGAATACAAAGACGCTCCTATGAAGGTCAACTGCGGCTATGTTTCAGCAACGGTGACGAACATTTACGACGGCCGCAAGCAGTCGCTCTCTAGCATGCCCTACATATCGGCTGCCAACCGCGTCGGCATCGCCCTTTCCGGGGCAGTAGCCGACACCTGGGCGTCATCGGTAAAGGTAGGTGACACCGTGGAATTGAAATGTGAAATCTCCATTGATGGAGACGCTTCCAAGCCCATTGCCTCGCAGGGCTCGACGATGTATGAAATTATGAAAGACGGTAAGGACCGTACATCTTCCATCGGTTCCACATCCTCACTTCATAATAAATACGATCCTATGACTTGGCCGGTTGTCAGCGAAGACGGCAAGAAGCTGTGGCTGGTCCTGGTAGATGGCCGTCAGGGCTGGTACTCAATGGGCCTTAAAGGATATGAGATTTACCGCATCTCCAAGAAACTTGGCGGCTGGTCCGCTACCCGCTTCGACGGCGGCGGCTCCACTACGATGTGGCTTTGGAACGCATCCTCGGGGAAAGGCTCCGTGGTCAACAGCGTTTCCGACAGCAACGGTGAAAGAAGTTGCATGTCCTATTTGTTAATACGAGCAAAATAATATAAGTATGAGAAAATCAGTATTATTCATTTGCACTGCGGCATTGTGCGCCGCCTTGTTGCCGGGTTGTACTCAGGAACTCCCGCAGCCGGTCAACAAGAATGTAATCAGCGTGTCCCTTCCGGAACTCGCAAGCAAGACGGCCATCGACGGCGTCAAGGTTAGCTGGACGGCAGGCGATGCCATCGTCGTCAACGGTGCGACTTCGTCGCCCCTCACCGAGGCTTCAGCCGTCGGCAGCTTCTCATTTGCAGAGATTGTGTCGACTCCTTATGAGGGAGTGTATCCCGCTTCCATCTACAAGGATGCGCAGACGGTGACTCTCCCCTCAGAGCGAAGCGCTGATTCCCAGACCGTCATACTGGGCGGCCGTTCCGAGACTGAGGGCCAGCTGCAGTTTTCTTCGCTTACGGCTATGCTGAAGGTGACGGTGGTTGGTACCGCTGAAACCGTGGTCAAGAAGGTCGTGGTTGCCGGTCTCGGAGGCGAGCAGATTGTCGGAGACTTCACCATCGACTACTCAACTCTCGCGCTCACGGGCATTTCCGAAGCCGATGCGGACAAGGTTCTTACAGTCAACTGCGACGTCAGCCTTGCCGAGCCGCTGCTGCTTTACCTGCCCGTCCCCGCCGGCGAGTATCCCCGGGGTTTCAAGGTGACCGTGACGGACCAGAACGGAGATATAATGACGCGTAACACCAGCGCCCGTACCCTGGCAGCCGGCCAGTTGCGCGCTATGCCGGCAGTGTCTTGGAAAGTGAACGGTATTGCAGACGCGGCCGATTTCGCCGCATTTGCCGAAGCCGTGAACTCCGGAGCCCCCACTCTCCAGTGGGAGAATGAGCAGGGTTGGGTGAACCTACTGGCCGATATCGACTTTGCCGAGGTGTCTTCCTGGACTCCTGTCGGCTTTGCCATCGCCCCCTGGGGATCGAGCTATAACCCGGTGATTACGGAAGGTTTTGCTTTCACTGGCAAGTTCGATGGCAATGCCCATCATATCAAGAACTTCCACCTGGTCTGTGACGAGACGGTTACGGGCCGCCACTGGGGCCTCTTCGGTTGCCTCGGCGAAGGCGCCATCGTCCAGAACTTCGTCATTGAAGACAACTGTTCGCTGACCGTGAATACTTCCGCTTCCGTAAGCGCCGGCCTGATTGCAGGCGTGCTCTATGACGCCGACGTGCGCGACGTCACCAGCTACGCACCTATGACCTATGCAGGCGGCGCGGCCGGCCTGGTGCATATGGCTCTCGTCGGAGGAATGTACTCCAAGAACCGCGGATGCACCGTGGACAGCGTCCATAATTATGGCGCAATGACCGCGACGAACAGCGCCAATATGAATGCAGGTGCTACCGGAATCCATATGGCAGGTATCGTTGGCTTCACCAATGCTCCTACCGGCAACACTTTCCGCAACACCATCTCGTCCTGCAACAACTATGGCGACATGACATCTCAGGCGGGGCGTACTTCCGGCATCGTCGCGGCTGCCAACAGCTGTACAGATATCATCGGATGCGAGAACCGCGGCAACCAGCTGAATACGATGGCCAAGAATGACGGCACACGTCTGGGCGGTATTGCCTGCCTGGTTGCCAATGGCACTAAGTTGACTTCCTGCAAGAACTACGGAAATCTGGTTTCCACGACTGCCGGCCGTTGCGGCGGCATCATATCACTGCCGAGCAACTCCCCCGGTCCTTTCACCGGCTGCGAGAACTATGGTGAGATTATCACCGACAGTCAATATCGCGGAGTGTTCTTTGGCTATCTCAATTCCGTTACTACCTGGGAAGGCGGCGTTGCCGGCGGAAAGGTTGGTAAGTATAATGACGGCACCTACGAATACGACCTTTATCCCGAATCCGGCAAGGTCGCCTATCTTGGCAAGACGAACGCCACAGGTGCAGGCAGTGCTTTCAACAATATCACCTATCAGATCCAGACAGGCGAAGAGCAGCCCGATCCGGATCTGAACGCCGAGGCTGATTTCAGAATCTTTTTTATCGGCAACAGCTTCACGAAGGACGCCGTCGAGCATCTTCCCGGCATCCTGAATGCCGCCGGCCTCAACAAGATCCAGCTCGTGCATATGTACTACGGCGGCAGGACCATACCCGAATACAACAGCGGCTGGTCCAGTTCCGCGGATTACCATTGCTACCTCTGCAATCCCGGCCAGACTACCTGGACCGACATAACCGGCAAGAGCCTTGCCCAGGTGGCCGTCAGCGCGAAATTCGACATAGTGACCATCCAGGAGCATACCGGAAGGCAGCTGGCCTGGGCGTGGACATCCAATGAGAAGACCGCAGTCAACGGACTTGTGCAGAAAGTGAAGGAGGCGCAGGCTTCAGTCGGCGCTTCGCCGAAGCTGTATTACATCCTCTCGCAGGCATATCACGACCTTTCCAAGGCGCAGAACGTTACCAAGCCGTTCACCAATACTGCCGAAATGTGGGCGTGCATTGCCGCACAGGGACAGGCTGTGATGAATGAGTGCGCCTTCGACGGCATCATTTCCACCGGCGCAATGCTCCAGAACCTGCGTACTTCCGGCCTGAACAACGATATGGCCCTCACCCGCGACGGCTATCATATGGATTACGGCCTGGCACGCTATGGCGCCGCCTGTACGGTATTCGAGACGATTATCGGCCCCTTCAACGGGAATGTCACTATGGATGCGAACAGTTTCCGTTACACCTCTACTGCTGCAGGAACGACTGCAGTTACCGATGCAAGCGCTCCTATCGCCATCAAGGCTGCCCGTTATGCCATCGCCAAGCCTTTCGAGGTAACTGATATGGAGGGCGAAGGCGGCTCCGGATCCGGCGGACAGGAGCAGGAGCAGGAAAACATCAGCATCAGCACTGCTGCAGAATTCGCGGCGTTTGCTGCACGCGTCAACGGGGGAGACGAAGATGCCGCAAATGCTAACGTCACTCTGACCGCCGACATTGACTTCTCAGGCCTGGATGCCTGGACACCCGTAGGCGATGCAACCTCATCCGGAAACGGTAACAATGCTTCTGCCGCACAGGGCCCTGTGTTCAGCGGAGTGTTCGACGGCGCCGGACACACCCTGAAGAACTTCAAGTACACGGTCGCTATGGCCGAAGGCAAGACCTGGGGACTCTTCGGATATGTGTACAAGGCTACGCTCAAGAATTTCACCGTTGAGGCCGATATGACCTTCTCTGCAAGCGGTACCGCAGACGTGGGTGTCGTTGTCGGAACTGCCAACAGCAGTACGATTGAGAACGTACAGGTGACCGGGAAGATTACTTCTGCCGGATCATCAGTGGGCAAGCGCTTCGCCATCGGCGGTATTACCGGCTTCGCTTTCAGCACCGTCAGCGGAACGGCCGGCATCCTTGATTGTATCATTAAAGACTGCACTGTCACCGCTACGGTCAATGCCGATTGCGGCGCCAACGAGCAAAACGGTGCTACCTGTGTGATGTACGGAGGAATAGCCGGATTCTGTACGAACGTAAAGGACGACGATTCCTTTGTCCGCATCACGAACTGCGTGAACAACGGCTCTATGACTGTCAAGCTGGGGCGCTGCTCCGGTATTGTCGCAGCTGCCAATAGCTGCACTGTAATCAAGAGCTGCACCAACAACGCTTCACAGTACAATACCATTGCTAACGGACGCATCGGCCAGGTTGTATGTTTCCTGAGCTACAAGTCGGGAATCATTGACGGCCAGAACAACGGTGACCTCACGACAACGGACTCTAAGACTACTACCGGAGGTCTCGTTGCGCTGATGGGCGACAAGACCTGCTACATGGAAGGCGGAGACCGCGTTGCCAATACCGCGACTATTATTTCCGCTTACGATCTCAATACAGATAGCCAGAAACGTCGTCTCAGCGGCTTGATTGGCGGATATCTGAACACCTTTGATCATATCTCCAACCTTAAGGTTGGCGGTCAGCTCGGTGTTTACAACGCCGGCGGCAGCCCCGAAATGTTCAACATCAATGCCGACAACATCATGACCTACATCGGCGGCATCAACAACAGCTACGCCAGCAAAATCACCGGCATAACCTACGTCGAGTAGCAGCTGTTAGCTAACACATAAGTGCCCGATTATCTATGCATAACCGGGCACTTATCTTTTTCTGCTGCCTTAAGCCGATTGCGGACGGATTTTCGGTCAAAATCCGTCCAAATGTGAGCGGTTTGCCAGATGTGCCAATCGGGAACATCAGCGCCACCTTCCCCTCCGGCGTGAAGTATGACCTGCGGCCACGCTTCGGAGCCATTCTCCGGTGGCTGACGCCCCCTGCCGTGCAAGCACGGTCTTACGGGTGCTCCCGGACGAGGCAACGCCCTGCCTCAATATAATCACGCTTGCGTTCAAGTCCCTGTCGTGACTTGCTCCGCTCTCATCTGCGGGTGAAGCACCGCAGTATTCCCGCTAATTATAATAATACCTCCTTCGGAGGATTCTCCTTGATGAACATTGTGAAATAAATGGGAAGATAGGTTAAGTATCCATCCTGCTTGATTTCTCTGGCATTTGAGAGGACATAGGCCTGTTTTACCCTGTAATCAGGATTTGACATAAAGGTATTCAGCGCCCGATGAATGGTGTAATCTTTTCCGGACTTTACTTCTATGGGCATTATGGCTACATTGTCGTAGTCATCCAGAATGAATTCAACTTCGCCGTGTGCTTTGTTGTCATAGTAGAACAACTGCTTGATGCCATGGGCCTTCAACTCAGATGCGACCACGGTCTCATATACGCTTCCGAGATTGACGCTGAGCCGGTCATTCATAACCGCATCAATGCTGTACTTGTACAGTTCATTGGTGAGTAACCCCACATCATTCATATATAGCTTAAGAAGATTCTTGCTTTCCGATTCTTTCAGGGGGAAAGTCGGTGATGAAATGGCTTTAACGTCCAGGCAGATCCCGGCACCGATGATATAATCAAATTCATCCCTGTAATCATTACTGCGCTTGTCTCCCTTTTCCGCTATGTCCTTGTATACAATACGTTTCTTCTTGTTTGCCATCAGGGATGGAACCATATTGTATATTCTGGTTATCTGTAATTTATGATCTTTGTCATATTGAGCAGCGTCCACTCCATACAAAGCGTGGATGGAATCGTGTATAGCCCTCACGGCAACCATATTCCTTGAGCCAAGGAATTCCTTCACTGCATCAGGGAGGCCACCTACCAGCAAATACTTTTTGAACAAATCGAGCATTTTTGCATGCATGGCATCATCAAGACTCTCCCGTGCGACGAATCTCTTCTCCAGTGTGCCGATTGCCGCCTCGGAGAAACCATTTGCCCAAAGGAACTCCTCAAAGTCAAGCGGAAACATGTGATTAATGAGAATATCTCCTGCTGGGACGGAGGGAGTGTTCCTAAGAGTAACACCCAGGAGAGAACCGCTGGCGATGTAGGTGAATCTCCCTTCTTTCCTCAGAAACCTCAGAAGTGTCAATAGATGAGGGTATGCTTGAATCTCATCAAGGAATACTATGGTGTCATCCTTCGTTCCCTTCATCTTATCACCGGCAATAGTGCTGAGGCGGAAATAGAACTCTTCGGTGGTCGTCGCATTCTCAAAGAGTTTATCACCGGCTTTGTCCTCTACAAAGTCAATCTCTATGTAGTTAGGGAACAGCTCTTGAGCCACATCCCGGATGATATAAGATTTTCCGATCTGGCGGGCACCGTCTATTACCATAATTTTGGTATCCCGGCTTGCCAGATGGTTGTAGATAATGGGACGAATCTTTCTTTTAAGCATTTCCGTGGTCTTTGTTTAGTGCAAATATACGCTTTTCTATGAAATCACAATATAAAAATCCACGCTTTTCCATGAAATATTTGTGTGATTGTGCCCGCTTTTCCAAATTAATGCAAGTAGTGTGTACTGCTCGCTGGAAGTAGACACG
>DBYB01000027.1:0-169 GCA_002309995.1 Bacteroidales bacterium UBA1197
GCACCATGCGCTTCATCACCCCCCAGCAAACCCTCTCCAACGGCTCCCAGGTAGGCTAGCGTTTTTTTCGCCGTCGGATGAAGAAAAGATTCCTTGCGGTTTGCGCACTGCTCGTCGCGCTGTTGAGCTCCGGATTTGTTTCGGCGCAGGACGTGTATGACGAGTGGGG
>DBYB01000027.1:238-19601 GCA_002309995.1 Bacteroidales bacterium UBA1197
CGGCAGCCGCTATCCGGTAAATCCCGGATATGTTGGCAACGGGTTGGACCCGCTGCGCCGTGCCGACTCGCTGGGGCTTCTGACCGCAGAAGGGAAGAAGCTGATGCGCGCCTTTGCGCGGCTGGACAGTGTTTCCACGGGAACTTACGGTCTGATCTGCGCTCTCGGTGCAGAGGAACAGCAGGGGATTGCCCGCCGTATGGCTGCTGAGTATCCCGGAGTGTTCCGGCAGAAAGGGCGCGACAGCGTTGCCTGCTATTCCACGCATAAGCAAAGGGCCATCCTATCTATGACCAACTTTGCAGCGGCCCTGGCAGGCGCAGCGCCCGGAGTGCATTTCGGATTCGTAGCCGGGGAGAAGTATTACGATTATCTGTGCCGTGAAGACCAGGCGGTTTCAGGACTCAAAGGAGGCTCCCGCAAGGCCGACAAGGCGATGGCGGAACAGTTTGATTTTCAAGGTTTCTATTCCAGAATCTTCACCGACCCGGTGAAGGCTCATACCTGCTTCAAGAGCGACCGCCTGATGGCCGAGACTTGCGTCACCAACGGCTCGGTGGCGGATTATCTCGGCATCCCGGAACTGGTCCGCTGCCTCACTCCGGAAGAATTTGAAATCGGGTCGCGGATCTACAATGCTAAACAGTACTATCAGCACTGCGGCAGCGTCGAGCAGGGCGAATGGCGGATGCACATAATGGACCCTCTGGTACTGGATTTCGTGGAGAAGGCAGATGCTGCCGTGGCAGGCAATCGGATTGCTGCAGACCTCCGTTTCAGCCATGACGTCGGCCTGATGCCGTTCTTCTCGCTCATCGGCCTGGAAGGCTACGATGTGCATCTATGCTTCGAAGAAGTGAGCGACAATTGGAACGCCACCTATATGATGCCGATGGCGACAAACCTTCAACTGGTCTTCTACCGCAACAGGAAGGGCGACATCCTTGTCAAAGTGCTTTTCAACGAAGGCGAAAGTTCCATTCCTGCCCTCGGTCCCGGCCCCTTCTACCCCTGGGATGCGATCCGCAAATATCTTCTCTCGACGGTAATCGGTCAGAATTCGCAGTAGACCATAGTGGTGGCGACGAGGGCGGCGGTTTCGGTTCTGAGGCGGCTGGAGCCGAGGGTGACGGGGACGAAGCCGCGGGAGATGGCGAGCTCCGCTTCTTCCGGGGAGAAATCGCCCTCCGGGCCAATCAGGATACAGATTTCCGGGCTCGAGTCTGGTAGGGCTGCTTCTTCCAGCACCTGCCGGACGGTGCGCTTTTCGCCGTCGAAGCAGTAGCAAATCATTTTGACGGCATCTTCCGGCGCGGCGAGGATAAACTCCTTAACACTTACCGGCTGGCGCACCTCGGGGATGGCGCCCTTGAGCGACTGCTTAGCGGCAGAGCGGACCAGACGTTCAAGCCTGTCGGTCTTGAGCACGCGGCGCTCCGAGCGCTCGCCAATCACCGGTGCGAGCACGTCCAGGCCTATTTCGGTGGCCTTTTCGGCAAACCACTCGTATCGGTCGGCGTTCTTGGTGGGGCAAACCGCCATAGTGAGACGGTAGTGGTGCGCCCCGAAGCCGCTTATGCGCTCCTCGACCGTAGCCGTCGCCTCGCGCGGGTCGGCATCCAGCAGCGCGCATTGCATCAGTGTACCCCGTCCGTCTATCACGGAAATCCTGTCTCCTGCGCGGTGCCTGAGCACCCTGACGCAGTGCCCGGACTCATCCGGGTCGAGCCGGACCAGACCGTCAGAAATATCGCAACTGTAGAAAAGTTCCATACCGGGTGCAAATATGCGAAATTTCGATTTAAAATGCTATATTTGCATCTTATGCAATACGATGTTTTCATAAGTTATTCCAGACGTGATTCCAAGCTCGTAGAGAAGGTCTGCGAGTCCCTCACGGCTGCCGGCATAAGCTTCTTCATCGACAAAGAAGGTATCAGCGCCGGTGCCAACTTCCCTGAAGTCCTGGCCCGCACCATAGATTCCGCCACAATTTTCCTGCTGATTGCCGGAGAGAACGCCTATAAGTCGAAGTTCACCAAGGCCGAGATCCTCTATGCGTTCAACCACAAGCGCAGCGGATGCATCATCCCCTACATCATCGACGACACCCCTATGCCTTCCGACCTGGAGTTCCTCCTCGGCAACGTGAACTGGGTGTACGCCTCCAAGTGCCCCGTGGCCGACCTCCCAGTGGAGGTGAAGAAAGCGCTGGACAATCCCGACCAGGGCACAATCGGCGGCCGCAAGGTCAAGAAGATGTGGTGGCTCTGGCTGCTCATCCCCATTGTGCTCGGCGTTGCCGGATACGTGGCATACAGTTCTATGCAGGATTACAAGGAAGACAAGCAGGCGGAAGCGGAGAAGGCCCAGGCAGACGCCGACCATGGCTGCTACCGTGAGCTCATCCGCCAGTCCGATTCCCTGGTCGCTGCAGCCTCCGTGCTCAGTCGCCGGGACAACACCCTGGAAACCACCTCCGAGCAGATTGCCGACCTGCAGCAGGCTGCAGACCTTCTGGCGCAGTCCGACAGCGTCAAGGCCCTGCACGACAGCCAGGTTCTTTACAGAACCCTGTTCAACACGGACATAACTGCCCGTCAGAACATAATACGCGAGCGCCTCGACTCCATGCACAAGGCCTGGTCCGAGTACGCCCTTGATTCCTGGAGCCTCTTCCAGGTCACCGGCAGCAGGTCCGAGGCCCAGAACACCCTCGACTGCATCGAGCACGCGCTCTCAATCAAACCCAGCCCCGAATTGCAAACAATCAAAAATAAGCTTGCGAAATGAAGAAACTGATTCTCATCCTGTTGGTCGCTCTCCTGACCGCAGCTCCGGCCTACGCCCAGAAGTCTTTTGACATGCGCTACAATGAGGCCGTTGAGTTCTATACCAAGAAGCAGTACGACAAGGCCATCAAGGTTCTGGACGCCGCAAAGAAGAGCCCTGGCGTCACCAAGGCTCAGATTGAGAAGGCCAACCGCCTCAGGAACCAGTGCACCTCCGCCATAAGCAAGGGCAAGGACCTCAACCTCAGCAAGGAAGAAATCTTCGCCCCCGGCCCCGGTATAACCGACAGTATCTACGTTACCGCCGGCAAGGCATGGACGGTTACGGCCTGCCCCGAGTGGTGCAACACCTGGCAGGAGCAGGACGTCCTGTTCATCGAGGTGCTCCCCAACGAGGAACGTACCTCCAAGAAGGGCAATATCGAGGTTACGATGGGCAAGGAGCGCACTGCGTACATCATCGTTACCCAGGATCCCAGGCTTGATATCAACTGCCCCGTTCGCGTTCTCACCACCCCCGGCCGTGCAATGGTTTACGTTGACCTGCTGGACGGAGCCCTGTCGGAGGATTTCCTGCTTCCCGAGGGCCGTCACCGCATCCGCGTGGAGAAGAACGGCTATGAGCGCAGGGATACCACTGTCGTGCTGGGCAAGGAGCAGGAGGCAGGAGCGGTATATCGCTTCAATCTCAGGCCCCTGTTCGCCACGGTTTCCGTGAACATCGCCGCTGCAGACGGCAATACCCTCGACTTCAATCCCTCGCTGGAAATCAGTGGCAACGAGGTTAATCTCCATCCCAGCACGGTGAAGAGTTTCAACCTCGACCAGGATATCAGTTACTACAGCCTCTACGAGGACAATCTCATCCCCCTGCATCCCGGCCAGTACCTGCTCAAGGTTTCCGCTCCGGGATACGTTCCTGCCAGGACCAACTTCGAGGCCGTGGCATCCGGTAACAAGGTCTTTGATTTCAGTCTGGACCCTGTCACCGGTACCGTTTCCGTGAGTGACGAGGAGAATGCCGCAGGCGCGCTCGTGTTCGTGGACGGCAAGGAGGCAGGCAAGGTGCCTTTCTCCGGCCTTACCCTCAAGATGGGCAAGCACTCCCTCCGCTTCGAGAAGCCCGGCTTCGTTACCGACCAGCCCGAATACGAGGTTGAGGTAAGCGAAGGCGGTAATACCGAGTTCAAGGTTGTGATGGCCCCGTATAACGATTACACCATCACCTCCGAGCCCAACTACTGCAAGGTTTATCTCGACGGCGAGTATGCCGGCACCACTCCGCTTAACCTCACGGTTCGTGAAGGTGAGCACCTCCTCAGGCTTGAAAAGAACGGTTATTATCCCGTGGAAAAATTTATCACCCCCGCTCTCGACGGTGAGGCCAAGCAGCTTTCTTTCGTGATGGATAACGCTTATCCTCTGCTGGTTACGGCCGACAAGGATAGCCTCTCCGTAATCATCAGCAAGGGCAAGGGCAGGGACCGCAGGGTGTACGCCCAGGACGTGAAGACTCCGGCCACCGTGCAGATCCCTCTCAGCAAGGAACCGTACGACCTGGAACTCATACGCAGCGACCGCAAGACCGCATACAAGGGCCGCGTCAATTTCTCCGACCCTTCCAAGGACCAGGTCAAGATACTCACCTGGGAGGACGGTTCGCCGATTCTATCAGTAAACGCATACCTGCTCGGTCCGGAGCCCAGCCTCGGCTCCTCATCCCTCAATAAGGACTACCGCAGGCTCGGCGAGGCGACGCTGTCTTCAATGAGACTTTTCCCCGGCCTGTCCACCGGAGTCGCCAAGGCGGCATTCTTCGTGCAGACCGACCCGAACGTTGCCATACAGTATCCGGCAGATGCTGCCGCCGCCAATCCGGTTGGATTGATTCCCGCGTTCTCCATCCTCTTCATCAACGAGGAGTTCCGTGTCGGCGGTGCGCTGTTCCCCTTTATGGATGTGGCCGGTCTGGCCACCTATACCTGGTATCCCAATCTCAGCGGCTTCCTGAATTTCACCCATATGTCCGGTCACGATGTCTTCATCGGAGCCGAACTCACCTCCAGGCTCAGCATCTTCAACGTGAACCTGAAGGCTGGTATGATGGGATTTTTCGGCGGCGAGGCACATATCCACTACAAAACCGCCGGCACCAACAACGACGCTTTCGTGCACGAGGCCTACACTCCTCCGATGGCGTTCGTGATATCTGCCGGCTTCACCCTTGGCAGCAACAACTGCAGGGGCGAGAACATACTCAGGGTATTCTGATATGACGATACTTGCGGCACTTCTGACCTGGGCGGTCGTTAATCTGTCTTCCGCCTTTATGCGCTCAGAGCCCGATTACGAGGCCCCGCTGGACAACCAGCTCCTGATGGGAGCGCTGGTGCAGACGGCCGAAACCAGCCGCTACTGGGTCAAGGTGACCGCCGAAGACTATACCGGATGGGTGACTGAATTCGGCCTCACACCCCTGAGCGATGAGGAGAAGGACCGCTATCTGGCGGCACCCAAGTGGGTTTGCGTTGCAGAATACTCCCGCGTGCGAACCGCCCCGTCCGAGCGTTCTGAGGCCCTCGCCGATATTGCTATGGGCGACCTGGTCAGGCAGACGGAGGAAAAAGCCAAGGACGGCTGGACCAAGGTCCTCCTGCCCGACGGCCGCTCCGGCTGGATGCTCTCGCACGAACTGATGGACTTCCGCACCTGGGCGGAGAGCCGCAGCGAAACGGCCCGCGCCCGGGAAATCACCAGCCTGGCCTGCTCCTTCGCCGGCACCCCGTATATGTGGGGCGGCAACACAGTCAAGTACTTCGACTGCAGCGGCCTGGTGAAGTTCTGCTACTTTATGAACGGCATACTGTTGCCTCGCAACGCAAGCCAGCAGTGCAAGTGCGGCACCCCCGTTACCGACGGCAGCTATGAGCCCGGTGACCTGCTCTTCTTCGGCAGCAAGAAGCCCCTGAAGGTCAGCCACGTAGCCATCTACGTGGGCGACGGACGCATAGTCCACTCGTCGCAGGCGGTCAGGGTCATGGACCTGAAGGATTACTCTCGCGAGGTGGTTGCAGCCACCCGCATACTCGGCGATATTGATAACGGCAAAGGGGCGGTGAGCCTGCTCCTGAGCCCCTGGTACTTCGAACAGGATGGCGAATAAGGTCAAAACGGTATTCTTCTGCAGCAACTGCGGCAACGAAAGTCCCAAATGGTTGGGACGCTGCCCGGCGTGCGGCGAGTGGAATACTATGGTCGAGGCCCCAGTTGAGGCCAAGAAGCCTGCAGGCCCCTCGACGAAGCTCCGCTCCGGCGACCGCAAGCCCCGCAAGCTCAAGGATATCGATTACTCCTCCGAGGCCCGCATCAGCCTGGGCTCCAAGGAGCTCGACCGCCTGCTCGGCGGCGGCCTGGTGCCCGGCTCGCTCATCCTCCTGGGCGGCGAACCCGGAATCGGCAAGTCCACCCTTAGCCTCCAGATTCCCCTCGGATGCCCTTCGCTACGTACGCTCTATGTCACGGGCGAGGAGAGCGAGAAGCAGGTGAAGATGCGTGCCGAGCGGCTCGAGCAGACTCCCGGAAGTTCCGGCGAGTGCCTCATCTACTGCGAGACGCGTATCGAGGACGTGCTTCAGCAGGCTGAGGCCCTGCAGCCCGACCTCGTCATCGTGGACTCCGTCCAGACAATGTACACAGACTCGGCAGATTCTACCCCCGGCTCGGTCAGCCAGATTAAAGAGGTAGCGGCAGCGCTCCTGCGTTATGCCAAGGAGAGCGGCGTGCCTGTCATCCTTATCGGACATATTTCCAAGGACGGCTACATCGCCGGTCCCAAGATACTCGAACATATAGTCGATGTGGTACTGCAGTTCGAAGGAGAGAACCGCGGCTCGTACCGCATCCTGCGCAGCATAAAGAACCGCTTCGGCAGCACTTCCGAATTGGCGGTATTCGAGATGACCGGAAAAGGCCTCCGGGAGGTTGAGAATCCTTCCGAGATGCTCATCCCGATGCACGGCGAGGGCCTCAGCGGCACTGCGGTCGCCGCAATGCTCGACGGCACGCGCCCGCTGCTCTTCGAGGTGCAGGCGCTGGTATCGTCGGCCGCTTACGGCACCGCCCAGCGTTCGGCCACCGGCTTCGACGCCCGGCGTCTCAATATGCTGCTGGCAGTGCTCGAGAAGCGCGCCGGCTTCCACCTGAGCGCCAAGGACGTCTTCCTGAATATGGCCGGCGGCCTCAAGGTGAGCGACCCGGCCTGCGACCTTGCCGTTATCGCCGCCGTGCTGTCGTCCAACTTCGATTACGCCCTCCCGTCCGACTGCTGCTTCGCAGGCGAGGTCGGCCTGAGCGGCGAGATACGGCCGGTGGCACAGACCGACCGTCGCATCGGCGAGGCCGCCCGCCTTGGCTTCAAACGCATCTTTGTGAGTTCCTACAGCCCGCTCGACGCCAGACCGCCCGCCGGCATTCGCGTGGTCAAGGTTTCCGACGTGCCGGAACTTGTGCGAGCCCTTTTCAAGTAACCTTATTTATTCTATAAAAATGTTCAAAACAATTGATTCCGGAGCTTACGCAGCTCCACTCTGTGAGATTGCGGGGAGTGCCTTGAGGAACTTCTCTGCCAAAGTCCGGGTGCAAACCCCGGGGGCACCACCGAACCGTACGGTGATGATGTTCCGTTTAACTGGTAAATGAGAAGCGCTATGAAGAAAGTATTTGTTTTTGCAGCGCTCCTTGTTGCTGCCGCAGTCTCCTGTACTGTTGAGATTGCACCTGAAGAGAAGCCCATTGCCCCCAAGGTGGGTTATGTGGAAATCTCCCTCAATGCCAGTATCGCCGACACCAAGGCTACCCTCGACGGTAAGAATGTCGTCTGGGAAGCCGGTGAGAAAGTGGCTGTGTTTACAAGCGCCTCTGCTGAGCCTGAGGAGTTTACAGTAGAGTCTGTCAGCGGCTCCAGCGTAACCATCAGCGGTTCCGTGCCCGAGACAGCTACCAGTTTTATCGCAGCATTCCCTTACGAGAATGCGGTGTCCTGCACTGAGAATGTGGTCAAGATGAACGTCGCCTACAGCCAGGAGCTTTCCGGCGAGCAGGTGGTCGATCCTTCCGCACTTGCATCCGTTGCTTGTTTCGAGACTGCTGCCTCCACTCCTGTGTTCCAGAACGCAGTCGCCCTCGCTTCCTTCAGCGTTGGCCTTGAAGGTGTTACTGAGGTGAACATTTCTACCGTTACCAGCGGTAAGCTCAGCGGTGAAGTTAATGTCACCGTGAGCTCCGAAACCGATCCTGCAGTGGGTGCCGCTGAATACAATATGGTTACCGTCTCCAAGGCCGACGGCTTCACGCAGGGCGTCACCTATTATGCGGCAATCGCTCCCTGCTCCATCGAAGGACTCTCCGTGCGTCTGACCAAGGAGGGCAAGAGGAGCACCCGCACGAGCACCAGCTCCGCTTCCGTTGCCCGCAACCAGGTTCTGACCCTCGGTGAGCAGAATGGCGGCGAGACTTGGAAGTATGGAACTATTTCCAACGCTGCCCAGCTCAAGGAGTTCCTCTCCGAGGCAAGCACCTATGCCAAGAGCGACGTGGTAGGTCTGGGCTGTGACATCGACTGCTCCGGCGTAGAGATCGGCCAGGCTGCTTCTTTCGCCGGCCAGCTTAATGGTAACGGTTGCTCCATCTGCAACTGGACCACTTCCGGCCCTATGTTCGCCACTCTCTCCGGACAGTTGTTCAATATCATCATTGATGAGACCTGCTCCTACAATGTTCCCACAAGTGGTAACGTAGGTTACCTCGTGGGCCATATGACAGCTGGTTCCTATGTTTCCGGTTGCATCAACAACGCTGATATCAACGTTTCCGAGGCCATTACAGGTGTATATAAGATGGGTGGACTCGTCGGTTGCCTCGACAAAGGTTTCTTGTTCGGCTGCGTAAACAACGGTGATATTATTATCGATGTTCCTTCATCTGCCGGCAATCATTGCATAGGTGGTATCGTAGGTAGCTTCGACAGCGGCGAGGCAGGTATTCCTTATATCGAGGAGTGCACCAATAACGGCAAAGTTTCCTTCAAAGTAGCAGCAAAGCCTGCGTTTACCTATATGGGCGGTATTGTGGGTGCGTCTCCCATCAATAATGCCTCAGTAGCGAAGAATGCAGGAAAAGTTTTGAACTGCGTCAACACAGGAGATGTGTATTACAAGTTAGGTACTCCCGGTAGTGGCACTTATGTTAACATCGGAGGTGTGGCCGGTTATCTTGAAGCGGATATCGAGGGCTGTACCAATTCCGGAAACGTTACGATTGCCAATGATGAGACTGCCTCCAATTGCACCCGTCCTGCAATCGGCGGTGTCGCTGCCTGCGTCCTGTACTCCGCCAAGGATTGCACTAATACCGGCGATGTGCACCTGAATGGTACTTTTGCCGCAGGAACTGGTGACGCTGCCGGTGCCGGTGGTTCTCATCAGGTTCTTGCAGGAGGCGTTTTCGGTCTCGTGGGTGGCACTGCAGCCAACAAGGCCCTTTCCATAATCAATTGTACCAATGAGGGAACGCTTTCCACCAGCTGCCGTCAAAAGAGTAACGGCGGTACACATACCTATATAGGTGGTGTGGTTGGTTACAGTAGCGTCGTTATAACCGGATGCTCCAACAAGGGAGCGATGTCAATCCAGAGCAGCCAGAAGCAATGTCGCATTGGCGGTGTCGTCGGCCAGTTGTGGACCGATATCTCCGATTGCAGCAACAGCGGTGCCATTACAGTTGATGGCCGTGCGGAGATATCAAATTCCACCAACTGTTTCGGCTACCAGAACTATGTGGGCGGTATAATTGGTTATATGGGAGCTACGCTCAACTTGAGCAACCTGTCGAACAGCGGAAAGGTGTCTTTCAGCAACGCATATCTTTCCGGGGCATTTAGTTATGCAGGCGGTATTATAGGCGGATATGAAGCATCTAAAACTACCTTCCTTGCGGCCGGTCTTGAGAATAACGGCGAAGTGTATGTGAATACCCAGTCTTCAATATGCGCCGCAGGTATAGCCGGCGGTTTTGGCGGCTCTAATTCCTATCTGACGTACAGTGTCAATAATGGAAACGTACGGGTTGATGCAGTAGCTGCCCCGTCCGGTAAGGAAAGTGAGATCGGTGGACTTATAGGTTACGCCAACGCGTATCTTGTTGGATGTTCCAACAATGGCAGCATCATCAATAACGGCGACAGCGCATCTTCTACCGGTGGCTTTGTCGGTGGATATGGCGATACAACCAAGAGTTTCTCAGATTGTACTGCCAACGGTCCTGTTACCGGCCCCAATGCGGGTTCCGTAATGGGATGGTTCCGTAAGACAGGAACGAACACCCTTACTCTCGGCCTTGAAAATGCTTGTTTCTATGTGAATCCGAGCGCAACCGTGAATGGCAACGAGCCTGGTCTGGATAATGTCATCGGTGCCCTCAAGGGCAATTCCATTGCTGATACGTATCTGATTTTCGGCGAGAACCACATTCCGTTCTCCGAGAGCCTTGATCAGAAACTCTTCGTTTACGCAGGCAAGAAGTATCCCATCGTGAAACTTGCCGACGACCGTTGGTGGATGGCCGCTCCTCTGGCCTACGTGCCCGCAGGCAAGACCGTCTCTTCCGATCCCGCTGAGGATGCAGGTATCTGGTATGCTCAGGGATATGATGGTACTACTCCTGTGGCCCGTACAGATTTTGACGGTGGATATCTGTATGATGCATCTACTGCGCTTGGCGTGGAGGTGACAGCTGCCAATTACAAGAATCTGGAAAAAGCCCAGGGTATATGTCCTCCTGGTTGGTATATTCCTACCCGTGCTGAATTCTTTGCTCTTTGTGGCAATTCCAACAAGAATTCCGATGAATCTACTACACAGGAGGATCCTGACGCATACTACTATGTTTCTGGTTATCAGGGTTCTTCCGTAGTTAAATTTGATTATGAAGGTTGGAATTGGTCTTTCCTTGGTGTTCGTACAAAGACGCCTTCAACAACGACCTCTCCTGTAGGACAGTATAACAAGGTGATGGTTGATGCTTCTACTGGATGCACAGTTGAGGCCTATATGGGAAATCCTAGACTCAATTATGTCTTGTCTTCAACTGGTTATGCCGTAAACAGTAACAGCGGTAATATTCAATTATTCGCATTGATGTCTTCATTCACGACGAAATATCCTGAAGGCAGAATCAATCTGTCCTATATGGGTTCGTGGTATGGTTCGGAAGTCCGCTGCATCCGCAAGGCTGACTAATCATTTCGCTGATTATCAACTTCTAATAAAAAATGACCTGGTTGCTTTCAACCAGGTCATTTTTTATTATACTGAGTAGTCCAGAGCGGCATCTTCCGTCACATAGCATTCGCCGTGCTCATAGGGATTCAGCTCTAATAATATTTTTTCAAAAATATCATCAGCAGGAAGATTTCAGCCTGCTTATCAGTTCGTTGCCCAGCGCTTCCTTGGCCTTGATGTGGTCCAGGACGGCCGTCACAAACGGATTGGACTCGAAATCGCCGCGGACCTGTTCGAAGTCCTGCTCTTTCTCCTCCTTGGAGCCATCGGCGCCGAAGCCGGTCATTGAGGCAAGGTTGAATTCCTTGTGCGCGTCTTCGTACAATATCTTGTCCAGACCTATTACGGCCTCTTTCCACATCTCCACAATGGACACTACTTCTGCGGCGGTTATGCTTTCAGGGTCAATGCCGAAGAACTCCTTGTACTCGCCCCTGGCCCAGGTCCATTCGTAGGTGTAGTAATTCGCGTGAATCTTTGCGAACTCGGCGTTGAGCTCGTCAACGGAAGAGAACGCTCCCTCCTCTATGCGGTCCATCACTTCCTCGATGACCGCCTTGGGGGCAATCATTCCGCTCATATCGACCCAGTAGCCGGTACCTCTTGGAGTATCCGGGGCCATGGCCGCGCGAATCTGCTCGTCCGAAGCTCCTGAAGGCAGGTTTTCCAATCGCTTGATAAGCGAATTGCCGAGGAATTTGATGATGGCAGTCCTGTAGAGGCGCAGGCCGTTCTGCAGGGAACTGTTTTTGATTTTGGTGCTATGGTAGGCATAAACATCCGACAGCTCACCGGAAGAATACTGCAGGTTCTTGAGCAGTTTGATTCCCTTTATCATTTTTTGCACCGTAAACGGACTCAGCAGGTTGTAGTTGATGTTGTCGAGCCTGTCGGGGTCACGGCGTCCGTCGCGCTTGGGCCACTTCTGGGCGTCCCTGATTGTTCCCACGCTCCTTAGATTCACGGCAGGTGCCAGGTAGGTGGTATTCTGCTGCTCGATCAGGTATGAGAACGGAAGGTTGGTCGTGTCTGAGTGGGTTACGTGCCTGCCCATCACAAGGGAGAAGGCTCCCACGCGCGAAGGCCACAGGATATAGGAATCGGATGCCGTCTTGGCGCCACGTTCCAGGATTCCCTGGTGGATGGGGCCGAGTTTGTACAGGTGGTTGCTCTGGTTGGAACCGCTTCCGGCATTCATAAAAGAGAACATTCCGGAAATGAGCAGGGTACTCTTGTGATGGGTTACGGTGAACGGTCCGGCGAAGATGGCGCACGCCTCGCCGTTCTCTCCCTGGCAATTGGAGAAGAACAGCGAGTCGGTGGCGCTGTAACCGTGTCCGAAATGGCAGCTCTGCCCGATGAAACACTTGCCGATAGTGGTGTTGTCCTCCACGGAGGAGCCGCTGCAGATGATGAAATCGTCCGCAATTACTCCGTGCCCTATGCATACAGGGGCGGCGGCGTTGCTGATCACCGTTCCGTTCCTGAGCCTGCTGACGCCGCTCACCACTGCGTGGTCGCCGATGCAAACACCGTTGATGTATCGGGTGTTGCGTATAGTGACGTGCGAGCCTATCTTTCCGGTACTGCTCTTCCTCATCGCGGCATATTTGTCTGCCAGCTGGTTGAGGCTGGAAATGACCGCCGGACGATGCCTGTACATAGTAAGAATGTACGCTACCTGGGCGCTGAGGCGTTCGTAAATACGCACCTCGCGTCCGCCGGTTTCGTTCATTACGGATACTTCAACGCCGTTTCCGAAAGTGCATTCTCCCTCAACGTACATCAGGTCCACATTCTCAATCAAGGTCTCTTCTCCTATCTCATAGTTAGAGATATAGTTGGAGACACTCTCGATAAGGCAGTTGTCGCCAACTATGACGTTGTTCAAGGTCGCAAACCGGATTCCCGTTGGCTTTTCGATACCTCCGGGAAGGCTCACATCCTTATTGAACGTGCCCAGACGCGCCGGACCCAGGAAGTTGACGCACTGATAACGGGAAGCGTCCAGTTCTTTTGCTGAGGTAAGCACTTCTGACCAGTCCCTGGCCCGGCATCCTGCCTGTTCCAGAGCCTTGATTTCCGCAGAGGTGAGGTTCCTGTATTCCATATACTATTCGACGGTTACTGATTTTGCGAGATTGCGAGGCTGGTCCACGTTGCGTCCTTTGTACGTGGCAATATAATAGGCCAGCAACTGCAGGGGCACGATGGACACAAGCGGCATAAGGCACTCCACGGTGGATGGGACTTCTATGCAATAGTCCGCACAGTGCCTTACGAGGTCATCCCCTTTGGAAACGACTGCGATGATCTTTCCGCCACGGGATTTGATTTCTTCTATGTTGGAAAGTGTCTTCTCGTAAGTCCTGTCCAGCGTAGCAATTGCTACGGTAGGCATTTCCGCATCTATGAGGGCTATGGAGCCGTGCTTCATCTCGGCTGCCGGAAGGCCTTCGGCGTGGATATAGGATATCTCCTTCAGCTTGAGGGCTCCCTCCAGTGCCGTAGGATAGTTGTATCCGCGGCCAAGATAGATGAAATTGTGGGCGTATGTGAAAGTCTTTGCCAATGCCGCCACCTGGTCGGCCGTCTTGAGGGCCTCGCGCATAGTGGCAGGCAGCTCAAGCAGAGCCTGCGCCACTCTGTGGTAATAACCTTCTTCAACTGTGCCGCGCAGGCGGCCTACCAGCAGGGCCAACATAGTCATCACTGTTACCTGACCGGTGAACGCCTTGGTTGACGCCACTCCGATTTCCGGCCCAACGTGGATGTAGGTACCTGAATCGGTAGATCTTGCGATGGAGGAGCCCACAACGTTGCATATTCCATATACGAACGCTCCGGCTTTACGGGCCAGTTCCACTGCCGCAAGGGTATCCGCCGTTTCGCCGGACTGGGATACCGCGATGACGATATCGTCCGGGAAAATAACGGGGTTGCGGTAACGGAATTCAGACGCATACTCCACTTCCACCGGAATCCTGCACATATTTTCAATGAGGTGTTCGCCGATAAGGGCCGCGTGCCAGGAAGTTCCGCAGGCTACGAATATAATCCTCCTGGCTGCAAGGAACTTCTCCTTGTTTTCAATGACTCCGGACAGCACAATCTCCAGGGTCTCAGGGATTACGCGGCCACGGATGCAGTCCTCCAGGGTCTCAGGCTGCTCGTGTATCTCCTTAAGCATAAAGTGGTCGAATCCACCCTTTTCAAGTTGGGAGATAGAAAGATTCAGTTTCTGGATGGATACAGGAGTGTCCTTTCCATCCAGGTTCATTATATGGAGCGGCTTGCCTTTTTCGATTACGGCAAGTTCCTCATCGTTGAGGTATACGAAATCCTGCGTGTAATCAATGATGGATGCTGCATCGGAGGACAGGAAATACTCGCCGTCTCCCAGGCCTATGGCCATAGGGCTGCTCTTCCTTGCCGCAATTATGCGGGAGGTATTGCCCTCTTCGATTACTGCGATGGCGTAGGCCCCTACAACTTGTTTCAGCGCTACCCTTACGGCCTCTTCCAGGCTGCATTTCTCAGATTCCCGTACATACTCGATGAGATTGACCAGGACCTCGGAATCGGTACTGCTGCGGAAGGTGAATCCGTGCGTCCTCAGAGCATCCCTCAGTACACGGAAATTCTCTATAATGCCATTGTGGATGAGCGCGAGTTTTCCGGAACGGGACAGGTGCGGATGGGCATTGGCGTCGTTGGGCACCCCGTGGGTGGCCCACCTTGTATGGCCTATACCTATGGTGCCGGCAGAGTCTTTCCCTTCCAGGAAATGCTCAAGGTCCGATACCTTTCCTTTGCATTTGAAAACGTCCATTCCGCCTCCGGGATGCATAACTGCCACACCGGCGCTGTCGTATCCTCTGTACTCCAGACGATGGAGTCCCTTGATGATGACAGGGCATGCCTGTCGTTCACCTACATAACCTACTATTCCACACATAGCGCTAGAGGGATAAGAGTTCGCGGTATTTGGGAAGAGGCCAGAGGGCGTCGTCTACGAGCATTTCCAGACGGTCGGCGCATTCGCGTACCTTAGACATACTCTCCAGTACGTCGGTGGAATAAAGGCTGGCCTTCAGGGACAGGCTGTCTGCCCGGTTGGCTTTCTTGCGCACTTCTACCAGATGTGCGACGCCGTTGCTGAGAGAATTAACCAGCGCGGATATCTCACGGAACGTGCCGGTTGCCGATTTGCACAGGGACTGAGCTTCGTCTCCGAAAACATCGTGGCAACCTTTAATATTGTTTATGAGGATATTCTGGTATGCGATGGCCGCAGGGATCACGTGGTTGAGACAAATGTCTCCTATGACGCGTGCCTCTATCTGGAGTTTCTTTACAAAGGTTTCCTCCATCACGTCCACGCGGGCCTCAATCTCGCTGCGGGACAGAATGCCGGACTTGGTGAACACTTCTACGGAAGGTCCTTCCTGGAAGGCGTGGAAAGCTTCTGTGGCATTGTTGACCGGACGGAGCCCACGGGCGGCAGATTCCTCCTGCCACTCCTTGCTGTATCCGTTGCCCTCGAACATCACGGGGCAGGCTTCGGTAAGGAACTCGCGGACTACGGACAGGACGGCCGTCTCTTTTTCCTCTCCGGAATTAAGATGCTCCGCCACCCTGTCTGCGAAAGCGTTCAGGCTGTCGGCCACAATAGCATTCAGCACGAAAGTGGTGCCGGCCGGATTGGCTGATGAGCCAAGCGCCCTGAACTCAAAGCGATTACCAGTAAAGGCGAACGGTGACGTACGGTTGCGGTCGGTATTGTCGGGGATGATTTCCGGGATGGACCCTACGATGCTGATACTCTTCTTGCCTGCTTCCCAATCAACCTGCTCCATTTTCATAATGGCCTCGAAAACCTTGGTAAGGGTGGAGCCGGAGAAGACTGACAGGATTGCCGGCGGAGCTTCGTTACCGCCCAGGCGCCAGGTGTTGCCCAGAGAGCAGACGGACGCCATAAGCAAGTGGCCGTGATCTGCAAGGGCTTTGAGCACGCTGCTGTAGAATGCAAGGAAACGCAGTTTGCCTTCCGACGTCTTGCCGGGAGAGAGGAGGTTGATGCCGTTCGAAGTGCAAAGCGACCAGTTGCAGTGTTTTCCGCTTCCGTTGATTCCCTGGAAGGGCTTCTCGTGGAAAATCACTTTCAGATGATGCTTCTCGGCCACTTTCTGCATCAGAATCATCAGGAGCATATTCTGGTCTATGGCCTGGGTGATTTCGGAAAAAATGGGGGCGCACTCGAACTGGCCGGGAGCGACCTCGTTGTGTCTGGTCTGCAGAGGGATTCCGAGCTTATATGCCTCGGTTTCAAAATCCTTCATAAAACCTACCACACGGGAAGGAATAGCTCCGAAATAGTGGTCTTCCAGCTGCTGGTCCTTTGCAGATGTATGGCCTATAACCGTGCGGCCGCAGAGCTGCAGGTCGGGACGGGCGTTGTAAAGATCCTCATCAACGAGGAAGTATTCCTGCTCAAGTCCTATGTTAACCTTTACGGAAGAGACCTCCGGGTCAAACAGCGCAGCAACCCTTGTCGCAGCCTTGTCTATGGCGTTGATGGAACGAAGGCTCGGAAGCTTCATATCCAGGGCGTCGCCGTTGTAGGAAATGAATACGGAGGGTATGCAGAGGGTGCCGTCAAGCACAAAAACAGGCGATGTGCAATCCCAGGCGGTATAACCACGGGCCTCGAAGGTATTGCGGAGGCCTCCGCTGGGGAAGCTGGAGGCGTCAGGCTCCTGCTGTACAAGGGCCGAGCCCTTGAACTGTTCCAGAGCAATACCATTCATCCCGGGAACCACGAATGCCTCGTGCTTCTCGGCTGTTGCGCCTGTAAGTGGTTGGAAAAGGTGGGTGAAATGAGTGGCGCCGCGCTCGATGGCCCAGGTCTTCATACCCGAGGCAATCTCATCGGCAATGTCACGCTCAATCTTGTGTCCGCTGCTGCGGGCTTCTAGAACGCATATGAAGGCTTTTGCAGGAAGGTATTTCCGCATCGTCTCCACTGTGAACACATTCTGGCCGAAGTACGTCGAAATCGGCCCTTCTTCCACGCAGAACCTCCCGGAACTGCGTGAGGACGCTGCGGCGAGCGCCCTTTCACGGAATGTAGCCATTGAGTATATGTAAAAATCCGGAAAAACTGTACGGCGACAGCGTTTTCCGGGGTGCAAATATACAACTTTTTTGTATCTTTGTGCCTGATAAAACAAAGAATGTTATGAATCTTCGCGACATTAAGAAAGACATCGATTACATCCTCAGCGCTTTCATCGAGGACTGCTCCGTAGTGGCCGCAGTCAATTCCAAGGTATCTGAAGAGAAGGCTACCGCCCTCTGCGAGGAGGCCGTTGACCTCTACAACGAACTCCGCGACAAGGTCGGCAAGGTGGAAGGTTCCGCCAAGGAGTATTACAACAACCTCCGCAAGGAACTCCTCGAGAAGTCGGACGCTCTCTACGAGAAACTCTCCGAGGCTATCAAGAAGGCTTGAGGTCGTTAAGCAAGATATTTGCGCTGGCCGCCTTGCTCGCCTCGGTGAGCCTCGGCGCAGCACAGCGTGACACCAGGACGCAGAAGCTCATTGACGGTTATGCCCGTCGGGAGCCTCTGCGTTCGGGTATTATGGGTGTCTTCGCTATGCGAGGCGCAGACACCCTGGCCCAGTACAACAGGACGGTGAAGCTCGTGCCTGCTTCCAATATGAAGCTCATCACCACCGGCATCGCCCTCCTGGAACTCGGGCCGGAAATGAAGTTCCGCACGACCCTGGCGCACAGCGGAAAGATATCCGACGGGGTACTGTACGGCGACTTATATATAGTAGGTGGGGGCGACCCTACAACAGCCGCCGGCACGAAGTGCGCTGATTCGCTGTCCGTTACCTTCGGGCGATGGAAATCGCTGTTGGAAGCCAGCGGCATCAAGGAAATTAAAGGACGCGTCGTGGGCGATCCCCGCTATTTCGCCCGACCTGCAGCGGGCACATCCTGGCAGGTGGAGGACCTGGGCTACAACTATGGCGCCGGGCCTGCGGGGCTGAATTTCTTCGAGAATTCGCAGACCTTCTCCATCAAGCCCGGGCGCCAGGGCGATCCTCCTTTCATCACCCCGCTGTACCCCGACACCCCCTGGATGAACTATGTGAACTTTGCAGTTACCGGCGAGCCGGGAACCGGCAACACCGTTTACTACCTCAACACCGATTTCGGCCCGTACGGGGAGTTCCAGGGCAGTTATCCTTCCGACAGGAAGGGCTCAAGGCTCGAGTGCTCCAATCCCTTCGGGGCATACACCTGCGCCTACTTCTTCCATAACTATCTGATGAACAACGGCATCAGCGTCGAAGGTGGATTTGCTGATGTTTCTCCTATGGGGCTCGTGCGCAGCGACCTTTTGTTCTCCGATTCCGGAGAGCCGGCTCAGCGGAGCGGGGAACTCACGCCCATCGGCTCCTGCGAGTCGCCCGCACTCAGACGCATTGCCGCCGACACCAATTTCCAGAGCGATAACTTCTATGCCGAGACTATGTTCAATATGCTGGCCGTCAGCAGGTACGGCCGCTCCGACCGCGACGCCTCGGCACTCGCCGCCTCGGATATACTCGCACGCCTGGGCCTCAGGACTGGCAACGCTTACAGGCAGATAGACGGCAGCGGGCTCTCCCGCAAGAACTACGTGTCTGCGGAGTTCTTCGTGCGCTTCCTCAAGGCGATGTATGCCAGCAAGGTGAGCGGCTGCTACCTTGAGTCTCTTCCATCGCCGGGAACGGAGAGCACCCTGAAGCACCGCCTGCCGGGGGCTCCGGAGGAGTTGAAAGCGCGTATCCGTATGAAGAGCGGCTCAATGAACGGAGTGCTCTGCTACAGCGGCTACATTCTCTCGCCCGACGGCGACCGCTCGAAGACCGTAGTTTTCTCCATCCTCACCAACAACGTCTCCGGCCACTGGTCCGTCGTCGCCTCCATCATCGACGAAATCCTACTCTCCCTCGCCTCAGAGGAATAATGACTATTGGCTTTAGTGTCCGTCCACAAAAGACCGGGTTTTTGTGGAGGAATGATGAGTTTTGCGCTATTTATCCACAAAAGAGGCCGTTTTTGTGGATGAACGAAATAAAAGAAAGGTGACTGAAAGTCTTTCGACTTTCAGTCACCTTATTTTTGGTCGGGATGATCCGACTCGAACGGACGACCCCCACGTCCCGAACGTGGT
>DBYB01000031.1 GCA_002309995.1 Bacteroidales bacterium UBA1197
TACCAACCCCCGCAGCTACGCTGCTGAATCCAACCTCACTGTGACTGAGGGTCCAAACACTGGACCCTCAGTCTCGTTTTAGGGGGTTTTTTGACACTGAGGGTCCATCGGTTGGACCCTCGGCTACGGTCTGAGCCGGAAACCGAAGGATATACGCGATTCGTCAAAATGACAGGTTCGAGAAAATTACTATCTTTGCGGGGTATGAAAGTCAGAGAAATAGTTAGCGTGATTGAGATGACGGCGCCGCTGCGGCTGCAGGAGGAGTGGGACAACTCCGGCCTGCAGGTGGGTTTCCCCGATGCCGGCGTGCGCAAGGTACTCGTATGTCTGGATGTAACCGAGGCGATAGTTGACGAGGCGGCCGCAAAGGGTTGCGGGATGATAGTGTCCCACCACCCGCTGCTGTTCAAGCCCCTGGCGCAGGTGAGCGACACCACCTACCAGCAGCGCTGCGTGGTGAAGGCGCTCGCCGCCGGCATAGCCATCTACTCGGCCCACACCAGCCTGGACAACGCTCCCGGCGGGGTCAACTATAAGATAGCCGAACTTATTGGTCTGCAAGGCCTTGAGTGGCTCGTGCCGCAAGCGGGCGGCGAAGGAGGATCCGGTCTGATCGGCACCCTGCCCGAGGCCGAACGCGACTCCGATTTCCTGCGGCGCATCAAGCATACCTTCGGGGTGGAATGCCTGCGGCACAGCGAATGCAGCGGCCGGCCGATAAAGACCGTGGCCCTCTGCGGCGGCGCCGGAGGTTTCCTGATGAGGGATGCTGTACGCCAAGGGGCCGACTGTTTCATCACCGGCGAGTTTCATTATCACGACTACTTCGAGAACGACGGCATGCTGCTGGCCGAACCGGGCCACTACCAGAGCGAACGCTGCACCATCGACCTGCTGGCGGGTATTCTGGCCGCCGGTTGCCCCGGGCTCGAAATCGTAAAGACCTCCATCGACACCAATCCGACCCGCTATGACGCCTGATAAGTACGAGGAGCAGTATATCGTCCCCTGCTATTTCATCGACTGCAACGACCGCCTGCGCCCGTCGTCGTTCTTCGACATTGCCCAGGAACTTGCCGTACGCGGCTCCACTATGCTGGGCGTGCCCGATACGGTACTGCACGAGCGCGGTCTCTGCTGGATACTGCTGCGCAACGCAGTGCATTTCGACGCGCTGCCGCGGATAGAGGAGCGGGTGACCCTGCAAACCTGGCACAGCGGCATCCGCGGCCCTCTCAGCACCAGGGACTACCGCGTGCTGAACGCCGCCGGCGAGGTGATTATCAGGGCAACAAGTTCGTGGGCGCTGATGGATATGGAGGCGCGTTCGCTGGCCAAGCCGGAGCGCATCTTCGACATAATGTCGCCTGAGCCGCAATGCCCCGAACGCGCCATGCAGCCCGACGCCCCCAAAATCATCATCCCGGCCGACTGTAAGGTGGAAGACGCCGGCGTGCACGTGGTGACCTACTCCGACCTGGACTACAACCACCACGCCAACAATGGCAAATACCCCCATTGGGCGATGGATTGCCTGCCGGCGGAAGTCACTGCCGCTCAGCGCGTTACCGATTTCTATCTCAACTACAACCGGGAAGTCCGCCTCGGCGAGACCGTCCGCCTCGTCCGCGCCCAGGCCCCCGACGGCGCCTGGTACATCGAAGGCCTCATCGACGGCCTCCAAAGCTTCATCTGCAAGATCGTGTTTGATTAGCGCTTCTCGGGGCGCATTTTGGCGTACTTGAGGAGGAGGAGTTTTTCGCCGAGGAGGTCAAAGCGGACGCGGGCCTTGAGTTCGGGGACTTTGCCGGTGATTTCGAGGATTTCGCCAAAGCCGAAGCGGTTGTGCTCAATACGCATTCCGGGCTTGAAATCCGTCATCGGCGACGGCACAAAGTCCGGATCTACGGGAATGTTCGGATTCGTTGGAGCAGAGTGGGGACTGGAGGGTCCCCCAAGACGGGCGTGGCCGCCCGTGGCCACCCCTTTGGGCAAATGTCCCCTGGGGGACAAATAGGGGGAAGACAAACCGTCGGAGACGGGGGGGACCCGCTGCGGAGCAGTGGGGGGGATGAGGACCTTTGGTCCGAACCCGTTCTGGGGGATCCCTCCAGTCCCCACTCTGCGATCTGCCTTCCCTGCTAACCTGTCCAGCCTGCCGCCGGTCCAGCGACTTCCGAAGCCGCCCCACTCGTGGCGGAGGCCGTCGGAGGAGAAATCTTCCTCGTCGAGGGCACCGTCGAGGTAGCGGGAATCGATCTCCCGCAGGAAGCGCGAAGGGGCGTTGGACTCGTGGCGGCCGTTGCGCATACGGGTACCGGCGTAGGACAGGGCAACAGCCTTGCGGGCGCGGGTGACGGCGACGTAGAACAGTCGCCTTTCCTCCTCGATTTCCCTCGGATTCATCATCGAACTCTGGTTCGGGAAGAGATTCTCCTCCATTCCCGCCACGAACACGTACGGGAACTCCAGGCCTTTGGCGGAGTGTACCGTCATCAGCGCCACCTTGTTGCTGGCGTCTTCTTCATCGACTTGATCGACGGCGGAGAGCAGCAGCGCGTTCTCCAGGAAATCATCCAGCGTGAAGACCGCATCGGCTGCCTCCTCGGAGTCGGCCGCCTCGTCGCGCCGGTCTTCCACGAACGACGCCACCGAGTTAACCAGCTCCTCGATGTTCGCGAAGCGGGTCATACCCTCGATGGAGGTATCGTCCTTGTAGAGGCCCCAGAGGCCACTGTCGTGCGCGATGCGCTGGGCAAGCACGTATGCGTCGGTGTCTTTGACGCAACGGGAGAAACCGTCTATCATCTCGCAGAAGGCCCTGATCTTCAGCACCGCCGCGCTGCGCAGGCCGTACGCCTCGAGGCTGTCGGCACAGGCGGCCCTGAACAAAGGCAGACCGAGCGCCTGCCCGGCAGCCTCGAGCGCCTTGAGCGAAGTGTCGCCGATGGAGCGCGCCGGCTTGTTGACCACCCGCTTGAAGGACTCGTCGTCCAGCGGATTCACGGCCAGCTTGAAGTAGGCCATCATATCCTTGACCTCCGCCCTCTCGAAGAACGAATTGCCGGAGTACACCATATACGGGATGTTGCGGCGGCGCAACTGCTCCTCGAGCGCACGCGACTGGGAATTGGTGCGATACAGGATAGCGAAATCCTCATAGCGGGCCCCGTCGCGGCGGAGGCGGGACTGTATCTCCGACACAATCTCCACCGCCTCGTCCTGCTCGGTGAAGGCCCTGAGCAGCTTGAGCTTCTCCCCTTCCTCACCCTCCGAATAGCACTTCTTGGGCAGGCGGCCGGTGTTGTGCTCGATGATGGAATTGGCCGCATCAACTATATTGCGCGTGCTGCGGTAGTTCCTCTCCAGGCGGAACATACGACATTCCGGGTAGTCCTTCTTGAAATTCAGGATATTCTCTATCTGGGCGCCTCGGAAGGCGTATATAGACTGGGAATCGTCGCCCACCACGCAGATGTTGTGGTGGCCGGCGGCGAGTTTCTTGATGATGAGGTACTGCGCCTTGTTGGTGTCCTGGTACTCATCTACCATTATATAGGAGAAGCGCGAGGAGATGTCGGCCAGCGCCTGAGGGTTGTCGCGCAGGAGGATGTTCATATTGACCAGAATGTCATCGAAATCCATCACGCCGGACTGCTTCATACGGGCCTGGTAGCGCTCATAGACATCCACGATGCGGGGCTTCTTGGCGTAGCTGTCGGCCTTGAGGGCACCTGCGTCGGCCCTGTAGCCCGACACCGTGACCAGGTTGTTCTTGGCCTTGGAGATGCGGGACAGGACGTCGCGCGGCTTATATACGGAATCATCAAGTTCCAGCTCCTTAATGGCCGCCTTGACGGCGGAGACGGAGTCGGACTGGTCGTATATGGTGAAGTTCTCGGGATAGCCCAGACTTGAGGCGTAATCCCTTAGGAATCTGACGAAAATGGAGTGGAAAGTGCCCATCACCACCCGGCGGGCCTTCCAGGCTCCGACCATCAGGGCGATGCGCTCCTTCATCTCGCCGGCAGCCTTCTTGGTGAAGGTGAGCGCCAGCACCCGCGAGGGCTCGCACCCGTGCGCCAATACGTTTGCCACGCGGCTCGTAAGCACGCGGGTCTTGCCGGAGCCCGCTCCCGCCACTATCAACACCGGCCCGTCCAGGCACTCCACTGCTCTTTTCTGCTCCTCATTGAGCCCTTCGAGTATTGCACGCACATTGTTCTCCATAACGACGCGAAAATACAAAAAAAAGTGGTATCTTCGCAAACTAAAGCAAATTTAATTATTCGCTATACAATGTCTGATATCATCGTTTTGAAAAGAGGTCTGGACGTGCCTGTAAAGGGCTGTGCCGACCTTCGCGTCAGCAAATCGATGAACCCCGCGACCGTTGCGGTGCAGCCCGGCTGCATCAAGGGCCTGCTCCCCAGGCTCCTGGTCAAGGAAGGGGACCGCGTGCTCTGCGGCTCCCCCGTCATTGCTGACAAGAAGAACCCTGACATCCTCCTCACCGCTCCCGTAAGCGGCACCGTGAAGGAAATCGTCAGGGGCGAAAAGCGCAAGCTTCTCGCAGTTCTGATCGAGGCGGATGAAAAGCAGGAATTCGCAGAATTCAAGCCCGGCGACGTCCGCAGCGCCCTGCTCAGCAGCGGCCTCTGGCCCGTGCTGGTGCAGCGCCCTTACGGCATTATGGCCGACCCGGCCGTGACGCCCAAGGGCATCTTCGTATCCGCTTTCAACACCGCTCCCCTCGCCGCCGACACCGAGTTTACCCTCGGCCAGCAGGTGGCTTTCATCCAGAAGGGTATCGACGCGCTGGCACAAATCGCCCCCGTGCACGTGTCCCTGGATGCTTCCGTAAAGGATTCGGCATTCGCCAAGCTCAAGGGCTGCACCCTGCACCGTTTCCAGGGCAAGCACCCTGCAGGCAACGTGGGCGTGCAGATCAGCCACATCAGCCCCATCCGCAAGGGTGAGACCGTGTGGACCCTGCCCCTCCACGGCCTCGCCGCCATCGGCAAGCTCTTCGCAACCGGCCGCTACGACGTGAGGCGCCTCGTCGCCGTCTGCGGCCCCGCCGCCATCGAGCCGTCCTACGTGGAGACCGTTCCCGGCACCCCGGTGAGCTGCTTCGCCCCCTTCTACGGCAACACCCCCGAGCTCGACCGCTTCGTGAGCGGCAACCTGCTCTCCGGCAGCAACGTCGGAGCCGACGGCTACCTCGGCTGGGCCGACGACCAGTTCACCATCATCCACGAGGGCACTGAAGAGGAGCTCCTCGGCTGGATCCGCCCCATCCGCTGGAACCGCTTCAGCACCGACCGCAGCTACTTCAGCTGGCTTATGCCCTGGCGCAAGTACGATATGGACACCAACCTCCACGGCGGCCCCCGTCCGTTCCTCATGAACGACGGCTACTACGCCAAGGTGCTCCCTATGGACATCTACCCCGTGTTCCTGGCCAAGGCCTGCATCGCCGGCGACATCGACAAGATGGAACGTTTCGGCATCTACGAAGTGCTCCCCGAAGACCTCGCCACCTGCGAGTTCGTCGATCCGAGCAAGATTTACATCCAGGATTGTATCGCAAAGGGCATTGACCTGATGCTCAAAGAAATGGCTTAAAAGATATGAACAAGATTTTCGAAAAGGGCGGCAAGCTCTACTGGCTTCACAGCTCCGTCGACGCTTTTGAGACATTCCTTCACGTGCCCGGCACCGTAACCCTCAAGGGTTCCCACGTGCGCGACGCCATCGACCTCAAGCGTCTCCTCATCCTGGTGGTGATAGCCGCCGCCCCCGCAGCCCTGTTCGGTATGTGGAACGTCGGTTACCAGCACGGCCTTGCAATGGGGCAGACCGGAGTGCACATACTCGAGTACTTCTGGTTCGGCTTCCTCAAGGTTCTTCCCCTGTACATCGTTTCCTACGGCGTAGGTCTCGCCATCGAATTCGCTTCCAGCCAGATACGCAACGAGGAAGTGAGCGAGGGCTACCTCGTGAGCGGATTCTTCATTCCCCTCATCGTGCCGGTTGACATCCCCCTGTGGATGCTCGCCCTGGCAGTCGCCTTCGCCGTCATCCTCGGCAAGGAGATCTTCGGAGGCACCGGAATGAATATCTGGAACCCGGCCCTGCTGGCACGCGCGTTCCTGTTCTTCTCCTACCCCAACTACATGTCGGGTTCCGAATGCTGGATAGCGTTCAAGAAGGGTGAGACCGCAGTGGCCGACGCTTTCACCGGCGCCACTCCCCTCGCCCTCGGCGGCGCCCCCGCCCAGTACGGCACCGGCTTCTGGGATCTCTTCATCGGAACCGTTCCCGGCTCCGTGGGTGAGACTTCCGTAATCGCCATCCTGCTCGGCGCCGCGCTCCTCCTCTGGACCGGCATCGCAAGCTGGAAGATTATGTGCGGCAGCGTCGCGGGCGCCCTGCTCGTGGGCTGGATCGGCCAGGCCGCCGGCATCACCGACATCCCCTGCTATATGCAGCTCCTCTACGGCGGTTTCGCCTTCGGTACCGTGTTCATGGCCACCGACCCCGTAACCTCCTGCCAGACCGAGTGCGGCAAGTGGATCTTCGGACTCCTCGTCGGTATGCTCTGCGTGATGGTTCGTCTCTTCAACCCCGGCTACGCCGAAGGTATGATGCTCGCCATCCTGCTTTGCAACACCTTCGCTCCGCTTATCGACCACTGCGTCGTGAGCGCCCATATCTCCCGCAGGGAAAGGAAACTTAAAGCCGCATAGCCATGAATACCAACAGCAACGTTTACACCGTCATCTACACCACGATAGTCGTGGCTGTAGTATCGGCCGTCCTGGCTTTCGTGGCGATGAGACTGGGTCCCGCCCAGAGCGCCAACGCCAAGGCTGAGACCCTTCGCCAGATGATGTCGGCGGCAGGCATCAAGCCCACCGAGGAGCTTTACGCCACCTCCAACGCCGACATTCTGCAGCTCTATGCCGACAGCATCGAAGAGGCCTATACCATTGATCTCGACGGCAAGGAGAACGGCAGGCTTTCCACCGCAGCCGACAAGATTGAACTGATAGACAAGCTCAAGCCGCAGAACAAGGCCATCAAGGCCGGAAGCGGCGCCACCCTGCCCGTGTATATCTTCAAGGGCGGAATCGCCGTCATCCCCATCTACGGCGCGGGCCTCTGGGGCCCCGTGTGGGGTTATGTAGCCTTCGAGCCCGACTGCCACACCATCGCAGGCGCCTTCTTCGACCACGAGGGAGAGACTCCTGGTCTGGGCGCCAAGATCAAGGATGAACCCTGGTTCCGCGAGAAATTCTCCGGCAAGACAGTTGAATGGGGCGACGAGCCCGCATTCAGGCTGGAGAAAAACGCCGAGGCTACCGGCGCCACCAACGCTGTGGACGCCATCACCGGTGCGACAATGACCTCGAAGGGCCTGAACGAGGCTCTCAACGTATGGTTCAAGGCCTACGAGAAGCACTTCGGCATCGCAGCGTTCTTCGCTGCCCTGAGCCAGCACGAGATTTCTGAAGAAACCACGCAAAACGAGGAGGAATAGACTATGGCACAGAAACTTAAGGATACCATCCTCAATCCCATACTGAAGGGTAACCCCATCACCGTGCTGGTGCTGGGCATCTGCTCCTCGCTGGCCGTTACCGTCCAGCTCAAGGGAGCCCTTGTGATGGCCATATCGGTCATCGCCGTGACAGGCCTCTCCAGCCTCGTGTGCTCGCTGCTCCGCAACACCATCCCCAACCGTGTGCGAATCATCATCCAGCTGGTGGTGGTGGCAATGATGGTGATTCTGGTCGATCAGATCCTGAAGGCCGGGGAAGCCACCTACGCCATCGACAAGCAGCTCTCCGTTTACATCGGTCTGATCATCACCAACTGCATCGTGATGGGCCGCATCGAGGCGTTCGCCCTCGGCAACAAGCCCATCCCCTCACTGCTCGACGGCCTCGCCAACGGCGTTGGTTACGGACTGATACTCATCGTCGTAGCCTTTTTCCGCGAGCTCTTCGGAAGCGGAACCCTCTTCGGCCTCCAGGTGCTGCCCGCCGGCTACGTTCCCAACAACCTCGTAATCCTGCCGCCTTTCGCCCTCATCCTCCTGGGATGCATCATCTGGGTGCACAGGGCGCTGGACAAGGACCTTCAGGAAGAATAATCGCTACGCCCTATGGAATACATCAGCTTATTCGTAAAGTCGATATTCGTTGACAATATGATCTTCGCATACTTCCTGGGNNCTGGCGGTATCGAAGAACGTCAAGACGGCCAACGGCCTTGGCCTGGCGGTTATATTCGTGCTTCTCTTCACCCTCCCCATCAACTGGGTCATCAACACCTACGTGCTGCAGCCCGGCGCCCTCAAGTGGCTCGGCCCTCAGTTCGCGGAGGTTGACCTCAGTTTCCTCAGCTTCATCATCTTCATCGCCGTGATTGCGGCATTCGTGCAGCTGGTGGAAATGATCGTGGAGAAGTATCTCCCCTCGCTCTACTCCTCGCTCGGTATCTACCTGCCGCTGATTGCAGTGAACTGCGCCATCCTTGGCGGTTCCCTGTTTATGCAGCAGAGGGATTTCACCGGCCTGGGCGAGAGCGCGGTCTATGCTCTCGGTTCCGGTATCGGCTGGTACCTGGCCATCGTGGCCCTGGCCGCCATACGCGAGAAAATGGCTTACAGCAACGTACCCAAGCCCCTCAAGGGCATAGGCATCACCTTCATCACGGTGGGTATGATGGGTATGGCATTCATGATATTTATGGGAATTCAACTTTAAGAGGATATGAGTCAGACAATTATTGCTTCAATAGTGCTCCTGGCGGTTGTGACGCTGGTGCTGGTGGCTCTTCTCCTCATAGTGAAGGCTGCCATCACCCCCAAGGGCAAGGTAAAGATAGATATCAACGACGGCAAGAAGGAACTCGAAGTGGCCCCCGGCAACAACCTTATGGCGACGCTGGCCGGTGAGAAGATCTTCCTCCCCTCTGCCTGCGGCGGCAAGGCCAACTGCGGCCAGTGCAAGGTGCAGGTGCTTGAGGGCGGCGGCGAGATCCTGCCCACCGAGACCGGTTTCTTCAACCGCAAGCAGATCAAGGACGGTTGGCGTCTGGGCTGCCAGGTGAAGGTCAAGGACAACCTGAAGATCCAGGTGGCCGAAAGCGCCCTCTCCGTAAAGAAACTCGAGTGCGAGGTTATCTCCAATGAGAACGTGGCTACGTTCATCAAGGAGTTCACCGTAAAGCTCCCCGAGGGCGAAGAGCTCGAATTCAAGAGCGGCGAGTACATCCAGATCGACATCCCCGAGTACGAGGCCGACTTCGCCGATATGGGCGTTGCCGACATCTACAAGGGCGACTGGGAGAAGTACGGCATCACCGGACTCAAGTACAAGAACACAGCTCCCACCGTGAGGGCATACTCAATGGCCTCGTATCCCGGCGAAAAGGGCATCATCAAGCTCAACGTGCGTATCGCAACTCCTCCGTTCGACCGCACCCAGCCGAANNCCGAAGGGCGTGTTCAAGTTCGTCCCCGGCGTGCCTCCGGGAATCGCATCCACCTATGTATTCTCCCGCAAGCCGGGCGACAAGGTGTGGATCAGCGGCCCCTACGGAGAGTTCCTTCTCCCGAAGGACGATCCGGCCGATATGGAATACATCTTTGTGGGCGGCGGCGCCGGAATGGCCCCTCTGCGCAGCCACATTATGCAGTTGTTCAAGACTTTGAAGACAGGACGCAAGGTACACTTCTTCTATGGCGCACGCGCGCTCGTGGAGGCCTTCTATCTGGAAGACTTCGCCGAGATAGAGAAGGAGTTCCCGAACTTCAAGTTCACCCTTGCCCTCGACCGTCCCGATCCCGCAGCCGATGCCGCCGGCGTGAAGTACACCCCCGGCTTCGTGCACAACGTGATGTACGAGACCTACCTCAAGGACCACGAGGCCCCCGAGGACATCAAGTACTTTATGTGCGGCCCTCCTATGATGGTCAAGTGCGTGAACGACCTGCTCGACTCGCTCGGAGTTCCTCCTGAGAGCATACTCTACGATAACTTCGGCGGTTAACAGTTGAAAATCTGTTGTATGATAGCATCGCTCCGCCTCGGCGGAGCAGAGCGCCAGCTCTCCGGACTGGCGCTCTTGCTGCATACGCAGGGCCACGAAGTGGAAGTCCTTACCTACCGGGAAGGGAACTTCTACGCCGGGCCCCTCAAGGCGGCCGGAGTGCGGCTGACCTACATCCCCCACCCCGGCAACGAAAGCAGGCTGCGCGACCAGATTGCTGAGCACCTGCGCGCCGGCGGCTGCGAGGTACTTATATCTTATATGGTAGGTGCCAACCTCAAGGCCTGCGGTGTGAAGAAACGCTTCCCGGAACTCAAGGTGATAGTTTCCGAGCGCAACTGCGTGACTTCCAGGAAGTGGCTCTACACCGCGCTGCGCTACTACCTGTACCTGCCCGCGGATATGGTAGTGTGCAACAGTTACGCCCAGGAAGCCCTGATACGCAAGTACCGGCCGGCCTTCGGCAAGCGCCTCACCACGATACCCAACTTCGTGGATTCCAACCTGTTCCGGCCTTCCGGCAGGCCGCTGGGAGCAGACGGGCGCATCAATATCGTAACCACCGCAAGGCTTTACGACCGCAAGAACGCCACCGGCCTCATAAGGGCGGCCGCGGAAGCCGGATGCGACAATCTGTATTTCGATTGGTACGGAGCCCTGAGCAACGACAAGTACTTCGGGCGCTGCCAGGAACTCATTCGCAAGCTGGGGATGGAAGACCACATCAAGCTGCATCCCGCATGCGACAACGTGGAGGAGGTATATGCCGAGGCTGACGCCTTCTGCCTCCCCAGTTTTTACGAGGGCACTTCCAACGCCCTTGCGGAGGCGCTTGCCAGCGGCCTGCCCGCCGTGTGCAGCAACGTGAGCGACTCTCCGCTTTATGTGAGCCCGGGGCATAACGGCCTGCTCTTCGACCCCCGCAAGCCCCGCACCTTCTCCGACGCCCTCCGCAAGTTCGCCGCCCTCTCGCCCGAAACGCTGCAGGAATGGGGGCGCAACAGCCGCTCCGTCGCCGAAGAAAAGCTCTCGGAAGAGACCTTCATCAAGCGCTATCAGGACTTGATAAGTAGTATTTCCGGGGGTAAAATCTAATTATTCGAAAGATTTAGCAAAATCTTGCATACGATTTTTTCGATTCCATTGAGGTTTCGAAGTCTCTGCATAGCTTTGCAGTGCTATGAAAACGAAATGGAATCATTCAGGCCGGTGCCTTTTTCACTTCCGACGTCCGTCGGGGAGCGCTCTGCTCCAACCTTTGTTATTGTTCAGCTTGCTTTTAACCACTGCTCCGGCCTGTTTGATTACCTCTTGCAGGCAAATCGCTTCGGATACCCTTCCCGTGGAAGACGTGGACGTACAGCCGGACACCAGCAGGTTCCTGCTTGGAGTAGAAATCATGAGCGCGCTGGCCGACTCTGTGCCGACGGTCAGGCACCTCGACCTCCTTATATATGAAGAAGACGGGCTGCGCTCCCTCGAGACCTGGATGCGCCTTGACGAAATCCCCGACACAATAAGATTCACGGGCACGAAACGGAGCAAGACGGTGGTGGCGATAGCCAACTCCCCCAGGTCTTTCAACCGTTCGGCCGTGGAGCGCTTCGAGAACCTGGAACAACTGTGCTACGACTTCAGTGAAGACTCCCCGGACGCTCCTATAATGAGCGGCCTGTGCAGTCTGCTGCCGGAGCGCCGGGGCACCGTAACGGTCTGCCCTATTATGTCGAGGGTGGAACTGACTGGCATCAGCAATACGATGAAAGGGTACGCGCGTCTGGAAGATCCGCGCATATACCTGGAGAATATGAACGCGTACGCTGAGGTGCTCCGGACTTCGGGCTTTCGGCCCTCGGATATGCTGGAGGGGGTGCAGAAGCAGCGCCTGCCCTACGACATAGGAATATTCACACAGCATCCCGGAACTTCCCTGTTCTGCTACCCCAACGAGACCCCGGAAGGCACCGTGGGCGCGCCACGGACAGTATTCGTGCTGGAATGTGAAATTGCCGGCAAGACCTACACCTTCCCGGTGGAACTTGCCAGCCTTGGGCGCAACAAAACCCTGCACGTGGAGATGAGCATTGCGGGCCCCGGCCTGTGCGAGAGCAGGGTGTATTGACGAAAGTTGTTGCAGTTTCCGTCTTTATGGCTTATTTTTGCATTCTGATTGGCAGATACCGAAATGAACATTATAGACGGCAAGGCCCTGAGCCTTGAAATAAAAGAAACGATACGGCAGAGAATCGCCGGCCTCACGGCCGAAGGGAAGCGCAAGCCCTGCCTGGCCATGATACTGGTGGGCAGCAACCCGGCCAGCCGCTCCTACCTGCGCGGAAAGGGCAACGCCGCCGCATTCACCGGTATGGACAGCCGGCTGGTGGAACTCCCGGAGACCGCCGGAAACGCCGAACTGCTGCAGGAAATCGCGCGTCTGAACGCCGACGACGGGGTAGACGGCATACTGGTGCAGCTGCCACTCCCCTCCCATATCGACGAGAACCTGGTGCTGGACGCCATACTGCCGTCGAAAGACGTGGACGGCTTCCACCCGATCAATGTGGCCGGCCTGTGGATGGGCAGGCCTTGTTTCGTCCCCTGCACGCCTCAGGGTATCATACATATGATAGAGAGCACCGGCCAGCCAATCGAGGGCAAGCGCGCCGTGGTGGTAGGCCGCAGCAAGATAGTCGGCAGGCCCGTTTCCAAACTTCTGCTCGACCGCAACGCCACCGTCACCACCGCCCACTCCCGCACCGCCGACCTTGGTGCCGTCACGCGTGACGCCGACATCCTGGTGGTCGCAACCGGGCACGCAGGCCTTATTACCGCCGATATGGTCAAGCCCGGCGCAATAGTCATCGACGTGGGCATCAACCGCACCGCAGACGGGCGCCTCACCGGCGACGTGGACTTCGACTCCGTATCCCAGGTAGCCGGATGGATCAGCCCGGTCCCCGGAGGCGTCGGCCCGATGACCATAGCCTACCTTATAAAAAATACCCTCCGCGCCTATGAATTGAGCGCAGAGGGCAGGTAATCAGTCAACTACCTGACTTTATCACTTTTCCGTCTCT
>DBYB01000038.1 GCA_002309995.1 Bacteroidales bacterium UBA1197
TTCACTTTTCGGTGGCAATTTACAGTCAGAGACGGTCGTCTGTCTGCGGGGCAGGCTGGTGGAGGAGTTTTATGATGACCTGGAGCGGATGTGTACAGATGCCATCGAACTGACACCAGACGGGCCCAACTATGTCCTCAACATCCCCGCTGGTCAGTGGCACACCGTCCGCGCCCTCGAATCCGGCACCGTGATTCTGGAATGCAAAGATGGCAAGTATGAGCCATTGGAGGATGAGGATATCCTGAAATAGTGTTAAGACGTTTTGTCGGTATGACGCAAGACGAGCTGTGGCTAAAGAAATACCATGAAGTGAAGTCCTTCATCGAAACCAATCACCGCAATCCTTCCCGCCACAACCCCGAAGAACGTTTCAAGTACTGCAACTGGCTCAAACATAACAAGAAACTCCTCAATGCCGGAGAGATGAAAGAAGACAGGGTGGAGTTGTTTAAGCAGTTGTTGGAGGTGGGGGAGAAGTATAGGCGTAAGAACCAATATGAATGATGCAATAGTATGACCATTATCCGGCGCGCCCTAAATGACAAGGGATTCACGGTACAGAATAAAAGTTACTCACTATTGCTGGTGCTACCTGTAATTATTTTTGTGGTATAGTATGATCCTGGATAGTAATAAGATAGAAGAAATCTGGGGTAAGGCAACAGAAGTCCCCGGATATGATTCTGCGCGTTGGCGGCAAGATTTCGCAGGCGCATGGATTCAAAGAGACCAATATGGATTACCGACCGAGTTTGGCTGGGAGGTGTTTCATCTTGTGCCGGCAAGCCAGGGAGGCACCAATGATGTGGAGAATTTGTTGCCCATCCACAGGCTAAACAATCTCCGTCGGTCAAATGAGTATCCGATGTTCAAGACGGCCGTCACAGCCCAAGGGGACAAGAATGTAAGAGAGGAACGCATATGGCGAATCGAGCGATAAAGAGCGCACCTCAGATTACACCTGTATCGGAGGCTACATACGAAGCAAAAACGGAGAAGAAGAAATCATGGAATAGGTTTATCGTCATCGCTGCTTTTTCCGGTGTTGCTATAATAGCTTGCTTCGTTATGTTTTTATGGAAGCAAGTTGGCTGGTTCGACTGGAAAGCGTCCGTCAACAATGAACTGTTGGGGACGCTGGGTGATTTCGTGGGTGGTATCCTGGGTACTCTGATTGCCATCTATTCCATTGCCATGCTGGTCAAGACGCTCAATGCGCAGATTGATTCTAACGCCAACATGAAGGTTACCAACGACAATGTTATCAAAACCAATAACGCGCAAATAAAGCTAGATACGCAGCAGTTGTTTGACAATAAGTTCCAGGTATTCTTTGATCAGTACAAGGACACGATTTCGGCTTATGTAGCAGATAAAGGTTTGAACGGACGGCAAGCCCTGGAGGCTATTGTTGCCTCGTTTGTTGCAACGCCTTTTAACAATAAGCTGGTGTATAAGAAGCGGGTGAAGGCTTCGGTCCGGGAATTTGAAGCTTTCTATGCAGAGAACCGTGAGCAATTGGCTGTTCATTTCCGTGAGCTCTACCAGTTGATGCGTCTTGTCGCGGAAAGTGATATTGACGAGGAAGACCGTGTGTTATACGCCAAATGTATCCGTGGCCAATTAAGTGATGGAGAGTTGGTAATTCTTAGGTATAATTGCCTAACGGACAACGGCATTGCTATGAGAAGGTTTGTTAATCACTTCAACCTCCTTAAGCACCTACCGCTGATGAGCCTGTTTGAATTCCGGACGTGGGCTGACATGCTCCCAGACAAGCACATGCGTTCGGCTTTGGATTCGGCCTTCATAACGCTCCGAAAGATCATGAAGGAGGGGAACTATTCTGATGAAGCGGTTACTCTCCAAGACCTGGAACTCTCAAGTCGTTACGTGATAAAGATGAGTTATGATGAAGGTCACACCTGCATGATATTCAGACTCGAAGAGGATAAACAACATAAAGGAGCAGCTGGCGTAAAACGCCCTTATGCAGAGAAGGCCCTGGATGCAATCGGCACAGATGAGATACCGGAACTGTTCTACTCATTCCTCCACGAAAGTTTCATCACCGGTAACTTTGGCCTCTACGGTAACCCGGCTAACTGTGTACATTCCCCCATAGTCGTTGTTGATAATCCCAATACCTTCATATTCGAAATCGAAGTCAAAGGACCACGCAAACTCGTTCTCTCCGAAAACCAGATGTACCCGGCGTAATGGCTCGCTTTGATTCACTTTTCTGAGTTGGTTATTGCAACCACTCAATCTGGATGGCATTTGAGAATACAAAGAACTCATTGGTCTTCCGCTTTTGCTGCAGGAAGTAGCTAAGTTCGTGCTGGGTGGTGCGGAAGCCGTCGTATAGTTGATGTATTTCCTCAACATCATCGTAGGAAATCATCCATTTCAAATTTCTTATGCCGGCCATCAGGTCACGGAGGTTTTCGTGGTCCTGGTGGTCGTAAGCGTTCAGGTACAAGGAACTGCCGTTCTTGTAGTAGGGCGGATCTAGGTACATGAATGACTGCGGTTCCGACAGCCTGTCGATGTTCTGCTGAATGAAGGCCAGAGTGTCTTCATTGTGCATCTCGATATCGTTTGCCCTTGTGGCAATCCGCTCTATCTTTTGGGCAAGGTTTGCCTTGTTGAATCGGCAATCCATCTTATACTTTCCGGTCTGGTCGGCTCCGCCGATTGGGCCGGCTTTCGTTATGATACCCGAACGATTCGTGCGATTCAGGAAGAAGGTGGCAAAGCCGATTTCAAGGGGCGAGCGGTTGCCATCATTTTGTCCCTCTTCATAGACGGCACGCAGCTGATGCCAGGAATCCATATTAACAGGCGTATCCCACATTAAGCGCAGGAAATCGTCTGTATGATGTAAAATAGAATCCCAAAAGTTGAAGATGTGAGTATCGGCATCATTTAGCACAATACGCTCTACATGCCCGCCCAGCAGCAGATCCAGCGCCGCCCCGGCCCCGCCCGCATACAGTTCAAAGTACGTACATCCTTCCCCCACATTCCTCTCAATCAGCCCACGCAGGAACCCGGCAAGGTTAGCCTTGCCTCCCGGATACCTCAATGGACTCTTTGTGACCATACCTTAACTGGTGTTTAATATGCTGAGCCCTAATTACTTGCGGACTCGTCCGCAAAGTTACGAAAAAAACACGACAATTTAGGGCTTATGTCTGGACTTGGTCCTCAAATTAATCACGTCGTGTTCCATGGTGTCCAAGGTTTGCAATGCAGAGTTGCGTGCATCGTCATCCTTAATCTTCCCCATCAAATCCCTGAATTGCTGGAATTGATCACGGATGCGTTGATCGGATCGCTGCTCCTCCAATTGATTGAAAGCTCCTGCAAAAAGGGTTACGAAGCGAATGATGCTGGTGGTGAGATTCCGTATCTCGATGACTTTTGCGAGTGCTTCCGGAACACTGATGGAGAGCAAGTTGTCGTAGGTTTGCACCAACCAGAGTTGCTTCTTTGAGCGATAATGGACAAACGAGCAGCGACGTCTTGAGCGCTGAAGACCATATCTCTTTATCAAGGATTTCGTCTCTTCTTTTAGTGCTGAATAACGCTCTTGGACTGCAGCCGGCAAATCTATGACAATACTGTCAAGCATTTGAAAAAGAGACTCCTGCTTTGATGCTTCCGTGAAGCCGACAATTTTGTCTAGTGCTTCATAAGCGGCAACATCCAATCGCTTCAAGTGCATTCGACTCTCCCAAAACGATGTAGAATCTGTCAGGGCTATAGCTGCTGCGTGCGCGTCGTTTGTCATAAAAGCCAGTACACCGACGGCATTTAATGTCTTTTGGTAACTCTGCAGAGCAAAGTCTTCCTTGATATTGGGCGCATATTTTTCGGCAATATCACATAAGGCCTTATACTTCCGACAAAGGAAGATGCTTGTATCCAATTGTTTCTCTGTTTCGCCGTAAGTGGACTGTATAGCATTGACCAAGTTCTGATTCAGAAGCCTTTTTTCGATACACCACCTGATTTCTGTGCCAGAGGTAGTTGGCGGGATGCCATTGGATTCTGAAGGCGTGACTGGCGTGCCGGTCTTCCAGCGGGATGCTATCTCTGCGAATATCTTTGAGAGGATAAACGATAGCCTCTCGGAGATGTAGAGGTATTGATTCCAATCTCGGCAAACAAGTTCTTCATCGTCCAGTGATGTGAAAAAAGAGGCGGTCGCAAGAGTATCCCAATCGTAATGGCTGGCGAAATCCCTTGCATCCTTGTTAATGACATCTGATTTAAGCCTTTCTACACCTGCAGATATTTCTTCGAGTTCAGTGGAGAACGAAGACAGGTCAATGGTTGATGTCAGTTTGCCCCAGAGAGCATTTCGCTGGTCTTTCCCGAATCCGAACAAAGCTTTTGTCGCTTCGGAAAAGACGCGGTAGCACTGAAGAAGGAGCGTTCGCCGATAAAGATTATCCGAACGTCTTGTGAAATCAGCATGGAAAATGGCCGCATTATCCAACTCTGCCAGATAATAGGTAATGGCTACCTCATATACAATCTTCAAATTCAGCAGGTACGGGTTGTCTGCGAGAAGAGGATCCTTGAGCAATTCGAGGCATGATTTATAAACGGGCATCGAATTCTCAAGCGTTTGCCCCATCAAACAGATATGCGCATTAAAGTTATCTCGCAGTTTTGCGATACTCTCCGGCGATGCCTCCCTTCTTGGAGTCTGACATTGACTGCTTCTAATCTCATCCATAAGACGAAGGTACGCATTTATTCTCAACTATCCCACTGATTTGCGGCCTATGATAGTGGCGGAAGTTCTGGAAGATCCGGAAAGATGACGTTGAGAAATCCCCAGATGATTTCAATTATCCCCATGATCTCAAAATAGTCAGGGCGAAGCATAAAGCGAAGAGCCGTGTTCAGCATCCATACTAAGGCGCGACGAACGGGATTCTGTATGTTCTTTTTCATAGCAATGAGTTTTGTGCCTTTTCAGGCGTTTAAAACGAATAGCCTGATAGCGTTCGTTTTGTTTGAACTCATTGTCGCTGCGCCTTCAAAGATCGGCGGTTTCGTTCAGACTAATGGTCTATCTTTCCCAAATGCTCGCATCCGCTCGCAAAAATAAGTGAGACTTTTCATCCCACCATTTTATCTATTACTCTTCGTGCATTATTCTGACGCGCGGAAAAAAGCGGTCAGCCTTCGGCTGGTATATGCCCACCCGGCGCCCGTGGCGCCTTCCCACCCATAATGGAAAAGCGGTCAAGCCCTCTTTGCACTGCTGTCCGGAGCAGGCGTCGCCATGCGCGCCACCTGCACCTCCCATCAGCACAAAGAAGGCTTGGTTCCGGCCACTGCCGCACCATGCGCGGCTGTGACCTCCACTTTGTCCCCTCCCAGCCTCCCCAGGGAGGTGCAATGAACGCCCGGGCTGCGTCGGTGCTTCGAACGACCGTCAGTGCTGGAAATCCGGGACATAACATAACGCACTATTGTGTAACAGGTCGGGGCTGCAAGCCCCGCCTGTTTTCGCTTCGCACACAACAGGACGTTATGTTAAGTGCCTCCGTCAGGGCTTCGTTGTACCATTTTCCGTATGCTCCGCCCGGTCGTAGTCGGCGGCAGGCAAGGAGTTTTGCTCCAGGACCATCCCCGGCCCTGGCCCGTCGCAAAACTCCGCACCTTGCGGGTCCCCGCCCGCAAGGTGCAGCACCGCGGGAACGTCGGTGAGTTGCGAGAGATAGTGGCCCGCCTCGGGCATTAAGTGCTGGTTCTGGCAGCCAGCCGCCTCCGGCACTCCCGTTCCGGCCGCAAGCGTGCGGCCTCCACTCCCGTGCTGGGTCGTTCCGCCATCAAAAGCCGTGTGCCCGGCAGAGCCAGTCACACCGCTTTTGCTGTCTCCACTCCTCGGTAAGCCGCCTTTTTGGCGGCTTGGTTTATACCCCGGCTGCAACTCCTCCAGCCTCTGCAAGCTGTCGCTCACGCGCCACTTGCAGAAGCTTCCGGGCGCCGGGGAGGCAGCCCTTCGCTTTGCTTCGGGCTGCTGGCGCAGACATTGTCGGTTTGTGCGGTGGCCAAACCGCCAAAGACTGCGCCGGTTTCGCCCGCATCGGCGTTGTGGTTTTGTGTCTTTGTTCGTGGGGTAGTGCCTGTTCGCGATGGGCGTTGTGCTCCGCTTCTGCGTTGGTGCGCGCTCACTCTTTCGGGCCGTTCCGGCCCGGGCCCCGGAGGCCGTCTGCCTTCCCACTTTTCTGGCGGTCTTTGCCGGGGTCTGGGAGCCTGAGGTCTCCCAGCCCTTGCGCCGTCAAAGCCCGTCAGCGGCTCACGCTGCAGACCGCCTCCGGGGCCAGCGCTCCACTCGCTTCGCTCGTTCCGCGTCCTTGGTCACTGGCAGACTCACAGCCGCCACCGCACAATCCCTCGCCCACGATGCCGGCAGCTGTGAGACTGCCAGCAACCAAGGCTTACTTTGATACTTACGCTCTGGCGGCGGTGCGGATGCGGGCGGAGTACCATGCTCGAAGGCCAGTACCCGGGGTAAATATATATACACTTTTGCAGCGGCGCACGGCGCCGCAGTTGTCGTTTATGGAAGTGTGGTCGTCGGTGTGAAGATTGCCGGTCAAGCCGGCAATGACGGGCTGGTTGAGATGCACGATCGGGTCGGGCATGACGGGTTGGTAAATCTTTTAAAATAGTGCGTAATTACTTGAAAATAAATTTGTTATTCTCGTAGATTTTTCGTAACTTGTATACTGAAAGATAAAGATGTTGATGTTATGGACACGAGTAAAAAAGAGAGATTGGCGCGCTTGTCGGAGTTGAACAAGCGGGCGCTTGGTGTTAGTTCGTTCGAGGCTCCGGAGGCTGGGTCTGAAACGGTAGTTGGTCGCATGGTGGAGGCGAATCGGGATTTGCTTCTGGCAATTAGGGAGAAGAAGGGGTACATCTGCCGGGCGGTGGCCATTCGGAATCGTAATTGGTGCGGCTCTGGTGTTGACTTTATATGCTCCTACCCAAAAGTACAAGAGGTGTCCCTCTCCGGTCCCTACCCTATAAGTGTTAACCCTTAACCCTCAACTGCTATGGCGACTGAATTCAAACCATCGGTGCTGGTCAGTGATGTCTTTGGCTCGGCCGGGGACGTCACGGCCGTGCATCGGGATGGGAAGACTTACCTGCGTAAGCGCAGGAGTGGAACGACTGAGATGACGCCCTCTCAGGCTGCTCATGCGCAAGTGCATAGTCGGGCGCTGGCTGCATGGAGGATGCAGCCGCAATCGGTGCAGGAGTTGTGGCATAAGCTGGCCCGGGATGTTGAACCGCATCGGCCGCCTTTTGACCATACTTCCTGGATCTCGGGGCAGAATCTGTTCGTGTCGGCGTACCACGGGTTTTATACGCTGAGGAAGGAGCATGTTCCGGAGCCTGTGCCTTTTGAGTCATTCCCTCCGTTTGCTTTGAAGGCGGTTGAGGCAAATGCTCAAGGAGAAGGTCTGGTGCTTCGTCTCTCTATATCTGGCTTGGAGCGCTTGAGGACTCCTGAGCGCTATTGGCTGTATGGTCAGTTTCAGCTGGGGACTCCGGGGAAGGGGATGAGTAGTCGGTTGCCCCGGCAGTCGGTTCTGGCGTCGGCTCCTTGCTCGGTGATGCCGGCTGAGTTTGTTGTAGATAATTATGTCACATCTTGGGGGCTGGCGTTACCGGCATACCAGGTGAATGCCAATCTGGTTTTGCTGGATGAGGTGACGGGGTATCGGAGTCAGAAGCATATGGTCTCGGGAGTTGTTAAACTGCTCTAATCGTTGAGGTTATGTTTAAGGTGTCGCTATATAAGAAGGTGAACGCTCGCTCTGGGGATGTTCCGCTTCGGTTTCGTCTGAAGGATGGGAAGACGGTGGATCTGGGGTATGAGACCGGGAAGATGGTGCCAGCGAAGGATATGATGGCTTTCTCCCAGGATGGTACTCTGCAGCCGGGGATTATCGAGTATGATGCAGCGCTGCTTCAGGAGATTGAGCGGTGCAAACTGGCTATGAGCGAGGTGTATATGTCTCTGTGTCAGGAAGGGGTAGCGCTGAATGAGGAGACTTTCCAGTCGGCCGTGTCGGCATGGTTCGTTAAGCAGGAGACCGGGGAGACTGTGGACGAGCGCTTGCTGGTTGGCAGGTTCAGGGCTTATCTGGAGGAGGAGCATGCTGCAGGGCGGTTCAGCGATAAGATGTATCGGGAGTCGATGACGCTTATGCGCAAGCTGGACCGGTATCTGATTATCCGGGATTGCCCGAATACTACGCCACGGGATTTTTCGGCGGAGCAGTTGGTGGACTTTGAGAAGTTCTGCATCGACGAGTATCTCTATGCGGCCAATCCCAAATATGCTGCGCTGTATCCCAGGGCTTATGATGAATGCAGGTATTGGCCAAAGCAGAAGCTGAAGGAGGAACCCTTGCGGAAGGTGCTGATTCACTTTCGTACATTCTGGCGGGACCTGGTGAGTTTCGGAGAGGTGGAGGCTTCGCCGTATGATAAGTATGTGCCATGGATGCAGGAGAAGAAGCGCAAGCGCTATACGGAGGTGCTGGGTGAACCAATGTCGCTGAACTTCGACGAGTTTCAGCAGGTGTTGGCGACGCCGGTTCCGGGAAGCATGGCTGATGTGCGGAATGCGTTCATCTTGCAGTGCTGCATCGGTCTTGGGGCGAAGGAGTTCAAGCAGCTCTCGCTGAACAATGTCGCGGTCTCGAAGGAAGGAATACCTTATATATATTATGTACACAAATCCGTTCGCCGGAAGGGGAAGGACCCCAAGAACTATGCGATAGAGGTGCCGCTGGTCCGGGTTGCTTTTGACATTGTGATGCGGACGCGATTCGATTTTATCCTTGGTTGCTATAATGCTCCATACAACAGGAAGTTGCAGTTGTTTCTCCGTTATTGCGGGATAACCAGGGAGGTGTGCGTGTTCAATTCGCGCACGGGGGAGAGTGAGGCTTTGCCGCTTTGCGATGTGATTACCCAGGGCAATGTCCACCGTATGCACATGGACATCGTGCATGACTCGGATACGCTGCGCGGTATGCGAGGGCTGGGCTATACTGGTCCGCGGACAATGTCACGGATGAAGAAGATGTCGATGGAGGATTATTTCTGGACGCTCAATTGGGCGTTCGGTCAGAAGCCTTTCCGCGTGGATGAGAATCTCAACATCGTTGAGGGCGCACCGTTCACTCCGATTGACCCGATGGTGTTTGAGCCTCAGCCCGAGAAACTCCCGGGCGGCCGAACCAATCCGTATGTCATCTCGCAGATGGTGCCCCTGCCGTCAGGCGAAGGGAAGCAGGAGGATCGCGTAGAGGTCCGGAATACTTGCCGTTTGTTTGAGCCCCGAAAGGTGGTGGTTTGCGGGAATCAGTTTATCGAGTTCCTGGGCGCTATGGACGAGGAGTCCCGACGCAGCATCCAGTACGGGGTGATGCTGCTGAAGATCCTGGCAGATTATAAGGCGAGTTTTGTGGAGGAGTGCAAGGATACCATCTATTCGTTCCGGTCCTTGTGTAAGGAGGCCGCCTATACCACGTACTTCTATCTGAACGGGGATACCATCGTGCTGCTGCACTGCTTTCAGAACAAGTCTCTGCGAAAAGTGAAAGCCTCCGGCATCGAAATAATGCCCGTTGTGCGAGAGCTCCGATGGAAGCATGTAATTGGTGAATTATCGGCGACGGAATATGATACGGTTTTGGATGAAGCATTCGGCGCCCGCGGGACGGAAAAACGCGAGGTTTGGGAGATGAGGGCTTGCCGCAGTTACACAAGCCAGACGCTCCGCCAGACCCGGATGGACCTGGGTCTTCTGCAGGAGGACATCTTCTCGAAGTGGGGCGCCAAGGATAATTGCGGGAATCTTTCCCGTGCCGAGTTCGGCCACCGCGTCCTTCCGTTCAAATACTTGTCCCGTCTGGTTGATGCTCTTGGTTACAAGGCCATCATCGTCCGCCCTGGCGTCCCGGGCTGGAATGCCATCTCCCGCACCAAAACCCTCGAGCAGATGCTCGAGTCAATCGGCGAACCTGTCTATCGCTGGAAGAGGAAAGATCCTGACATTGAATAAGAAAACCTCCGGCGTCTCGACGACGGCGGAGGTTGAATAGAGTTTGGAACGAATCGGGGTAGGGTAAACCGGACTCCGGGCCGGTGGGGGATTAATCGCCACCGCCTTCTCCACCAGCGGGCTCTGCGGGAGCAGCTGCGGCAGTCCACTTGACTACGGCCTGCATCGGGACCGAGGTCTCACCCGTGCTGGAGTTTACGTAGAAGTAGCGGAAGAAGACCTTCGGAGCGCCGGCACCCAGGGTGCCGTGCTTGCTCTCGTAGGCAGACTTGATGTCGATGGCCGCGGAGGTGGGTTCTTCCTCTGCGTGGATCTGGACAGCCTTGCCGAAGGCGCGGGATACGCCGTTGCTCTGGCCTTCGGAAGCTTGGATTACCAGGTAGATGCCGCCGTTGTCGGTAATCGGCTGGTCCAGCGTGAAGGTGAAGGCTGCGCTGGTGCAGGTGATGGTGGCGCTGGAAGGAGTCTCGACACCTTCAAGGGTGGGCGGGTTCAGCATCAGGGAGCCGCCGAGTTTCACGACCCAGAAGTTGAGACGCTGGAAGAGGTTCAGACCGGAGATCTTGCCCTTGGTGCCCAGGATGGACTTGGCGTCAGCACTCAGGGCGGCCTTGTTCCAGGCAAGGATCTGCTCGTTGGTGAGGGACTTCCAAGAGGTGGTGATCATCTTCATCACACCCTTGTTCTTGGCCTGGTCGGAAGTACCGATTCGGCCACCGTAGCCGCGGTTCTTGATGAACTTGCGGCCTTTGTTTTTCGCTGCGGTCACGCCCTTGGCGCTGCCGCTCATCTCCTCGAAGGCGATGGAAGGGATATACTTCATAAGCGTTTAAAGGTTAAGAGGTTAGAGAATTTGTGGATAAGGTATAGTATTGCTATAACTATCAAGATTAGGAAAGCTACGCCAAGTTTCATCTTGGTCTTTTGCCACCAGGTGAGCTGGCGTGGGACCTCAACGGTCTTGGTTTCTACGCGGTCTTTGTATACCAGACTGTCGCGGTGGACAATCTTCGTTTCCACCTCAATCGGTACTTTAAGTGGCTTGGTCTCCAGGCTGTGGTGGAGGATGCCGGCGGCCACTGTGGCTTGGCTCTTTGCGTAGGTGTTCTCGAGCGTTGAGGTGGTGTCCAGCGTGGCTATTCGCTCCACGATGAACGGCAGCTCAACGAATGCCGTATCATGCACCGTCACCGTCTCGGTCCTCACCTCAACCCGGGTGCTGTCCGTTACGGATGGCGCGGTAGGCCGGACAGCACCGCAGGCAGAGGCCGCCAGAGCGGCGAGCGAAAGAAAGAGGGGAGCGAATAGTTTATTCATAGGTTGGGGTTGTTATCGTCATTCCCGGCTTGACCGGGAATCTCGCCGCTTCGGATCTCCTTCATCACCCTCGCCTCGAACCGCTGCATCCGCATATCGAAGCTGGCCTTGGCTCCGAGCAGTCCGCCGCAAAGCACCAGGAACTCCGAGACCGCCATCATTGCCGTGCTGGATATCTCGCCGTATGGCGGCACGAAGAAGAGACACACCATGCAGATGACCGTGCCGGCACTAAAACTGGCGATGGCCATTGCGCCCTGCAGGCGGGTGAGCTCATATTTCTTCTTGGCGGACATGGGGCTTTACTTAACCAGGAACATCTTGAAGAACTTGAGGTTGGTTCCGGAGTCGTCTTCTATCCCGTCTCTGCTGATGACCAGGTTTCCCTCGTGATAGGTGCATGGAAAGAATTGGCTGCCCATGGTGCGGCTGAGGTCGTTGGTGTAGATCAGCGGAACAAAATCTGCGGCCACGTCAAAGCAGTTGGCCAGGGAGCAGGTTATGGTGTCCTGTTCATTCCACTGCAATCCAGTACCTGTGAGATAGAGTTCCCGGAAGCCGGTGTGGTCCCAGTAGTGGAGGTATCCGCTGGTAAGCATCCCACCACCCTGGCAGGAGGTGTAGAACTCGTTGTGGGTGCCAAACTGGACCTGTGCGACCTTGTTGGCCGGGATGAACGCTGACGCGAAGAAAATCTCGTAGGAGGCCAGGGAATTCCACTCCATGACAGGCATGATGCACAGCTGGTTGCCCTTCTCGATCCAGGCTTTGGCCAGGGTGATATCGTGGGCTCCATCGTTGCGGTTGAGCACGAAGACATGGGTCTCGTGACTGTTGCGGAAGGCAAAGTCGGGCATGGTAATGCGAAGGACGCCGGCCGCCTGGTAATCCGCCAGGGTGGTGTCCACAGAGAACATACCTTGCAGCACGATGATGTCCTGGGACTGATAGTCCTTCAGCTGGATGTTGGCGGGCAGTACGCCGAAGTTATTGGATATGCAGGTAATCATAAGTCACACTATTCTAATGCCATAAGGCAGGTTGTTTCATACAGTTCCATGCTCAGGAGAGTGCCACCGGCAAGGACATCAAAGCGGAGAGTCTTCTTAGCCAGGGCGGTATTCAGCGTCATGCTGCAGAGCTGGATGCACATCTGGGAACCACGGACAGCGCGGGCCTGGACAAAGGTCTTAAAGCTGGGGACTCCTTCCGGAACGTTGGCCGGGTAGAAGATTCCGTATTTGCCGCTGCTCCAGTAGGTCTTACCGGACAGAGCCATAACGGCCGGGTTGGGCATCAGTTCGAAGTCCACGGTACCGAAGTACATGCTGCTGGACTGGGCGGCCATCTTTGCTTCCTCAAAGTGCAGGCGCCCGGGAGCGTCCGGTTCCACCTCGTTGTCACGGATCAGGTACGCCATACCAAAGACGTAGTTTCCGGTGTTCTCAAAGCCAAAGTTGCGGTCCGCCTGGGCCATGGTCCACACACCATCTTCCACGTGGCTGAGGTTGACACCGCCGGCCTTGGGAGTATAATTGCAGGTAGCGCTAATGATGGGGATATCACCCTTCACGTCCACCGGCAGGCCTTCAAAGGTGCAGCGCCAATCGGAGTCCCTGTACGCATATTTGCTGCTGGAAAAGTCAATGTGGATGAAGACCCACTTGGGATAGACAACGCAGAAGTTGCTGGAGCCCCAATAGAGGTAGGTTTCCGGCTGCTTCGGGCTCAGGCTCTTCTTGATTCCCTTCTTGGCGTTTCCGCCCTGGTTGAGCTGCAGATAAATCGTCTGGATGTAGATGATCATCTCCTCTTGGTCATCGAAGTCCGTCAGCTTCTCGATGCAGATGGTGTTCTTATCCTTGATCCAGGACTTCAAGATGGTGCCGCCGTCGCTCACGATGAGGTAGCTGTAGCTGGTCTGACGGTCAATGAAGCGCATCACGACACCGGCAATGGTGCTGCGGTCGATATTGAGGTCCGGGACAGTGATTTCCAAGACATCTGCGGCCTGGTACTCCGGAGAGTCCGTGCGATAGGTGAAAGTGGCGTTGAGGACAATGTAATTGCTCTCACGGACATCCTTGAACTGGATGGTGCCGGCGCCAAAGTTATTGCGTATAGACTGGAACATGGCTGCAGATTAGTTATTGGAATACTGAATACCAGGACCGAACACTTCCGTCGGCTTGATGTACTTTCCGCCCCGGTGCATGAAGTGGATTTCGGTGCTGCTGGAGTAGTTGATGGACTGAATCTCGTAGGACTGCGGGTGCAGGGAGCCGTCTTCGCCCATACCGCGGGCGAACGCCATACAGATACCGATGCATTCGGACGGCAGCGGCTGGTCGAGGATAACTTCAGAGGATGCCACATTGCTGTGTCCCAGGCACACCGTATCAAAGTACACGCAAGGAGCGTTGGTGGAGAAGTCCACATCCAGCGCAGAGACGTGCTGCTCCTCATCCGGCTTCAGCGTGTCCATCGTGACCTTTATGCGGCGAGCGTAGGGCACTTCACCGGTGCAGACAACGCAGTCCCGCTCGGCCTGGCCGGTGAAACCAGTCTCCGTGTCCAGCCAATAGGTCTCCACAAAGACCTTCTGCCCCGGGGTGGCGGCTGCGCCTATCTTGTTGATGTAGAGCTCGGTTACGTTGGCTTCTCCCCAGTCGTCCTCGGTGTCACCGCTGATAATGACGGTCTTACTCCAGCCGTTGGAGATGCCGGGGCTTTGGCTGGCAGACATCTTTACAACGAGCTTGTAAGGGGAGGGCTGGTGACGGATGCCTGTAAAGGCTACCAGACCCGGAGTGACATATAGATTAGAATACTCTACATTAGGGCTCGCGGCGTTAGAGTCTGGCGCATCGGTGAGGAGATTCTCGCCGGCCATCTGTCGGTTGCTGTTCAGCCGCACGAAGAGGTTGATTCCGGAGAGCTTGGCTTTCTGTCCAAAGACCGAGGCGCCGCTGGTATGCTCCGCCAGCCGTTCCCAGTCAAGTCGCTGCTGGTCGGTCAGCAGGGGCCAAGTCTTCGTTATCTTCTTCAGTGATGTGCGCCGGGCAATCTGCAGAACGGTGGTTTCGCCGGTAGGGTAGGACTTAAGAGAGAGGATGCTACGACCGTCCTGGTACCTGGCCGTAACCCCTTTTGCAGAGCCTGAAAAGCCGCCAAAGGCTATAGAAGGAAGAGCAATCATAGCACTTAAAGTCTTAGTTTAATTAAACAAAAGGGTTCGGCTATGGCTCAATGCAAAAGGGGCTTGGATATCGCCATATCCAAACCCCACGGCAAATGTAAGAAAATGTTTTTAGATTATCAAACTAATTCGTATAAAAAATTTCTGAAATACAGTAAATTAAACTTAAATATATCAAGTTCTACTTTAAATAGTGTGCTGGTGGTTTTTATATTGCCAGTATAAAAAAGAGGCCACTTTTTTCAATTGCCAGTTGAAAAATGCTCTTCATCGTCATTGCCGGCTTGACCGGCAATCTCATTACTATTTTATGATAATCATTTTATGGTAATGAGGCTCGGAGGTGATAGAATTTGTTTAACTGTATATAATTGGCTATATTTGCAGTATGAGCAGAAAAGAACAGACGATGCTTGAGCTTCTCAAGAAGAAGGCCCGGGAGGTGATGCCTTCCGGAGTCAAGGTATTCTTGTATGGCTCAAGGGCTCGTGGTGAAGCTCATGGCGACTCTGATTGGGATATACTTATCCTCGTTAACGCGCCTCATGCCGGGCTGGATATGTACGATTCGTTGGCATATCCACTGACTGAACTAGGGTGGGACCATAATGAAGTAGTTGTTCCGGTTATCTATTCTCGCGATGAATGGAATCACCCGTCTTCTCTGCTCTTTCGCCGCAATGTTGAACAAGATGCAATCGCTTTGGTATGAGTCTGTCAAAAGAAGAAAGAGAGATTGTAGTTGGTCTTGAGCTGGAAAAGGCTGACAAGTTTATCGTTGAGGCAGAGACTGTCGCTTCGATGAATCTTTGGGACGTGGTCGCCAATCGCATCTATTATGCTGCTTTCCACGCTGTTTCGGCATTGCTTATCAATGACCACACGGAGGTTCGCAGTCATAAAGGTGCCGGGTTGGTGTTTGGAAAGAACTATGTTCGGACGGGTATCTTTTCAGCTGACGACGGACGCTTGTACGCCAAACTCCAGGATCTCCGCGAAAAGAGCGACTACAATCTTGTATATCAATCCAGTGAAGCGGAGATGCGCCCTTTGTTGGACAGCACTAAAGAGCTGATAGATAAGATAAAAGCTAAGATTTCAGAACAATGAACGATGCCAAATCTTGGCATCGTTCATTGTATTTATAGCCTTCGTCATACCGTCCTTCGCGCAGGTATTAAACCCTCGTTTCGCAGCCTCTGCAGGTCCTTGTAGCCATACGGCCTGTCGGGGTCAATGAAATCCAGGATTCCATCAACATGGAGTCCGATAATAGCCTCTTTGCCGTAGTCGGATTCCAAGAACCTGAGGCTCTCCTCGCAGTCCTGGAAGCCATTTTCGGTGAGCACTGCCGCGCAATATGTGTTCGTGAGAATCGTGAAATTGCTCTCTTGGTCTGCATCACCGTCCGAATAATCCATTCTCAGGCGATGACCGGGAAGCCAAAGCGCTGCTTGTTTGTACAGACAGTCGGCGAGTTTGTCAGAACGTGTCTGGCCTTTGCATGTATAGGCGCACCAGCCGGTAGCATTGTACCAGCGGTCGCCCTTGCCGGCGGCGTTCACGTGAATGGAGACAACCAGGACGTTCCGCCTACCCAGTTCAGCACACCAAGTGTTCACGCGGGAGCAGCGGGCGCTCAGGCTTACGTCGTATTCTTCAGGCACGATGCGCTCTGCATCGTAGCCCAGGTCACGAAGATCGGCAACCACAGCTTTCGCGATGTAGCGCGTGTAGGCGTATTCACGGAAGCGCCCGTCAGGGGAGCGTTTGCCGGGCGTGTTGCAGCCGTGGCCGTTGTCAATCAGTATCTTCTTTTTCAAAGCGTTGTGATGGATTAAATTGTTGAAGTTCATGTTATTCAATATTGTTAGTTAAAGTAATCGTCGCTCTCGTCATGCCCGAGCAGACCGTCACTCCCGGCTCGACCGGGAGTCTCAATCCGTTTTCTGTACCTTCCAAACGCCACCTTCTCCAGCGTCCCGTCCTTCTTCCAATCGGTCAGATACCGCTCCGCCGTCCGCCTCGGTATGCTCAACCGCTGGGCGAATTCCTGCGCCATTGCCGTATCAAACTCGTCGGGTAGCTGTCTCAACAGCTCTTTTTTCCGGCCGGCACCCTCGGTAGCTATGCTCGCCAACTCATGGCTGTTGAGCTCATGATACACCCGCACCGTATGACTGAGCGCCACCCGGGCGATGGTCATTGCGGAGTGAAAGTCCTGGTCGCTGCAGTAGATTAGCTCTGGCAACGTCTTCCTGTCTGCCAGCCTGAGCGCGCTCAATACCATCGCAATCCGGAATGTGATGAGCCCCATCCGACGGACGCTGGCGATGATGGCATCGCCCAGCCGTTTCCAGTACTGGCGCTGGGCCCGGGAGAAGAAAGCGTTGAATACCCGCTTTTGCTGGCCGGTGAATGAGAATCGGATATCCGGGGCTTGCTGGAGTCGCTGATACAGCGCCAGCATCTGCTGGCTGATGGTGTCGAAGGTCTCGTCCAGGGCGTCGCCCTGTCCGGAGAAAACGTTCAGCCAAGTGAGTTGGAAGTCCACATAATAGAAGAGGAAGCGGCTGAAGAGTCCGTTCTCGGCATCAGGGATGAGGGCGGCGATTTGTCTGGGCGTGCCGGAAAGGACGGTGGAGAGTTTTGGTTGCATTAGTTCCACATACTCATGGTCTTTTCGGCGCATGTAGGAAATAGTCTCGTGGTGGAAGGCCTTGCGAAAGCCGTCGCTGTAATTGCCGTAGTCTGAAGCGAATATGTTTGCTAGCGTGTCTCCTTCGGTCTCGAACATCAGCCCCTGTCCACCGTTCTCGGCAAGGATCTGATAGATCATGGTAGCACTGGAGTTGGCCGGTATGATGAGCATCTTCCGCACTGGCTCCCGTGGCGCCTTGGCCGTAGGATCCTTCTTTCGCTTCTGCTCATATGCCGCTCGCTCTTTGCGGTACTTCTCCAGGTCTTGGTTGAAGAGGTTCCGGAACTGGTCCTGAATCGGCTGCACCAGCCTGCGGCAAAGCGTCAACCTTCCTTTGCCCGCGGATGCGGGCGCCGTGACAAAGAGAAATAGATTCGGAAAGACCGGCCTGTCCCCGTAGATGCCGTACACGTGCGGCAGACAGCTCGACAGCGTCACAATCGTCCCAAGAATTAGCACGTCCGCATCCTGCTCCGAGTTCCCGTTCCTCGCAATCGCCTCCACCATCTCCGGCAGCTTGCCTCGTAGCTGCGCACTAAACGTCGGCATCCTCTTCCCGTCATCCCCGAACTGATCGGGGATCCCCTCGTCATGCCCGGCTCGACTGGGCATCTCCTCATCTTGCTCGGCAATCTCCGCCATTTCCGCCAATCCGCCATTGGCGGTTCTACTTCTCACCACTATCCCCACCTCCTTCGCATACTGGAACAAGGTGGCCAGCCGAATCCCCGTTCCATGCGCTCGCATACACTTATCGTACTGCCTGTCAGCCTCGCTCTCCGAGTACCCGGGATAGAACCGGCTCAGCCGGTGGAAGAAGTCGCGACCGTATTCTCCCAGCCCCTCCACCAACGCAAATCCAATGTTCAGCCAGCGGCGGTAATCGCCGGTAATGTCCAGCCCTCGCGCCTCCACCATCTGCGTCAGCAGCTCCACATCGTCGAGCTTGGTGCCAATATCGGTTCGCCTCCCGATGCCCCCGACTTGCACCCCGTCATGCCCGACTCGATCGGGCATCTCAGATTCCCGGTCAAGCCGGGAATGACGAACATCCTCCGGCACCCAATCCTCCGGCCTGAACACCTTCTTCATCGCAGAGCTGGATTAATGTATGCGTCCGGATCATAGGGGAGGAAGCACGCGCGTCCTACGTCCCGGCACTGCCGGTCCGGCGTAATTCCGTAAATCCTGCGGCAATACCACCAAAGCGCATTGAAGAAGGCCTCTTGCGTCGTGGTCCTCAACTCAATAGGTATCACCCACTTAAGACCGTCGCCGCCAGGACTGCGGAACAGCAGCATCGTCTCGAAGTACTCGTCTTTGAGCAGTCGCTCTCGCAGCTGTTGAGGCTTGGCCACATGGTCAAAGTCCAGACAAATCAGCCCGCTGTGCCGGATGAGACCGTCCTTCCCGCGCTGCTTGAATGTGCCGGAAAAAGTAGCGTAGTCGAAGTGTCCGGCCTTGAACGCCTGGCGCTCCTTCGCGTTCGAGATTGTCCTCAGCTGCCGGGTAGTCTCGGCAGCATCGTCGCTGATGATGTAGTGCCAGGCATCCAGGATGTTCCATTGCGCCTGCGGCTGCAGATTCTGGATCGGCCGGCGGAAGTAGGAAAAGAGGGGAGTGCTACTTGCCATCGTCGTTCCGCTTTTTGGGTTCGTACTTCGGCGGTCTTACTGCACCTGGCAGCTCCGGCTGTTCGCCACGCTCAGCTCGGCGAATCTTGGCCTCGGGGTAATAGACGTGGCCGTTCTCATCGTGATCCTGGAACATGTACCCACGCTCGTCCCAGTGCCAGAGCGTGCTCCGGCTCTTGACGTGGAGGCGCTTCATGGCTTCATCCAAATAGACCTTACGCGCGCCGGTGTATTTCTCCTCCATCTTCTCGATGACCTCTTTGACCGTCGCCCGGACCGCTGCCTCCACATCGTCCTTCGCCATTAGGCATGTGCGCAACTGGTCGGGGATGAGAATAGGGAAGCCCACCGCTTGCGGCTGCGCCGACGGCATTGGATTGGGTGGTGGTAGAGGTTCCGGCGCCTTACGCGGACGGCCTCGCTGCTTGGTTTTCGCTGTGATTGTTCTGGAGGCTGCGGCCCTCGCTCTCGCCTTGGCCGCATTCTGCTCTGCAGTGTATCCTTTTATCATTCGCTCTCCGCCTGCTCCGGAGCTCCCGGCCCATCGGGAGCCCGTGCAGAGCGTGCCGCCTTTCCGGTCAGTTGGGCCACCAGCCATCCGGACGGCATCGCAAATGTACAATCGTGTTGCAGTACGGCTTATGGAAGTTTATGGAATTCCACAAAGTCCATAGCATTCTTGTTCAATCGTGTTCGTCATTGCCGGCCGCGACCGGCGATCTCTTCGAGCGCCGCCTTCGCCCTTCTCAACTCCTCCAGATCATCTTCAGTGAACGCATTCGGCTCGCTGATATAGGCATAATACAGCGATTTGCTGCCTAGTCGTCCCGGATACTCCGCATCCGCCGCTACAAACGGCACCCGCTCCAATACCCGAGCATCCATCGCAGCTTTGATATACAAGATGGCCTTCACCCGCTGCCGCTCGTCAATCCATTCATGCAACTTCGCCAGAATCTCCGCTGCCTTCTCCGGCACACGGATATATTCGGCAAACGCCCGCATCGGCTTCGCCCCGTCATGCCCGGCAACGACCGGGCATCTCCTTCCGTCACTCCCGACCTGATCGGGAGTCCCACTCCGCTCCGCCGTCTCATCCGGCAAATCCACTCCCGCCATCCAGCGCTTAAGCAGCGTGTCAATCTTCTTGCTCAGTTCCCGTCTCTCCTCTGCCTCCTGGTCCAGCTTCGCCTCCAGACGGTCCAGCTGTGCGCTCTGCACTTCCAGCCGTTCCATAATGATTGACAGGAGGATCACCTGCTGGTCTGGCGAATCCTCCTGTCCTTGCGTCAGCGTATATGTATCCTGGCCTACGTGGTCTCCGTAGTCTTTTTGGGCCTTCCAGGCTTGCGCCTCTGGACTCCAGTTGAGCTGGATTCGTCTTTTCTCGGCCGGCCCGGGCGGCGTTTCGCCACCATCGTCTTCTCCTTCCTCGGCCTCCCAGGCTTCCGCTTCGGCGGCGTCTCCGCCGGCTTTTCTTTCCTTGGCCTGCCTGGCTTGCGCTTCGGGACCGAGAGCTCCGTAGAGCCGTTCAAAGAATCCGGCGTCTGGGTCGTAGTCGAAATCGAACTCAGCGAGTTCGTCATCCCATCCTTCAGTTTCCTCGGTCGCCCTGGCTTTCTCTTCATCGGCATGCCATCTCCCGTCATTGCCGGCAGGACCGGCAATCCCTGCTCCTCCTCCGTCGGTTCCACTTTCCGCCTCCCCCTTTTAACACGCGTCAAATCAGGATTGACGTGGTATGGCTTTTGGCTGAATGCTGCGTTCATCAGGGCAAACCTGTCGGCGATTTCAAGGTTCGTGTAGCGGTAGACCGCGTCGCTGCCTTCGGCGTGGAGGCCCGCAGCATACGCGTTCACCTGCACCTTGTTCATCATGTCCACGTGCGTCTTACGCGCAAGTCGGCTGGAAGCAACCTCGTAAAGCGGGAAATATTCGTTCTCGCCCTTGGCCTCGTTGAACTTGGCCACCGGCCGGTCGATGCCGCAGAACTTCAAGAGCCGTCGAAGCTCGCGGTTATAGACGGCAACGCTGTATTCTGTGCCATTGCCGCTGAAGTTGAACTTCGTCCGCATCACGATGTCGTATGCAACGCGCACCAGGGGAGTCTTGATCTCCACCACGTTCTCCATATACTTCATCGTCTTGTGCGGGATGTAGTGGACATAGGGGATGCCCTCGGGCGATACGGCCACCCGGTCCATGTCGAACCGCATGAAGTCGCCTATTCGGGCGCCCAGGCAGCAGTTGAGGACGAAAACGTCCTTAGCCGTCTGCAGCTCCGGCGGCACCTCCGTGTTCACCACGGTCTTGAACTCGCTGCCGCGCAGGAAGAACGGCTCATCATTCTTCGTCCGCATCATGGTCTTGAAGCGCTCGTGCGAGATCTTGCGGAAGGGCGATTTGAAGATTTCGTCGGTGTTCTCCAACTCGTTGAAGAAGGCCCGGAGGCCCTTCAACTGATGAACGACCGAGTTGTTGGCGATGCGCTTGGACGGCAGGCGCTTATGCCCGTCCTTGATATAGAGCTTGGGGTACAGGTCGACGTAGAGGTATTCGTCGGTGATGAACGAGCGGAAGTCCATCAGCATCTTCACGTCAAACTGCTGGGGCATCATGTTCGAGTGGCCTTTGATGAAGAGAAATCGCTCCATCCTCCGCACCAGCGCATCATAATGCATGTGCCGGTGCTCGCCGATGATGCCATCCCGGTAGGCCTCCTCCACATAGCGCTGGAAGCGCTGGATCAAGTTCTCTTCGCCGATAGGGTGAAGGATTGCCTCGGTTGACTCAGGGTTGAGAATCTTATCCACCTCGGCCTGCAGCACCTCGCTCCGCATGTCCATCCCCGTTATCTTCATATGGTTGTAGGCAGCGTTGATGGCGGCAAAATACTCCTCAATCTCGCCCTTTAGCTTTGGGTTATACACCGTGACCCTGGGCCTCAACTTGCCCTCGGGCGTGAAGACCGCCAGCTGCTCATTCGGTATCTTCCGGCCGGTCGAGTAGTACATGGTCAAGGCCCGGCCGTCCGTGACCCGGAATCTCAGACTTGTGCTTCCGCTCGCCGATGTCGTTCGGCAGTACATTGTAATTCGTTCCATTTGGCTCTATTTTATTTAAACATTTTGTCTGTCGTGCTCAAAAACCCCCTCAAAAACCCTCGAAAAATTCGAATTTAAATTATTCCCAACTTGTCAAAATAAGGGCCTTTCAGGGGTCGTCGTTACCATATTTATCTACCAAAGGTAGATGATTCGCACAACATAACAAAAATTCTTGCACAACTTATAAAAAATAAGTGTTCAAAATTGTTTCGTAATTCTTTAAAATAGAGCGATTTGGCTTAAAAATGAATCAATATTAATTCATTCCGTTTTATTCAATTGTTCCCTGGTGGTACTACCAGTAGGACTCAAGAGGATCTTCGATTGAAATACAGTATTTGTGAGATGTCTCAAGATATGAGAATGTCGCTTTGATACTACTATGTGATTGTCTTCATTGAGCAGGAGAATGAACCAATTCAAAGCTCTATCCGGAAGAGTTGTTTTTGGCGCTTTTTTAAGAGAAGGGAGACATAAAGAATACAGGAGAAATGCCTGAGGATTATGGTGATATTATGGGTCACTTGCAATATTCCGTGTTTGAGTTGAGTTAATAGCATACCCTGCGAGGTATAGTCGATGAAAGATTGTACCTTTGTCGGTATGGATAAGGATACTACACAACTTGAGCTTTATAAGCACTTCATCGGCTTTTTCCTCCCGGAAGGATTGTTGGACTTCTTTGACCTGGTCTGGATGGAGACAGAGTCTCTTGATTCCAGCGATAGCAAGAAGGATATCGTATATACTGGCAAACTCCTCATTCATCTGGATGAGCGTGACAACCGCACCGAGGATATGCAGGACCTTAAGCCCAATGGGTTTACCGAGCCGACAATCCTCACGGACTTTCCCGTTCGTGAACGGCGTGTGGAGCTGCACATCCGCCGTCGAAGATGGTTTACTCCGGAGGGAAAGAACGTCATCCTGAATGTGTATCCGCTGGTTGCATCCGGCACCCGTTATTCCGCAGCGTTTGCGGCTTTTTTAAAAGAGGCTCTTGGATACGACCCCGGTGACAGCACGTTGCCTTGGTAAGTTCTATTTCACGGACGGCGACAACCTCGAACGTTCATACAAACAGTCACTGAGCGACTTTCC
>DBYB01000058.1 GCA_002309995.1 Bacteroidales bacterium UBA1197
TTGAGGCGGATTTCGCCGCTAATGGTGCTGAGGCAGGCACCATTGAGAACGGGGAAGTAGCAAAAAAATTTTTTTTCAAAAAAATTTGTACCTTTATATGCTTAAACGCACGTAGCGCGCGCCGCGTATGTGCGTATGCGCAACACTAAAACACTGACAACCAGAATGAACCGCAGAGATTTTCTAAAGACCGGAGGAGCCGCAGTGGCCGGAAGCGCGCTGCTGGGAGGTATGACCGCCGGCATAGCGGAAGGATGTACAAGCGATAACAGCCAGGACCGCGACCATGGCAAAGTGGATGTACTGGTCCTAGGCGGAGGCCCTGCCGGCGTATGCGCTGCAATAGCAGCAGCCCGCTGCGGAGCGCAGACCCTCATAATCGAACAGGGCAACTGCCTCGGCGGTATGGCCACCAGGGGCCTGGTCGCCCCGTTTATGACCTGCTACGACACCACCGGTGAGATAATGGTCATCCGCGGCCTCTTCGCGGAAATAGTTGACCGCATGGTCGCCCTCGGCGGCGCCATCCACCCCTCGCAGGTCCGCGCAGGCACTCCTTTCAGCGCCTGGATCACCAAGGGCCACGACCACCTCACACCCTTCGATGCCGAAACGCTCAAGTTCGTGCTCGACGAGATGTGCGCCGAAGCCGGAGTGAGAGTTCTCTACCACTCCACCCTCGTAGCCCCTCTGATGAAAGGCAACACCATCACCGGCATCCGTTTCCTCGGCCGCGAAGGCATCTTCTCCATAGGAGCCAAAGTAGTGATAGACGCCACCGGCGACGGCGACGTGGCATTCAAGGCCGGCGCTCCCTGCACATTCGGCAACCCCGAACTCGGCAAGGTGCAGCCGTCAACCCTATTCTTCCACATCAACAATGTGGATTCCCCCAAGCTGATAAAGGACGTGGAGGCCCACCTTCACGAGTTCCGCAAGGTCAACGGCGTGAGCTACAGGGCCCTGCACTGGAGGGTGGAGGAAGCCGAAGCCGCCGGCGAATGGGACATCCCCCGCAAGAGCGTGAACATCTATCGTGGCGTACGGGAAGACGAATGGGCCGTTAACTGCACCCGCATCTCCAACGTGGACGCCACCAGCACCGAGAGCCTCTCCGCCGCCGAGACCGAAGGCCGCAGGCAGGTGCAGGAGATGATGAACTTCTTCCACAAGTACGTACCCGGCTGCGAGAACGCAACTGTAAAGAGTTCCGCGTCCACCCTGGGCATCAGGGAATCCCGCCACGTGAGCGGCGAATACGTACTTACCGCCGACGACCTGCTGCAGGGCGTGGTACAGGAAGACAGCATCCTCGTTGCCTCCAACAGCGTGGATGTGCACGGCCGCAACGGAGCCAACACCACCGAATACAAGACGATTGAGAACGGCAACTGGTACGGTCTGCCGCTCCGCAGCCTCATCCCGCTGCAGGTCGAAGGCCTGATAGTGGCCGGCAGGGCCATCTCCGCCACCTCCGACGCCGCCGGAGCGGTGCGCGTGATGCCGCCGTGTATGGCGATGGGGCACGCCGCAGGCGTTGCCGCAGCACTTGCCGCACAGGGCGGCACGCTCCCCCGCAGCGTAGAGGCAGCGGACGTACGCCGTATCCTGCTGGAGCAGGGCGCATTCCTCGGATAATACTACAAACACACAATTAATATCAACCAAATGAAAAAACACTTACTGATCACCCTTCTTCTCCTTGCAGTGGGAACGCTCGCACTGAGCGCCCAGAACAAGGTGAAGGTCTCGGGAACCGTGCTTGACAAAGACGGTCAGGCCGTCGTGGGCGCAGGAGTCGTGGAGCAGGGAACTCTCAACGGCGTGGCCACCGACATCGACGGCAAGTACTCAATCCAGGTCGCATCTGGCAACTCCGTGCTGGAATTCTCCTGCATCGGATACGAAACGCTCCGGGAAACCGTGGGCGCCCGCCAGGTCATCGACGTCATTATGAAAGACGACACCGTGCTCGATGAGATAGTCGTCATCGGTTACGGTACCGTGAAGAAGAAAGACCTCACCGGCTCCGTGGCGGCCGTGGACGGCGGCAAGATTGCTGCCATCCAGGGCGTCGGCCTGAGCCAGGCTCTCCAGGGCTCGATGCCCGGCGTGCAGGTTACGCGTACCAGCGGTCTGCCGGGAGCAGCGGCCACCATCCGCGTGCGCGGCGTCACCACCATCGGCGACTCCGACCCGCTCATCATCGTTGACGGCGTGCCCGTGAGCACCATCAACGACGTTGACGTGGACGCCATCGAGAACGTCACCGTGCTGAAGGATGCGGCATCCGCCTCCATCTACGGTGCCCGTGCATCCGCCGGCGTCATCCTCATCACCACCAAGCGCGCAAAGGAAGGCCAGCTGCACATCGACTACAACGGCAGCTTCTCCGTGCTCACGCGTACCCGTCATCCCCAGCAGGTAAGCCCCACCCGTTTCATGGAGCTCCAGAATGAGTGCCAGTGGAACGATGCAGGCAACCCCGAGGGAAACGACTATTACCAGTACGACAGGGACTTCATCGAGAACTATATGGCCAACCACGAGCTGGATCCCGATGCATATCCCCTCACCGACTGGGACGCCCTGATGATATCCAAGTGGGCCCCTCAGCACAAGCACCGCGTAGGCATCACCTACGGCAACAAGGTCATCAAGAGCCGTGCGATGCTCTCCTACGAGGACGAAGAGGCTCTCTACTACGGACGCGGGGTTGAGCAGTACACCGCAAGGCTCAACAACGACATCAAGATCAACAAGTTCATCTCCGCTTCGCTGGATATGACCTTCAACCACAAGTACACCCGCAACAACCAGATCAACCCGGTTCAGGCGGCGTTCAAGTACAACCCCATCTACTGCGCTGTATGGTCCGACGGCACCTTTGGCCCCGGCAACAACGGCACCAACTCCCTGGCCCGCCTGTACGCCGGCGGATTCGACAACACCGAGCGCAACGCCTTCTACGCCAAGATGTCCCTCGTGATCACTCCGTTCAAGAACTTCACCATCACCGGAGTGTTCGCACCCCAGCTCTTCAACTCCAAGGAGAAGGACTACATCCAGAAGGCCTACTACTACCGTGAGCCGGGCATCCTCTCCGAGAACCCCCTCAGCGGATGTACCTCCAACAAGCTCACCGAGACCCGCGCCGACACTCAGGCCATCACAAAGCAGTTGCTCCTCAACTACAAGGCAGACTTCGGCAAGGACCACCATACCACCTATATGCTCGGTTACGAGGATTACTACTACTTCCACGAGAGCATGAACGGAGCCACTGACCAGATGGAACTGGCCGGCTATCCTTACCTCAACCTGGCCAACGTGAATTACCTCACCGTAGGCGGAAATGCAACCGACAACGCATATCAGTCGTTCTTCGGACGCATCACCTACGACTACAAGGGACGCTATCTCCTGCAGGCCAACGCCCGTTACGACCGTTCTTCCCGCTTCGCCAAGGAATACCGCGGCGCATTCTTCCCTTCCGTTTCACTGGGTTGGGTCGTGACCGAGGAGCCCTGGATGAAGGGCGTGACCGGCAGCACACTCAGCTTCGCAAAGCTGCGCGCTTCCTACGGAACGCTGGGCAACGAGCGTATCGGTAATTATCCTTACCAGAGCCTCATCGCATTCGGCAATGTGCCTATGTACGACAGCCCCGGCACCATCGCCTCCGCGATGACCGCCGCCCAGACTGCGTTCGCCATCTACAACATCACCTGGGAAACCACCAAGACCTGGGATGTGGGTGTCGATTTCACCCTGTTCAACAACCGTCTGAGCTTCACCGGAGACGTGTACCATAAAGACACCTACGGTATGCTCCTCAGCCGCAAGATCCCCGATGTGCTGGGCTACAGCGATCCTGAAGACAACATCGGCCAGATGTACACCAACGGCTGGGAAATCCAGATCGGCTGGAACGACCGCATCGGCGACTTCAGCTACGCCATCAACGCCAACCTGTCCGACTACACCTCCATAATGGGCGACCTCGGCGGCTATCAGAGCCTCGGCTCCCAGATCATCAAGGAGGGCGAAGAATACCTGGCCTGGTACGGCTACCGCAGCAACGGCCTGTATCTCACCGAGGAGCAGGTGCTCAATTCAGCCAAGCTCTACAGCAACGTGGGCCTTGGAAACATCGAGTACAAAGACCTCAGCGGCCCCAACGGCGAGCCCGACGGCATTGTTAACTCCGCATACGACCGCGAGGTGCTCGGCAGCTCCATTCCTCACTACCAGTTCGGCGGCAACATCAACCTGGGCTGGAAGAACTGGGATCTGGCAATGACCTTCCAGGGCGTCGGCAAGGTGCTCGCATGGAAGAGCAACGCGATGATCTTCCGCGACGGCGACGCCTACACCTTCCCTCAGGAATACTCCGACCACTACTGGAGCCGCTACAACACCGACGAGCAGAACGCCAAGGCTCTCTATCCACGCGCCTGCCTCAAGAACTCCCAGGCCAACGACTACGAGCAGACCTCCGACTTCTGGCTCTTCAACGGCGGTTACTTCCGTATGAAGAACGTCACCCTGAGCTACACCGTTCCCGAACGGCTTACGAAGGCCATCAATATGCAGAAACTGCGCATCTACTGCAGCGCCACCGATCCTTTCTCCATCGATCAGTTCCCTCAGGGCTGGGATCCTGAATCCTACACCAACCTGAGCGCATATATGACCAGGACCTTCACCTTAGGTGCACAGATAACCTTCTAAAACACGAGCGATATGAAAAAGTATATAAGTCTTTTCCTTTGCGCCTTTATGGCTTTCGCAGCCTGCCAGCCCGTAGGGCCCGACCCCGACGAGCAGGAAGTATATCAGGGCATCAAGGCATCGGTGGAGATGTCATCTTCCGATCCTATCCCCGCCGAAGGCGGCTCGCTCGTCGTTACAGTGAACGACAGCCCGGCCTTTACGGTTTCCCTTCCCAAGACAGCCACCTGGCTCAGCTGCTCCCAGAGCGATAACGTGCTGACCTTCACCGCATCTGCAAACAAGTCTGCAGTGCTCCGCTATGCGAGGGTGAGCATTATTGACGCCGACCTCAAGATTGCCATCACCAACTTCGAAGTAATCCAGAGCGGTACCGAGAAAGAGGCTGTACGCAAGAAGTTCAGCGTCTCCCCCGACAGCATCGAGGCCAAGGCTGACGACACCCAGGCGACCATCAACGTCAACTCCGAGGTGGTATGGAAAGCCGTGAGCAACAATACCGCATTTACGGTCAGCCCCGCCCAGGGAAGCGGAGACGGCACCATCACCGTGAGTTTCCCTGCCAACACCACCGACCAGGTGGTCACCGCTGAGGTCACCGTGAGCACCGACGACGCTGATGCAGTCGCTTCCTCATTCACCGTGAGCATCAAGCAGGCCGCCAGCAATGCGGGCAAGCCCGCCGTCAAGCCCGCTCCCGGCACCGTTCTCGCCGAGTGGCTGTTCGACACCGACCAGGTGGACGCTCTCAAGGAAGGCGGCATCGAGAGTGTTTCTGCAGAGGATGACAATGCCCCCGGCAACGTAGGCAACCCTTATGTTCCTTCCAACGTTTCCGGCAACGGACGTCTTGAGTATTACAACGGTTCCGATAAATCCAGCGTTCCCACATCCAAGCGCAAACGCCGTATCGGCGAGCGCGGCGAGCCCTGCATCTATTGCTGCTGGGAAGGCGACTGGTTCACCTGGACCGCAGAACTCGACGCCCCTCTGGCCGCAGGCACTAAGTTCAAACTGAACTTCGTCCTCAGACCCAGCTCCGAGCAGTGTATGAAGTACTGGAAGTGCGAATATCTCGACGGCGACAAGTGGGTAGAACTCGAGACCATCAGCCTTGACTTCCACAAGGATGCCGAAGGTACGGCCGAAGATCCCAAGCAGATTAACTGCTTCATCAACGAGACAGCCACGCTCTCTGCCGATACGCCCCGCGCCCAGTTCCGCTTCACCTGCACGCAGAACGCCCAGTGCGGCGACGGATCTCCCCTTTCCGCCATCAATACCAAATACGTGCTGCGCTTTGCCGGCAAGTGGTCAAATGCCTCGGAGGAGAACAAGTATCTCCAGGTGCCCGAGAACCCCAGGATCGTAGTCGTAGAATAAAACGTCAATGAAAATGAAAAGATATATTTTTGCAGTTTGTGCCGCAGCGGTTCTCATGACCGCCTGCGTTGACCTGGACCTCAGCCCCAAGAGCCAGGGTTCCAGCGAGAACTGGTATTCGACCGAGCAGGAGTTGCAGTTGTCGCTCAACGCCCTCTACAACCCCACGCTCTGGAACTTCGAATGCAACCGCCTCTTCCATACAGACCGCTACAGCGACGACTGGAGCCAGAGGACTGAGCTCTATGACTGGCTGGCCGGCAACGTTGCCGACGACTGGGCAAAGGCCAAGAACGAGTGGGCCAACGATTACAAGGGAATCGCCCGCGCCAACACCGTACTCAACAGCCTCGACAAGGCCAAGGAGCATCTGAGCGACGCCATCGTACAGCAGTACGCCGGCGAGGCCAAGTTTTTCCGCGCCTCCTTCTATATGTACCTCATCAACCTCTTCGGCGACGTTCCTTACTACACAAGTGACATCTCGCTCGAAGAGGCCTACAAGATGGGCCGCGTCGACCGCTATTACATCCTGGACCAGATTTACCAGGACTTCGACGATGCTGCTGCCGTCCTGCCGGTATCCTATAGCGGTGCACAGCGTGTCACCAAGGGTGCTGCCCTGGCCATGAAGGCCCGCGCCGCCCTCCTTATGAACGACTGGGCCACCTGCGCCGCAGCCGCCAAGGCCTGTATGGACCTCGGAGTCTATTCCCTGCATCCGGATTACCGCGAGCTCTTCCTCTCTTCCTGCAAGACCAGCCCCGAACTCATCTTCGCGCTGCCCTGCTCCAACGAGTTGCTCAAGCATTCCTACGGCGAGGCCGCAACCAGGTCGTTCTATCCCCGTAATAACGGCGGAACCTCCGTGGCACAGCCTTCCTGGGAACTGTTCTTCGCATATCCCTGCACCGACGGTCTCCCCGTGGAGGAGTCGCCTCTGTACGACCCGGCCAATCCCTTCGCCAACCGTGACCCCCGACTGAGCGAGATAACTGTGCCCTTCGACTCGGAGTTCATGGACTACATCTACAACCCGCGTCCGAGCGCCAAGACCACCCTCCAGGTGTCCACCGGCATAATGGCCAAGAACAACGATAACCGCCTGGTCTCCAAGGACTGCTCCTACAACGGACTCATTCTCAAGAAGTATGTGGATGAGGAGTGGATCGACGACAGGCTCACCGACACGCCTCAGCGCATCCTCCGCTACGGCGACGTGCTGCTTATGTACGCCGAATCCAAGATGGAGATGAACCAGATCGACCAGACCGTGTTCGACGCTCTCAACAGCCTCCGCGCACGCGCCTATAAGTGCGGTCTGGGCGAGACCTCCAAGTATCCCGCCATCACCGAGACCAACCAGACGGCCCTGCGCCGCATCATCCGCAACGAGCGCCGCTGCGAGCTGGCCTGGGAGAACCGCCGCTGGTTCGACCTCATCCGCTGGAGGATTTGCGAGCCCTGCCTCACCGCCCCCATCTACGGCCTGCCCGCCAACGCGCAGATAGAGAAGAATGAGGCCACCGGCTACTGGATCTGGCCCAAGGACTTCCGCCCGCATATGAGGGCAGACAGCACCATCGACATCTCCGACATCGAGAACTATCCCGATTACCGCCTGGTCAATGTGCAGCGCGCCTTCGTGCCTCGCCAGTACCTCTTCCCCATCCCTCAAAACGAGAGGGTTGTATGCCCTATGCTTACACAGAATCCCGGATATTAGTACTTTTAAGATATGAAAAAGTTTTTTGCTATTCTGGCTATCGCCAGCCTGTTCGCAGTCGCCTGCGACGAAAAGCCCACTCCTGAGGACGAGGCCAAGACCTTCAACGTAACTCCCACCGGAGACGTTAACGTTGCGGCCGATGCAACCTCCATCGCCATCAACGTGGAGGCCGACATCACCTGGACCGTCGAGTGCGACAATGCCGCATTCTCCGCCAGTCCCGCTTCCGGCAACGGAAACGCTTCCATCACCGTAAGCTTCCCTGCAAACGAGAGCACCGGGAGCGTTACCGCTGTTGTGAAAGTTGTTCCCGAGAAGGTCAGCGGCGTGAAGAACGCAGGCATCAAGACCGTTACCATCAACATCATCCAGGCTGGCAAGGAGCCCGACGTACCGGTAGGACCCGAAGGACCTGCAGCAAAGGTTCTTGCAGAGTGGGAATTCTCCACCGACTACGCTGATTTCTTCAATGCCCATTTCACCTTCGAACTCGCCAAGGATTCCGACAAGAAGCCTACGGCCGAGTCCAACGCCCAGGGTTTCCTCCGCGAAGACCACTACTGCCCTTCCAACAAGACGGAAGGCGGAAAGATCCGCTTCTGGAACGGTTCCGACAAGACTGCCGTGAATCCTGACGGACGCTGCAAGAGAGGTATGGGTAATGCCGCCGAGCCTTGCTGGTACGGCAACTGGGTCGGAGACGTTGTTTACATCAACGCTGCCACCGAGCCCCTCCCCGCAGGCACCAAGCTGCACCTCGTATGCCCTCTGCGCCCCAACACCAACAATACCCTCAAGTACTGGCTGGTTGAAATCCTCGACGGCGACAAGTTCGTTGCGCTGGGCGACGTGAAGACCGTGAACATCAACGGCATCGACGTGAAGTACAACGTTGAGCTCGTTTACGACAACAACGGTGTCGGCGACACCTCCTTCGACGGCGAGGGCAACACTGTTTATCCCGAGAATCCCAAGCAGTACAACACCATCATCGACGAGACCTACACCCTCACCGCTCCGGTGAGCGAAGTGGAGTACCACATCACCTGCCAGTCCCTTATGATGGCCGACGGAAGCCGCGAGGCAACCGACATCGGTGACGTAAGCACCGGCAAGAGGGCCAACCCCGTGCTCCGTATCCCCTATAAGGATAGCTCCAACGGCGGTTGCACGCCTGCAGGTGTGAATATGCTCATTGAGATTGTTGAATAATGAAATCCAGATTTTTGCTGATAGCTCCCTGTCTCATTGCACTCCTCTTTGCGGGGTGCAATGAAGACAAGGACAAAGACAAGGACAAACAGGGCGGCGGTGACAAGACGCCCGAAACCGTCGATCCTGCGATCGACGTAACCGTAGGCCAGGTGCTTCCTGCGTGGCAGGAGGGCTATCTGGACATCCACAGCATCAACGGAGGCCGCGGAGAGGCGTTCTACTACATCTTCCCCGACGGCACCACGATGCTGGTCGATGCAGCAGGCGCTCCCCCGAATGAGAAGTACGACTACGGTGCCGATTCTCAAGGCGTACCTTCGAAGCCGAGCCTGAGCTATAACAGCGGCGCCGTTATCGTGGAGTACATCAAGCACTTCGCCCCGGCGATTGCCGGCGGCAGGCTGGACTACTTCATGACCTCCCATTACCACGGCGACCACATCGGCGCGTACAGGGCAGATTACGCCAACTTCGGCTGGACACCTATGAACAAGGAGGGCGAGAAGGTCAGCAAACTGGACCTGAACAGCGGCGGCTTCCTGCTCAACGGTATAGCCGAGGTGGGCCTTTCAATCCCCATCGACAAGGTACTCGACAGGGGCGACTGGTCCAACCGTCCTTCGATGGACTACTACGACGACGGCGGCAAGAAGCGCTATCAGCTCTATATCAACTATCTGGACTATGCGGCCCGCAAGCAGGGTACCGTTCGCGAAACCCTTCAGGTAGGTCACGACGACCAGATAGTGATGAAGCACGACCCTTCCAAGTACGGCACTTTCAGGATCCGTACGGTAGCCTCCGGCGGCGATGTATGGACCGGCAGCGGCACCAACGTCAACACCAACTATGTCCCCAGCGCCGCAGAGTGCGCGGCCAACCATTCCACTTGGAGTATCAACGAGAACATATTCTCGAACGCATTCCTGCTGCAGTATGGCCGATTCGACTTCTTCAGCGGCGGCGACATCCAGTACACAGGTAAATCGAGCTACAGCTGGAAAGACATCGAGAGCCCCATTGCGCAGGTGATGAAGAAGGTGGAGGGTATGAAGGCCAGCCACCACAGCACTGCCAACACCAATAGCGCCGAACTGCTGAACAAGCTCAAGCCGGACTTCTACATTGCCGGCGTGTGGCGCGACGTTCAGCCCAACCCTGCAACGCTGAAGAGGGTTCTCGATGCCAACGCATCCGTGCGCGTGTTCACGACCAACCTGGCCGACAGCAACATCACCACGCTGAAAAACGAGGGGGTTGATCCTGCCAAGTTCGCAGCCACCGGCGGACACATCGTGGTTCGAGTGATTCCCGAAGGCGGCAAGTACTATATCTACGTGCTGAACGACAACAATATGGAGTATAAGGTCAAGGCCAAGTACGGACCTTATACCGCTTATATGTAATGATCAAACAGATGTCCTGCATATCCGCCACCTTCCTGGCCTGCGCGATGCTCCTTGCCTCCTGCGAGGAGAAGCCGGCCCCGACCCCCACTCCCGGGGGCGACGACAACACCCCGAAAGAGACCGTCGGGCAGCCGCTGTCGGCCTGGACCGAGGGTACGCTGGATATACATTTCATCAATACCACTACAGGAGAATGCACGTTCATCATCTTCCCCGACGGCACGCAGATGATGGTGGACGCAGCAGGCTCCCAGGCAGCGACGGGGCCCGTGGGGAGCACATCCAACACGGGCATCCGTTCCCGCTGGGACCCCACCCGCGAGAGCGGATTCAGCGCCGGCAAGTACATCGCTACCTATATTAATAAATGTATGGAGTGGACACAAAACAAGAGTCTCGACTACGTGGTGGCCACGCATTTCCATGCCGACCATATAGGGGGAATTGCTGATGTGCTGGACGTACTGCCCGCCAAAAAGATACTCGACCGCGGCTGGCCGGACTACAACTACCCGTTCGATATGCTTACCAAGGCCTCCAACTCCAAGCTCGTGAGCGAATACGTGAAGGCCGTGAAATCGCATATTGAGAAGTCCGGCGCGACTGCCGAGATGTTCAAGGCCGGAAGCGCAGACCAGATACGGATGCAGCACAACGCAGACGCGTATCCTACCTTCCAGGTGCAGAACATAGCCGTGAACGGCAATATCTGGGACGGCAAAGGCACAACGACCGCCACTGCCACCTTCCCCGCCCTGAGCGAAATCCAGGTGGCCAATCCCAAGAGCATCGCCAACGAAGACAAATGCCCTGAGGAGAACCACTGCACCACGGTGTTCAAGCTCAGTTACGGCAAATTTGATTTCTTCCACGGCGGTGACGCCCAGTACGACGGATGCTCATCCTTCGCCTGGAAAGATATGGAAACGGCTGTCGCGATTGCCAGCGGGGCCGTGGACGTGATGAAGGCCGACCATCACGGCGTCAACAATACCAACGGTCACGGCTACGTGGCCAAGAACGGCCACGTCTGCGAGGCGATGAAATACCTCAACCCGCGCTGCTGGATCATAAACAGCTGGACCGACGGGCACCCGAGGCAGAAAGTCTATGAGCAGTTGATGGACTACCTGCCCGGTATGGACGTGTTTATCACCAACACCTGCAGCGATATGCAGGCCTACGCTAACTTCAACCGCGTGAAAAGCAGCAACGGCCACATTGTCGTCCGCGTCCTTCCCGGCGGCGACAAATACTACATTTATACTCTTTCTGATTCAGACGCTCTCTATCGCGTCAAGACCATCATCGGCCCCTACCGCTCCCGCTGATTCTCAGCAGCAGCGCCAGGACTCCGGATTGCGGAAGCCCAGCAGGAAGGCTCCGACGTCCATTCGTTTCTTGCCCTCCATCTGCAGATTCTTGATGCTCACGGCTCCGTCGGCACATCCAACGGCCAGGTACGTCTTCCCGTCGCTGTAGATTCTGCCCGGTTCTGCATCAGCCATCTCCATCTTCTCCGCCTTGAATATCTTCATAGAGATTGCGCGTGTCGCTTTGGCGGGTATCCCCTCCGCTGACTTCGCTCCTACGGAGCTCATCCCTCCCACTGCGCTATCGCTTGTGGGCCCCTCCCATCTCTTCGAGATGAAGACATCCCCCTGTTGTCCCCCAGGGGACACTTGCCCTTCGGGGGGCCATGGGCGGCCACAGTCCTCGGAGGGGATACCCGCCGTCGCTGGCGCAATCTCGGTAAACGCCGTAGGATACGGGGAGAGGCCGCGGACGAGGTTGACGAGGTCCTTGGCGGGGAGGGTCCAGTCGAGGCGGCAGGTGTCGCGGGTGAGCTTGGGGGCCGGGTGGAGAACCTCGGAGCCCTGGACGAACGAACGCTGCATACGGAGTTCGACATTGCGTTCTACCAACATATCAACGGTATCCGTGACCGCCTTTCGCCCCATAACCATCAGCTTGTCGTGCAGCGTGCCGGCATCGTCGTCGGGCTCTATCATACACTCCTCGCGGAGGATAATGCCGCCCGTGTCGATGTTATGGTCAATCATAAAGGTGGTAACGCCCGTGCGGCGCTCACCGTTGATGATTGCCCAGTTGATAGGGGCAGCGCCACGGTACTGCGGCAGCAGCGACGCGTGCAGGTTGAAGGTGCCGAGGCGCGGCATCTTCCAGACCTCCTCCGGCAGCATACGGAAGGCAACGACCACAAACAGGTCGGCCTTGAAGGCAGCCAGTTGCTTGAGGAACTCGGGATCGCGAAGCTTAACCGGCTGCAGCACAGGAATGCCGTGCTCCACGGCGTACTGCTTCACCGCACTCTCGTTCACCTTAAGCCCACGGCCGCTCGGCTTGTCGGCTACGGTAACCACGCCAACCACCTTGTAGCCCTTGGTAACCAGCTCGTCCAGAGGCGCCACAGCGAACTCGGGCGTACCCATATAAACGATCCTCGGCTTATGGAAGAAGCCCCAAATTATACTCCAGAAGCGGCGCCAGCCGGATTTCACAGTATCCATATTGAACAGTTCGGCGTCCTTTACCGCCTTGTAAGTAAGGAATATACCTATCGGTGCCAAGACATATGCGGCCGCGAAGTCACCGTTGAAGGCGGAAAGGGAACCGTCCTTCGCCAACTTCTCGCCGGAAATCAGCACTATCCAGTAGATTACAAAGAAGAACACCGAGATGATGGCGCTGATGCCGAGTCCGCCACCCTTCTTTATCATAGCCCCCAGCGGAGCGCCGATGAAGAAGAAGATGAAGCAGGCAAGCGCCTGGGCGATCTTCTTGTAAAGTTCAATGTCGGTACGGCGCAGGTAGAAAGTGGACTGATAGATGTCGTGGTTGTAGCCCATCACATCAGAAGATACTCTTTCCGCCTCGCCGGCAGCCTTTTCGTAGGCCTTGTTGATGTCTTCCAGGCTGTTCCACTTCCACATCTTGTCTGAGCTGTACAGGGCCGTGAGGTCTCCCCTGCGGGCCGTATCCAGCTGATTCCGGTAGCTGAATGGCGTGGAGGTGCGCATACGCTTGTAATGCGTCTCGAAGGCCTCGGCGTTCTTCTGCGAGAGGGAGTCGCTCTGCGCCTTCAGCTGCATATAGCGCATCGACTTGGCCTGGTCGCCGAAGCGGCTGGAGTCGGAATGCTCGAAGGTGTAGTTGGACAGATGGATAATCAGTTCCTGCCTGGAGAAGTCCACGCGGTTCAGCGCCAGTGAGGTATCGCGATAGCTCAGACGGTTGTTCTCCTGATAGTTGGAGCCGCTGTACAGGGTGAAGATGAGGTAGTCCTTCTGCTTGGACATCTTGAGCAGGGCGGAGTCGGCTACGATGAGCGAGGTGTTGCCCTTGCGGGCGGTGTGGTCGTACACCTGCACCTTGTACATCATACCGCTCTCGTCGTTCTGGTCTTCCACCCTCAGCACATAGCCCTCGATGCCCTCGTAGAAGGTTCCGGAAGGAATCTTGATGCTCTCCTTGGTGTGCGTGATGTCGTCGCGGAGCGTGAATATCTCGTTGTACGCCCTGGACACCAGGTTGTTGCCGATGAAGAAAGCGCCTACGCTGATGACGAAGGCAGCAGCGATGAGAGGGGCGAAAACGCGGCCCAGGGAAATGCCGGAGGCCTTGATTGCCATCAGCTCCTTGTTCTCTCCCAACTGGCCCATCACCATCACGGCCGACAGCAGCACCGCCAGCGGCATTGCAGTAGGCAGGATGGTGCAGGCGCCCCACATCATAAACTCCAGGATAACGCCGAACCCGAGGCCCTTGCCTACAAGTTCGTCGATGTAGAGCCACAGGAACTGAAGCAGCAGGACGAAGAGCACGACCAGCAGTATCGCGACGAAAGGTCCGATAAACGACTTGAGCATGTATTGGTCGAGCTTCTTCATCCCTGCTTGGGTTGGCTATTGCCCGGTAGCGGCTGCCACCAGGGCTTCGAAAGCCTTGTCGAGTCCTGCAATATCCTTGCCGCCGGCGGTTGCGAGGCCGGGCTGGCCACCGCCGCCGCCCTGGATGAACTTCGCGGCCTCGCAGATATCCTTGCCGGCGTTGCGGCCGGAAGCCACGAGGTCGTCGGAATACATAAGCATCAGCTGGGGCTTGCCGTCAGACTTGTAGGCGGCCACGAGGGCTGTATTCTTAAGCTGCTTCTGCAGGGCGAGTGCAGCGTTGCGCATCATTCCGGGCTCCATAGCCGGGTCGATGGAATTGTTGACCGCAATCAGGCGAATGCCGCCTACCTCCTCTGCCTTCTCGGAGAGGAAGCGGGCGAACCCGGCAGCCTTCTGCTTGGCGAATTCCTCCGCCTGCTTCTTGAAGGCTGCGTTGTCTTCGATCATCTTCTGGATGGCTCCGGAAAGGTCGGGGACGTTGTTGAAGAAGGAGCGGGCGGTCTTGAGCATACCCTGGATGCCGCAGACGAAGTCTTCAGCCTCCTCGCCGGTGACGGCCTCGATACGACGGATGCCGGCTGCGATGGCCGATTCGCT
>DBYB01000010.1:0-2868 GCA_002309995.1 Bacteroidales bacterium UBA1197
AAGAAACGGTCGTCCAGGCCTCCCAGTTCCTTCCACAGGCCGGCTCGGACCATCAGGCAGGCGCCGCTCACCCAAAGCACGTTTGTCGCCTGGTCGTATTGCCCGTAATCGGTCTCTACTTTTTGCATGATGCGGCCGCGGCAGAAGGGATAGCCGAAGCGGTCGATGCGCCCGCCTGCCGCGCCTGCATACTCGAAGCGGTCGCACCGTTGGTACGATCCGTCGTCGTCCTTCAGCAGGGCGTGCAACTTGGGAGCGCAGGCGCCGCATTCGGGGTGGGCGTCCATATACGCCACAAGCGGCTCAAGCCATCCTGTGGCCACTTCGATGTCGGAATTGATGAGCACGAAGTACTCCGCCTCCACCTGAGCCAGCGCCCGGTTGTATCCCCCGGTGAATCCGAAATTCTCGCCGAGGGGGATGGTACGCACGCCGGGATACTCACGCGCCAGGAACTCCAGGGATCCGTCGGTGGAGCCGTTGTCGGCCACGATCACCTCCGCGTCCGGCGGACACGAGGCGACGAGGCCCGGCAGGAAATCCCGCAGGTAGCCCAGAGTGTTCCAGTTGAGTATGACGACGGCGGTCTTCATCTACTTGCAGTCGCAGCCTTCCTTGCAGCAGCCTTCTTCGCCGCAGCCGCCTTCCTGGCAGTCGCCGGAATGGCAGTCGCCGGAATGGCATCCGCCCTTGCAGTGGCCGCAGCCTTCCTCCGGCGGCAGATACTCGCCGTGCAGGCCTTCCTTGAGTTCCTTCTCAGTGGCCTCGCGCACGGCCTCGACCTTGCCCGTGAAATGCAGCGTCTTGCCGGCCATAGGGTGATTGAAATCCATCACCACGTCCTTGTCGTTCACCTCCAGCACGGTTCCCTGGACCACCTGGCCCTCGGAATTGAGCATAGGCAGGGTGCGGCCGACCACCAGTAGCTCGGTGGCCAGTTTGCCGTCGATTTGGAAAGCTTCAAGGGGGATGCGGGCGAGGTAGCCCGGATTGTAACTGCCGTAGCCCTCTTCGGGCTTAAGGGTGAATTCGAAGCCGTCGCCGGGGGCCTTGCCCTCAAGGGCAGCCTCGAACTTGGGCAGCAGCATTCCGCTGCCGTGAATGTACTCCAGAGGGGCCTCGGAGCCCGCCTTGTCGGCAATCTTGCCTTCTACTTCCAGCTCGTAGCTCACGGCTACGACCATATTCTTTTTAATCTCCATTTTTTTTGTCATAAAAAAGCAAAGTTAAGCATTTTTCTTTATATTTGTAGTCCGTATGAAATACGGATTCGACAACGAGAAATATCTCAAAATTCAATCGGAACACATCAGGGAGCGTATCGCCAGGTTCGGCGACAAGTTGTACCTTGAGTTCGGAGGCAAACTTTTCGACGACCTTCACGCCAGCCGCGTACTGCCGGGCTTCAAGCCGGACAGTAAGCTGCAGATGCTTATGCAGATGGCCGACGTCGCGGAAATCATCATCGTAATCAGCGCCATCGACATCGAGAAGAACAAGATACGCGCAGACCTGGGCATAACCTATGATATGGATGTATTGCGCCTGCGCGGGGAGTTCGAGAACCGCGGTCTGCTGGTGAGTTCCGTGGTCATCACCCACTACAACGGCCAGGCCAGCGCCGATTCCTACCGCGCCCGCCTGGAGCGCCTGGGCATCAGGGTTTACTACCATCATACTATAGAGGGATACCCCAACAACGTGGCCCTCATCGACTCCGACGAAGGATTCGGACGCAACGACTACGTGCGCACCAGTCGCCCGCTGGTGGTGGTCACTGCCCCGGGGCCCGGCAGCGGCAAGATGGCCGTCTGCCTCAGCCAGCTGTATCAGGAGAACAAGCGCGGCATCAANNTCTGGAACCTCCCGCTCAAGCACCCGGTCAACCTCGCCTACGAGGCCGCAACCGCCGACCTCAACGACGTGAATATGATCGATCCGTTCCATCTCGAGGCCTACGGCAAGACTGCAGTCAACTACAACCGCGACATAGAGATATTCCCCGTGCTGAACGCCCTGTTCGAGGGCATCTACGGCGAGAACCCGTACAAGTCCCCCACCGATATGGGCGTCAATATGGTCGGATTCTGCATCAGTGACGAAGAAGTCTGCAGCGACGCCTCCAAGGACGAGATAGTCCGCCGCTACTACGAGGCCCTCAACCGCCTCGCCGAAGGCAAGGGCGAAGACAGCGAAGTCAACAAGACCGCCCTCCTTATGCGTCAGGCCAAGATAACCACCGCCTGGCGCAAGACCACCGTGGCCGCCTACGAGCGCAAGCTCGAGACCGGCGTGGCCTCCGCAGCCATCGAGCTGCAGGACGGCACCGTCATCGCCGCCAACACCACCCGCCTGCTAGGCCCCAGCGCCGCCCTCATCCTCAACGCGGCCAAGTACCTCGCCGGCATCGACCACAGCGTCAAGCTCATCCCCCAGGAAATGATCGAGCCCATCCAGCGCACCAAGGTCACCTTCCTTCACGGCCACAATCCCCGCCTGCACACCGACGAGGTCCTCATCGCCCTCTCGATGCTCAGCAACACCGACGAGAACTGCCGCCTCGCCCTCGACGCCCTCCCCCTCTTCGAAGGCTGCCAGGTCCACTCCACCGTAATGCTCAGCGAAGTCGACCGCAAAACCTTCAAGAAACTCGGCGTCGGCCTCACCTGCGACCCCGTCAAGAAGAACTAACCTCCCGCCTCACGGTCCCTTCTACCGGCCCGGGAACCGTTTTTCGCAAACCTTTAGTTCTCAAACACTTCCGTATCTCCTATGCGCATTTTTACGCATAGGAGATACAGTTATTGTTGATATACAGATACTTACTAAAAACGGCCATTGAAGCCGCCGGAGCGGAGGCAGGAATCG
>DBYB01000010.1:2910-7324 GCA_002309995.1 Bacteroidales bacterium UBA1197
AGGGATGGAGCGAAGCGGAAGTTTTGGAGCCGATTTCTGCGGAGCGGATGGCGGATTCGGGGTCAAGCCCGGAATGAGGAGAGAGAGTCGGTTTCTGCGAAGCGGATGGCGGATTGCGGATGATAAGGGGTATTAAAAAGAAGAAGGGTGACTGAAGTCGAAAGACCGTCAGTCACCCTTCTTGTGTTGAGGTACCAGGATTCGAACCTGGGCAGACAGAACCAAAATCTGTAGTGCTACCATTACACCATACCTCAATTCCGGGTGCAAAGATAATTATTTTTGCACAAAACTGGAATAATAACTAATTTTAAGGTCCGAAACGAAACTCATAACCATATAAAAATGGATACACAAAAAGTCATTGAAAAAGCGCTCGAGGTTTCCGTGGCAACCAAGGCGCTGGAATTCGGGGAGGATATCCTGGACCGCGTACCGGGCCTCTTCAACAAATTCTTCCCCGGCAAGAAAGCCATAGTTTTCGCAGATAAGATCACCTGGAAAGTCGCAGGCGAAAGAGTTTTCTACGAACTCGCCAAGGCCGGCGTCCCCGCCACCACCTTCCTCATCACCGACGACCGCTTCCACCCCGACTGGAAATACGTCGAGCAGGTGGACGCAGTGCTTGAAAGCGAGCCCGACGGCATCTTCATCGCCGTGGGCGCCGGAGTCATCAACGACCTCGCCAAGCTCGGTTCCAAGCGTCACGACCGCCAGTACATATGCGTAGCCACCACCGCTTCCGTTGACGGCTACACCTCCTCTTCCGCCATCGTCAACGACGAGCGCGGCGCCAAGATCAACATCAAGTCCAACGCCCCTCTCGTAATCGTTGCCGATTCCAAAGTACTCGGCTCCGCACCCTGGTTCCTCTCGGCCGCCGGCTATGCCGACCTCGCCGCAAAGGTGAGCTCCGGCGCAGAGTGGATGATTGCCGACCTCTTCGGCACCGAGCCCATCGACCCGCCCAGCTGGCACATCACCCAGGACTCCCTCAAGGATATGCTTGATGACCCCGAAGGCGTACGCAACGGCAAGCCCGAGGCCATCGAGAAGCTCTTCCTCGGCCTCTCCCTCGCCGGCATCGGAATGGAGGTAGCAGGCTCGAGCCGTCCCGCATCCTGCGCGGAGCACCTCTACGGCCACTACTGGGACATGACCCACCATACCAACAACGGCCGTCCCGTCAGCCACGGCTTCCAGGTCGCCATTGGCGAACTCACCCTCTGCGCCTTCTTCGACGCCCTCTTCCAGATGGACCTGAGCAAGCTCGACGTCGATAAGTGCGTGGAAGCCTGGCCCAGCCTCGAAGAAGAGCAGGAGCGCGCAAAGCGCATCTACGCCGACTTCCCCGTCCCCACCCTCGGCTACGAAGAAATCACCAAGAAGTGGCAGCCCAAGGAGGAGGTCCGCATCCAGCTCCAGAAGGTCAAGGACAACTGGCCCGAACTGAAGGCAAAACTCCAGGCCCAGGTGTGGTCTTTCGAAAAGATGCGCGATATGTTCAAGCGCGCCGGCGCCCCCACCACTCCGGAAGAGATCGGAGCCACACGCGCCGACCTGCGCAAGATCACCGACTACGTGCAGCTGATGCGCTGGAGAATCAATCTCCTCGACCTCGCAAAGAGAGGCTGCTTCTACGATGAACTGATGGACAAAGTATTCGGAAAAGGCGGCGTATGGGAAATACAGTAAACCCGATGATGAGCCTGGTGCAGCTCAGGCAGCAGGGCATCCCTGCAGGTATCCCCTCCTATTGCACCGCTAATGAGATAGTTATCGAGGCCGTGCTGGAGCAGGCCAAGCGCTTCGGCGACAGCGTGCTCATCGAGGCCACCAGCAACCAGGTCAACCAGTTCGGCGGCTACACCGGAATGAAGCCCGCCGACTACCGCGACTACGTGTGGGCCATCGCCGACCGCATCGGATTCCCCCGCGGGAGGATAATTCTCGCCGGCGACCACCTCGGCCCCCAGCCCTTCCAGAACCAGCCTGAGGCAGAGGCGATGGAGAACGCAAAGGAGATGGTGCGCCAGTATGCCGCCGCAGGATACACCAAGATTCACCTCGACACCAGTATGCGCCTGGCCGACGACGACCGCAGCAAGCCCCTCAGCGACTACACCGTAGCCCGCCGCGGAGCAATGCTGATGAAGGTTGCGGAGGAGGCCTGGCAGGAACTGCACAAGCAGCAGCCCGACGCCGTCCACCCGGTGTTCATCATCGGCAGCGAGGTTCCCATCCCCGGAGGCGCCCAGGTGCAGGAGGAGATGCAGGTAACCGACCCCGACGCCTTCGAGGCCACCGTCAAGGCCTACCGCGAAGTCTTCGCCGAGTGCGGACTCGCCGAGCAGATGAAGAACGTGATCGCAGTCGTGGTGCAGCCGGGCGTTGAGTTCGGCGACGCCGACGTGTATATGTACGACCGCAGCGAGGCCCGTGCCCTCTGCGCCCGCCGCAAGCAGTATCCGGAGTTCGTCTTCGAAGGCCACTCCACCGACTACCAGTCCCCTATGGCCCTCAAGCAGATGGTCGAGGACGGCGTCGGCATTCTCAAGGTAGGCCCGGCGCTCACCTTCGCCGCCCGCGAAGCCCTGTTCGCACTCAGCCACATAGAGGATGAGATGATCGATGACCCCGCAGCCCGTTCCAACTACATATCCGTAGTGGAGCAGGTGATGCTGGAGAATCCCAAGAACTGGCAGAAGTACTACCACGGCACCCCCAAGGAGCAGGCACTCAAGCGCGCCTACAGTTACTCCGACCGCAGCCGCTACTATATGCCCGATCCGCGCATCGAGGCTGCAATGCAGAAGCTCTTCGCCAACCTGGAAGGAGCCGACATCCCGATGGGCCTGCTGCATCAGTATATGCCCGTGCAGTACATAGCCGTACGCGACAAAAGGCTCCCGATGAATCCGAGAGCCCTTGTCAAGGATGCAGTACGTATAGTCTGCGACGATTACAACTACGCCACCCGCCCCAACTTCGTGGCCGGCAGCGTATTCGCTTAACGTTTCTTCTTAAAGAAACCGGCTACCAGATTGCCGCAGGTCTCCGCAAGGACTCCTGCGGCAATTTCCGTACGGGGGTGCAGGAGCGACGGGGTGTAGAGGCTGAAGCCCCTCTTGGGATCGGACGCGCCGTAAACGATGCGGCCGACCTGCGCCCAGCAGAGGGCGGCGGCGCACATAGGGCAGGGTTCCACGGTAACGAATAAGGTACAGTCGTCCAGATACTTGCCACCGATGGCCTCGGTGGCCGCCGTAAGCGCTATCATCTCGGCGTGGGCGGTGGGGTCGTGCAGCCTCTCGGTCATATTGTGCCCCCGGCCAATGATGCGGCCTTTGGCCACGACAACGGCGCCGATGGGCACCTCGCCCTCGGCCCCTGCGGCTTCAGCCTCCCGCAGGGCTTCCTTCATAAAGAGTTCGTCAGTGCTCAATAGGTGACGTTCATCCAGGGTGCGTTCTCCTTGACCCAGCGCATAGTCTCGACGGGGATGTCGGTGCACATGCAGTCGGAGCCGAGGTAGGCGGCGAGCATAAAGTCCTCGATCTTCTGGGTAGGCCACAAGCTCACGATAATGCCTTCCTTGTGGGCCTTGGCAACCATATCGCGGGTAGTCTTGGGAGTCATACATCCGACGACCCAGATGTCTTCTTCCTTGCAGGTCTCGATGACCTTCTCCGTCACGCCGGAGTTAAAGATGATGAGCAGCTCAGACTTGGGGCCCTTGCTGATGATCTCCGGATGGGCCTTCTTGAGGTAGCGCAGGCCGCGGATATCGGAGGAAGTGAAACGCAGGATGGAGTTCTTCGTGCGAATGGACTTGGCGGCCTGGTAAACCCTTTCTGCAACCTCCTCGACCAGTTCCTGGGTATAGAGGGAATCGGGTTTGGTCTTGAGTTCGAACTCCACGTACAGGTTGTCCTTGTCCTGGAGGAACTCTATGAAATCGTCGAACTTGAGCATCTTGTTGCCCTTCTTGGTGCGGAGCTGCTCGATCTCGGCAGAGGTCTTGCGCTCGAAGATGCCGCTGCCGTTGGTGGTGCGCTCGAGGGTGCAGTCATGAGTCATATAGAGGACTCCGTCGGCAGTGCGGCGGATGTCGGTCTCGAAACCGGTGTAGCCGGCGTCCCAGCTTTCCTGGAAGGCGATGAGGGTGTTCTCATCCCTTTCGAGTCTGCCACCACGGTGAGAGAAAGCCCTGATGGGCTGGGTCTGTGCGTATGCCCCTGCCGCCAGGCAGAGTGCGAATACTGAAACGATGAACTTTTTCATAATGCCAAAATTAGCCAATATGTTTGAAACTTTCAAAAATAATTCCATCTTTGTGTTTCAATATGAAACTTTTTCTGATAGACGGCCACGCCCTCGTTTTCAAGATGTATTACGCCTTCCTGGGGCGTCC
>DBYB01000064.1:0-182 GCA_002309995.1 Bacteroidales bacterium UBA1197
TTCGACCCTCCGGGAGGCACTTTCCGTAATCAGCTCTACCCGGAATACAAGGCCAACCGAAGTGAAACTCCGCAACTCGTGATAGACGCGCTGGAGCCCCTGACCTCCATCGTGAAGGCCCTGGGTATGCCGGTGCTTATGGAGCGCGGCTTCGAAGCCGACGACGTCATCGGCTCGATGGC
>DBYB01000064.1:215-22152 GCA_002309995.1 Bacteroidales bacterium UBA1197
CCCGACAAGGACTACGGCCAGCTGGTAGCTCCGTCCGTGTTCCAGTACAGGCCGGGCAAATCGGGCTCCGACAACGAGATATTGGGCGAGAAGGAGATTTGTGAGAAATGGGGCATCGACCGCACTGAACAGGTCATCGATATCCTCACGATTTGCGGCGACTCCTCCGACAACGTGCCGGGAGTGCAGGGAGTCGGTCCCGTGGGAGCGTCCAAACTGCTTGGGAAATATGGCAGCGTGGACGGCATCTACGAGCATCTGGGCGAGCTTACTGCCCGCCAGCAGGAGCTTTTCCGTGCTGCGCAGGACCACATCGCCCTCTCCCGCGAACTGGTTACCATAAAGACGGACATCCCCCTTGCCACCACCGCCGACGATATGAGGCTCACCCTTGCCTGGAACCCCGACGTCGAGGCCCTCTTCAAGGAATACGAATTCCCCTCCCTCATCCGCCTAGTCCGCAAAATCGCCGAAAGTATTTCCGACGACTCTACGCTCCGCAGGCAGGGGCTTCCAAAACTGGATTTGGCAGCCCCTGCCTGCCTCCGCTGCGAGCCGTCGGAAATAGCAGACAGCAGGGTTGCAATAAATTTCGTTGATGGAACCCTATACGTAGCTGACAGTCACGGCGTTGCAAGTGGCGAGCCTGCAGTGTTCAAGGAACTTTTGGCTGATGCCGAACGGACCAAAGTAGGAGCGGGTCTGAAGCAGCAGATAAATGCTCTCAGCATACTCGGGCTGCAGACAGAAGGGCGCCTGGAAGACATCGAATTGCTTCATTACCTTCTGAACCCTGAAAACAGCCACAAACTCGAGATACTTGCCTCAACCTTCATCGGAGTTGACCTGAACGCCGGAGACGAAATGGCGCAGGGTTCCCTGTTCGAAGAATCGCCCGGACCGGACCGCATACTCGAGACCGCCGTCCTCATCCCTCTCGCAGACGCCCTTCTACAGCAGATGGACGCTACCGACCCGCGTCTGCGGCAGCTCTACGACACCCTGGAGGAGCCCCTCATCGGCGTACTCAGCCGGATGGAGCTCGCGGGCGTGAAGGTGGACCTCAAGACCCTGGCCGATTATGCAGACGGCCTCAGGACACAAGTATCTGCGCTCGAAAGCGAGATCCGCACCCTCGCCGGCGAGCCCGGCCTCAACATCAACTCCCCCAAGCAGGTAGGCGAAGTGCTGTTCGAGAAACTCAAGCTCGACCCCAGGGCAAAGAAGCCCCGCAAAGGCAACTGGCCCACCGACGAGAAAACCCTCCAGGAACTCTCCGACCGCAGTCCTATTATAGAGAAGATACTCGACTACCGCGGCCTCCGCAAGCTCCTCGGAACATACATCGAGCCCTTCCCTACCTACGTAAGTCCCCGCGACGGCCGTGTGCATACCACTTTCAACCAGGCACTTACGGCAACCGGCAGGCTCTCCAGTTCCAACCCCAACCTGCAGAACATCCCCATACGCACCGAGCAGGGCCGTGAGATTCGCAAAGCGTTCGTGCCCGAATCCGCCGACCGGGTGATAATGAGCGCCGACTACTCACAGATCGAGCTGCGCATAATGGCCCACCTGAGCGGCGACGCCCACCTCTGCGAGGCCTTCCGCCAGGGTATCGACGTACACGCCGCCACCGCATCCAAGATATTCCGCGTGCCCATTGAGGAAGTGACATCCGATCAGCGCCGCATCGCCAAGACCGCCAACTTCGGCATTATGTACGGCATTTCCTCCTTCGGCCTGAGCCAGAATCTCGGATGCTCGCGCGCCGAGGCCAAGCGCCTGATAGACGACTACTTCGCATCATTCCCCAGCATCCGTGGCTGGATAGACGGCACACTCGAAGGCGCCCGCGCCCGGGGGTATGTGGAAACGCTTATGGGCCGCCGGCGCTACGTACCGGACGTGAACAGCGGCAACGCCACCGTGCGCGCATTTGCCGAACGTAATGCCGTCAACGCCCCCATCCAGGGCACCAGCGCCGACATCATCAAACTGGCAATGATTGCCGTGGACCGCAGGCTGCGCAAGGAGGGCCTGCGCTCGCGTATGGTGCTCCAGATACACGACGAACTCTTGCTGGAGGTTCCCCTGAGCGAGACGGAAGCGGTAAGCCGCCTGCTCACCGAGGAGATGCAGGGAGTAATACGACTCAATGTTCCATTAACGGTAGAATGCAATTATGGCACAAACTGGCTTGAAGCCCATTGACGAGAACGTACGCCGTGCAATGATCGGCGACGCCACTGCCTTTACGGCACTCTGGGACGAGAACATATCGTCCATACGCTCCTACCTCCGCAAGACGATGAAGGGGCTGGACCATTTCTACATAGAAGACATATGTTCCAAGACCTTCGAGAAAGCCTTCCGGCAGCTTCGCAGCTACGACCCTTCGCTGGGCAGTTTTAACGTGTGGCTCACACGAATTGCCCACAACACCGCCCTGGACGTAATCGATATGGAGACCCGCAGGCAGCGCGGCATCGTGTTTCTGGACGACGACGCGCGGAGCAGCAACGTGGCCGCCACAATAGAAGACGGCGAAGAGGACGCGCTGGAGGGCATCATCAAGACGGAGACGCGGGAGGAGACCGAGCAGATGGTCGCCGGCCTCCCGGAACTCTACAGGGACATAGCGCACAGGCGCCTTATAGAAGGAATGCAATACAAAGAAATAGCGGAAGAGACGGGGCTGGAACTCAACACCGTACGCACCCGTATCCGCCGCGCAAAACAAATGCTTGACAAAATGAAAAACCTGGTAATCGTAATCCTGGCTGCCCTGGGACTTTCACTGCAGGGCTATGCAGCTGAGTATCACTACATTTCCGTAAACACGAAGAGCACGTCGCTTGTGATGGTGGGCGAGCCCGGCGGAGCACTGGTCTATCGCCACTACGGTCCCTCCGTGGCAAACGCAGAAGACTTCGCAGGCTTCCGGTCTTACGCCGACTCCCACTCCGTCGGCGAAGTACAGATATATCCCACTGCCGGCGGCAAGTTCGTGTACGAGCCGGCGCTTGCGGTCAACTATCCCGACGGCGGCGTGAATACCGAACTGCTGTATGAGAGCTACACCAGCACACAGGTGGAAGAGGGAGTGCAGCGCACCACGATTTACCTTCGCGACTCCAAGCAGCCGCTCCGCGTAAACCTGGTCTTTGAGGCCTACGAGAACGAAGATGTCATTCTCGCCCACGCGGAGATTGCCAACGACGGCAAGTACAGCGTGCAGCTGAGGGATTACTACTCGTCCTGCCTGCCGATTATGGCCTCCAAGTACGCCCTCACGCACTTTTACGGCACCTGGGCACACGAATTCTTTATGGAGACTGATGTGCTGACGCACGGCGTCAAGACCATCGAGTGCCGCGACGGCGTGCGCGCCACCCAGCGCGTCAACCCCTCGTTCCTGCTCAGTCTCGACCAGGACGGGCTGAATGAGAGCAGCGGCGACGTCATTGCCGGCGCCCTCCGCTGGAGCGGCAACTACCGCCTCAACTTCCAGGTCGTAGATGGCGGCCGTCTCTACATAACCGCCGGCATCCATCCTTCCGGAGCCGAATATGTGCTGGCCAAAGGAGCGAAGTTCGTAACACCCGATATGGTTTGGACTTACAGTACCCGCGGTGCCGGCCAGGCCAGCCGCAACCTGCACGACTGGGCGCGCCGCAGCGGTATGTACGATTCCACTATGCACTGCCCCACCCTGCTGAACAGCTGGGAGGGCGCCTACTTCAGCTTCAACACCAAGACCCTCACCGATATGATAGACGACGCGGCCTCTATGGGGCTGGAGATGTTCGTGCTTGATGACGGATGGTTCGGCACCGGCGAGTTCGCCCGCAACTCCGACAAGAGCGGCCTGGGCGACTGGGAAGTGAACCTGGAGAAGATACCGGAAGGAATAGCATATCTGGCCGATTACGCTCACTCCAAGGGACTCAAATTCGGCATCTGGATAGAGCCCGAGATGGTCAATCCCAAGTCGAGGCTGTACAAGGAGCATCCCGAGTGGGTGGTGGTAGAGAAGGGCCGCACGGCCGAGACCGAAAGGAACCAGCTGCTGCTCGACCTCAGCAATCCCAAGGTTCAGGACTTCGTGTTCGGTGTCTTCGACCGCACAATGCAGCTCGGCGATATCGACTATATCAAATGGGACTGCAACAGGCACGTGTACAACGTAGGCTCCAGCTGGGAGACAGACCAGTCCAACTTCTGGGTCGATTACACCAGGGGCCTGTACAGCGTGCTCGAGAGGATACGCGCCCGCTACCACGGCGTGCTGCTGCAATCCTGCTCGTCCGGCGGCGGAAGGGTTGATTACGGCGTGCTGCAGTGGGCCAACGAAGTGTGGACCAGCGACAACACCGACGCCCATTCCCGGGCCTATATGCAGTACGGATGCAGCTACATCTACCCTATGCAGTTATTCGGATCCCACATATCCGCTACGCCCAACCACCAGACCGGCAGGGTGATTCCCCTCAAGTTCCGCTGCGATATGGCGGCGACCGCCAGGCTGGGAATGGAGATACAGCCCAAGCTGCTGAGCGACAAGGAGAAAGATTTCGTACGCGAGTATCTTGCCACGTACAAGCAGTTCCGCGACATCGTATTCGACGGCGACCTCTACCGCATCAGCTCCCCTTACGACAAGTGCTACAGTTCAATGGTCTTTGTTTCCAAAGACAAGCGCAAGGCCGTGTTCTTCGCGTTCTGCCTGGACTATCCCGGCCAGAGCGTAGTGCCCGAGTTCAGGCTGGACGGCCTCAACCCCGGCCTTCGCTACAAGGCATCCGAAATCTGCCCCGAGCCCTACAATAACGGCGTGCGGCGCGCTTTCTGGGGCCACGGCAAGAGCTTCGGCGGCGATTACCTGATGAATTTCGGCATCAACCTGAACCTCAAGAAGCCATATCAGAGTTCAGTAATAGTACTGGAAGCGGAATGAGAAGCACGGAAACTGATTTTGCAAAGGCGCTGGAACTGTACCGGGAGTGGAACGCACGCATCAACGTGGTGTCCCGCAAAGACATAGACCAGCTGTACCAGCACCACATACTTCATTCCCTGGCCATCGCGCGCTACCTGGAACTGCACTACCCCGCCGGCGTGCTTGACGGCACTTCCGTGCTCGACCTGGGCACGGGCGGCGGCTTCCCAGGAATCCCTCTCGCCGTCGAGTATCCCGAGGCGCATTTCACCCTGTGCGACTCCATCGGCAAGAAGCTTAAGGTCGCAGGCGCAGTAGCAGAAGGGCTTGGACTGAAAAACGTGGAATGTGTGAACGCCCGCGCCGAATCGCTCCCCGGCACTTTCGACTGGGTGGTGACGCGCGCCGTGGCATCGCTTGACAAACTTTACCCCTGGGTTCAGGGCCGCTTCCGGAACAGCATCATATGCCTAAAGGGCGGCGACGTGCTCGCAGAAATCGCCGAATTGGGCCGTAAATGCAGGGTCGAACCAGGCCGTGTGAGGGTCTGGAGCATAGAAGATTGGATTAATGATGAATATTTCAAAGAAAAATTTGTAATTGAAATCGGAAAATCTTACCTTTGTCCTCCCAAATCCGAATAATTAAAAATTTAAGATAATGAAACGTACATTTCAACCCTCAAACCGCAAGAGAGTCAACAAGCACGGATTCCGTGAGCGCATGAGCACTCCCAACGGACGTCGCGTCCTTGCGGCACGCCGCCGTCATGGCCGTAAGAAACTCACCGTTTCTTCGGAAGACAGGTTCTAAACCAACCTTTCGGGAGTTTAGCTCAGCTGGTTTAGAGCACCTGCCTTACAAGCAGGGGGTCATTGGTTCGAGTCCAATAATTCCCACACAATAAGAGGCCGACTGAACAGCCGGCCTCTTATTTTATTATTCACTTCCCTATTTGTTCCTGTACTTCTTTACAGCACCCTTGGGTGCGATGAGGAAGTCGCAAAGCGCAATGGCGCCGGGCAGGATGAAGAAGATGATCAGCAGGGCCGATGCCGCGCCGCTTGCCAGGCATTTGAGTATCATCGCCACCATCTGGTCCTCGATGAACATACCCATTGCGATAGGCGCAAGCGTAAGGATGAGACCGGAGGTCATAATTGAGTGGCCTGCGGCATTGAATGCGGTGGCAATGGCTCCGGGCACTCCGATACGCATACGGGCCTCGCGGTAATAACTGGTGAACAGTATGGAATAGTCTATCGTGGCGCCCATAAGTATGCTCTGTACGATCAGATATGCCATAAAGTACATCGTATTGCCATTGAGTCCGCTCACGAACACGTTCACATAAACACCCGACATAACGGCCATCACAAGGAATACCGGCACCACGAGCGACTTGAACGTGAGCGCTACTATTATAAATATAGAGAGAACCGTAAGAATGGTTAGCAACAACAACTCATCAGGGAAATTGTCCTTAAAGGTTTTGTACATCGCAGACTCGGCAATTACCACGTGTTCGCGCTCCAACGAACGGTCAGACAGCGTCTGCAGACGCTCCACGAACGTGAAGGTCTCCGGGCTCTCAAAGGGATAGTCGGTAATTATGGCCGCCAGCGAGTGCCTCTCCGAGCGCAGCGAGGTAGCCGCCACGCCTAGCTCGTCCTTCGCCTGCTCGAGCGCCTGCCTGGAATCATCATCCAGGAAGCGGCTGAAGGCCTCCTGCGTAGTGAGCAGGCTGTCCAGATAGTTGACGAACTGACTGATGCTAAGGCACATACCATTATCATTCCACTTACGGCTGCCGGAATACAGATACAGCAGGTCGATATCGCTCTGCGTCACCGGGAAGCGGGCAGCAGCAAGCGCCCTGTACATAGTGCGGGAATTATACCTGCGGCCACTGAACGCCATTTCTGCCAGACGCTCCAGAGGGGTGATGACCACCGGTTCATCCTCCACCGGAGCCTGCGCAAGGTCGTCCACAGGGACCTGCACCACAAGGCTGTCGGAAGCCGCCAGGGCAAGGGAGTCGGCGGAAGCCGTATCTGCCTGCGCCAGCAGGTCTGCGGCCGGTGAAGGTCCTGCCACGAAGGCAGAATCCACCTGCCTGTAAAGGTCCTTGAACATCGCCACCTGCTCAGGCGTCACGAGATTCGAGTAACGCTTGTCCTTCAGCAGTCGGGAATTGACGAAGACCGCCATCTCGTGGATGGACATAGTTGCGGGCTTGCGTGCGCGGCCGGCCATACGATAAAGCATATTCACGTAGGAGCGCTCGATGCCATATCTCTCGGACAACTGCCTTGCGGTCAGCTGCTCGTTGACCATCTCGAACGTGATTGCTTCCGGGATTGCGGGAGCGTCGTCCGGCATATCGTAAGAGGTCTCCTGAGAAGGAGCGGCGGCAAGGGTGCTGTCGGCAGGCGCTGCTGCAAGGCTGTCGGGTATCGCAGCGGCGGCGAGAGTGCTGTCGACGGAGGTGTGCAAGCTGTCGGCTGCGGCCACGAGGGTGCTGTCGGCAGGTGCGACGGCAGTGCTGTCAACCACCGGGGCCACTTGAGCTACGGTGTCGGGTACGGCGGCAGTAACGACCGGCGCTGAATGCTTGGGTGCCTTCGGTGCCGCGGCAGGCTTCACCTGTACCACCGGCTCGGACGGCATAAGATCGGCCATCAGCGTCTTCACATCGAAACCCTCCGGCATCAACCCCTGGGCCTCAAGTTCCTCGGCGAGATCCTGAATCTCATTCAGGCTCATCCTCTCCTTGCGCTCGGGGTGCGAGTACGAATAGTACACCGCCCGCACCATTTCTTCGGTTATCATTGGCGATGCCGCCCCGAGTTCGGCAGTCAGTTCCGATATCGTATGCCCCTGTTTGATGAGGCCAGGATAGCTGATGCACGTGGAGACCATAGGGTCGCGCTGCAGGGTATCGAGTATGCCTGGCACCTGGTCCTCCTCGGGCGTCTCATACAAGAGGATGAGGGGATTCTGGGGAGGGAACTCCTTGGCGATTTCCGTCTCCCAGATGGCGGAGAAGGAAATCTCAGTGCGCTTCTGGAGTAAGAACGAGGCGACGAATATCGCTATGAAGACGACCGTCAGCACCGCCCTGTTCTTCACCTCGAAGCGGGCCAGCTGGCGGTAAGGTACCTGAGGTATCTTTTTCTCGGTCTTCTTGATTGCAGTGTCGAAACGAAGGATGAGCGCAGGCAGCACCAGGAAGTTGCTGACCATACTGAGCAATACTCCCTTCGACAGCACGATACCCAGTTCGAATCCCACCTTCAGCTCCATAAACATCAGCATCAGGAGACTGACTATGGTGGTGGTTGCGCTGCTGAGCACAGAACGGGAAGCTCCGTGCAGTGCGGCCGCCATTGCGGCATTGTTGTCGCCCGGGAAGCGGGATTTCTCCTGCCGGTAGCGGTTCATAATGATGATGGAATAATCCATCGACAGAATCATCTGGAGCACGGCTACCATCGTGTGCGTCATATACGACACGTCGCCCAGAATGATGTTGCTGCCCATATTGATGGCTACGGCTATCAACATTGAGAACAGGAACAGGAACACCTCCACCAGCGAGGAGCACATTATGAGCAGGATGATGAAGACAAGCACGGCTCCCGAAGCTATCATCGGGATTATGTTGGCCGGCATATTCTTCTCGAGGTCGACCTCCACAACTGCCCGCCCATTATAATGCTGTTTTATGGTCTGACGGACGGCCTCGTAATTGCAATCCTGCGACAGCAGGTACTGGTACAGGGTAAATCCTTCCTTTTCCTTGACCGACATCAGGATAAGGCCTCCGGTGAGCTCATTGAGGACCTTCTCTTCGGCATCCTTGTCTTCCACGTCCTTGAGCATCACGCTGAGCATACTCAGCTGGCCCTTCATTCCGGGGAAGTCTTCCTCCATCTGATCCAGGCCCTTCTTCATGGGCGAATCGTCGGGGAGGAAGAATGTCACCTCCATTATGACGTTGATCTTGGGAATCATGAACCCGCATACGACCGCCATGGCCACCATTACGGCCAGGAAGGCGCTGCGCCATTTGACGAGAAAGTTCATAAAACCCATAGCTTGCAAAGATAATAATAATAGTCGGGATTTGGAATTCCACGACAATAGTTTTAACTTTCGGAAATTTGACTGATGAAAAGGATTGCAGCCATAACGATGGTAAGGAACGCCGAGTTCTTCCTCGAGCGCTGGGTAAAACATTACGGGCAGCTCCTCGGCAGGGAGAACCTGTACATCCTGTTCGACGGCACCGACCAGGCAATACCGTCCTTCACCGACGGCTGCAACACGGAGGCCGTGCCCAGGGTGGCCGGCAACGTGCGCGAGGCCGACAAGGGCCGCATCGCCCTGATATCAGCCCGCGCCGCGCAACTGTTCGACCGATACGATATGATTCTGGGGACCGACGTTGACGAATTCCTCGTCGTCGATCCCGCCCTTAACGTAAGCCTGCCGGAATTCCTCTCGTCGCTGGACGCCGGCGGCCGCGTCTCATTCTCGGGCCTCGGCTGCGACGTGGTGCAGAAACTCGACTGCGAGCCTCAGCTCGACAAGTCGCGAGGCCTGCTGGAGCAGCGGTCGTATGTATTCCTCTCCACCCGCTACACCAAGGCCACCGTACTGTGCAAGCCAGTCCCCTGGGGGAGCGGCTTCCATCGCACCAGACGCGGCAACTTCCACATAGTGAAAGACCTGTACCTGTTCCACTTCGGATGTGCCGACGTCTCCGCCGCCGAACTGAAAATGCTGGACAGCGACCTGGCCGGACGGGGCTGGGGCCGGCATCTGGGCAAACGCCTCAGGCTCATACGCAGCGTCGCTTCCCTGCCGGTACGAGACTGGGATGCCTGGACGCGGCGCGCCAGAAGGGTGCAGACCCTGGTCCGCCGCCCGTGGATGTGGAACAAGCCCGCTATGCTGGGCCTGAAGATACTGCTGAAACGCCCGGACAGATTATCCGGCGCGGTCTGATTGAAATCCCCTTGACTACAACGGCCTGGGAGCGAAGCTGAAGCGGTCCTGCACCGCTCCGGTGAGCAGGTTGTGCACGGTGATGTTAAGCCGTCCTGCCTCAACTTTCCCCTCTATGACCGTCGGGAAGCGCGTCGGGTCAGGCGCAAAGCCGTCGTGCTTGCCCTTCAGTCCCAGTTCGGGACTTCCTCCGATAATCTGCGCCCAGCAGCGGCCGCCCTCGGCATCGGCATCAAGGAACCTGTACTTATGCTGATGTGCGGAGACGACCAGCTGGCAGCCGGCGGCGTGGAGCAAAGGACCCCACAGCCCGGCGCAGGTACGCTGCCAAAGCGCGTAATCGGTAGTGTAGCGGGGGTCGAAGTCGGCCGGTGCGATATCACCTGGATTGTGGGTCGGATCGTCATCAAAAAGAGGAATGTGGCAGAAAGCCACCAGGTATGGCGCGCTCACGATCTCCTCGCGGCAGAGTGCATCACGCAGCCATTCCACCTGTGCCTCCCGATAAGCTACGCTGCTGAACAGGCCGGCAAACCGGGGGTTGCTGTCCAGCTTGTCCTCCGCCGTATCGAGGCCAATCATCGCCACCTCGCCCATACGGACGGCGAAGTTGCGCCCGAGGTCCCAGTCGCGCGAGGCCCGCTCCTCCGGCTGGCGGAACATCATCACCTTTTCCAGATGCCTGCCGGCCCATCCACGGCAGTCGTGGTTGCCCGGGCAGAAGATGTACGGGAGATTTGCGGCGTAATCCTTCCGTTCGATGGCCGGGCTCAGGAAGATCTCCACCTGCGACTCGATGGTCTCCTGCACGTTGGTGGCGTCGCCATTCCAGACCACGCAGGACGGAGCCAGGGCGGCAATCTTCTCCGTCGCCAGCCCGAAGGTGTCCATACGGGCGTGAGTATCGTTGATGACGCAGAAGCTGGCGGGCACGCCCTTGCCGGCGGTGGTGAAGGAATAGACCGTCGGATCTTCTTCGTTGCCGGTTTTCTTCATCTTGTAGCCGCCCTGATAACTGATGCGGTCGGCGCCGATGCGATAGTAGTAGCGGGTCGATGGCTTGAGCCCGGTAAGGCGGACCAGCATCACGCGGTCGTTGGCGTCGGTGACGCGGAAGCCGCCGCAGACCACCTTGCGCGCGTCGGAGAGGTCTTCCCTCTCGCCCACGAGCACGTACCCATTGGCCATACTGCTAACCGCAAACGCAACTCCCATCGACGTTTCCGCCCAGTTCTGGAGCATTGGGGCGGATATTATGAGACGGCCGTCGCCGTCGTCCTTCGCAAGGGCCTCAAAAGGCTTGAGCAGGCCGGAAGCGGCAATCGCTCCGGCAGCACCTGCCCCTATGAACTCTCTTCTGTCCATTCCGTTTGGTTTTCGTTGCGCTAAATTAAGTTTTTTTTGTTAAATTTGAGAAATTTTCGCGTTAGTATGTCAGAACTTTGGGAGAGAAACCGTTTGTATTCGTTCCTGCGCCACTGGGTGGACAGGTGTACGCGCCGGAGTTTCTCCAGCCTGAAGGTGGAAGGGACCCTTCCTGACGACGGCAAGGCGGTAATCATAGCCCCCAATCACTGCAACACGCTGATGGACGCTCTGGTCGTTCTCCAGAGCCGCCGCGAGGCCACGGCCTTCGGCGCCAGGGCCGACATATTCCGCAATCCCACCGCCGCCAAGGCCCTGCACTTCCTGAGGATAGTGCCTATTGCCCGCAAGCGCGACGGCCTGCGCAGCGTTGCCCAGAACCTGGAAATCCTGCCTGTCATCCTGGATACCCTGCATCACAACACCCCGTTCTGCATCTTCCCGGAAGGCCGGCACAGGACGATGTACTCCCTGCTGCCCATTCACAAGGGTGTGGTGCGAATAGCCCTCAAGAACGCTGCCACGCAGCCAACTTACATTGTTCCCGCCGGCCTGAATTACAGTGACTTCTTCCGCTATATGGGCACCTGCACCCTGCGTTACGGCGAGCCCATAGACGTAAACCGTTTCGTAGAGGAGCACAAGGACCTGTCGAAACCCGACCTGTACGAAGCCCTGAGCTCCGAACTCTGGCACCGCATCGCTAGTCTTATTCTATATATTCCGGACGACGAAAACTACGAGGCGCGCCTGGCCGAACTGCGCCCGCCGCGCAAGAAGCGCTGGTGGGAGATTCCGCTGGCTGTCATTTCTTCACCGGTATTCCTGCTGTGCGCCCTTCTGTCGCTGCCTCTCTGGGGTGCGGCCGAATACATCTGCCGTTTCAAGATTAAAGACAAGGCATTCAGCAACTCGGTACGATTCCTGGTGCGTATGGTGGGATATCCACTGTTCTTCCTGATTTGGGCGGTGATACTGTTCCTGTGCTTCACTCCCCTCGCGGCCGCAGCCCTGCTGCTGCTTTTCTGCTATTCCTACAGTTTCTTCTACGACTGGCTCAAGCTGCTGAGGCGCTAGGGCTCAGTGCTTCTTGAAGAACTGCGATTTCTGCTGCCGTTTGCGTTCGGGATCTCGTTCCACAAACACGGGTTTCATCGTGCGCGGGTCGATACCGCTGTAGAACATCACGCTGGAAGTAGTCATCGGTGTGGGCATAAAGTCCTGCACCTGGTCCATCCAGATGCCCTTGAGCGCCGGGTGATGCGCCAAGTCCTGCATATCCTTGAGCGTACAGCCGGGGTGCGAGGAGATGAAATAAGGCACCAGCTCCACGTGCGTGCCGTTGCGCCGGTTAATGCCGTCGAATTCCTTGCGCAGCCGTTCGAAGAGTCGGAACGACGGCTTGGCCATATATCCGAGAACCTTATCTGAAGTGTGCTCAGGGGCGACTTTCATTCGGCCGGAGGTATGCTTGAGCATAACTGTCTCGAGATACGGGCAGGAGGTCTTGTCCACGAAGCCTTTCTCGTCGAGGAAGAGGTCGTACCGTATGCCGCTGCCGATGTACGAGTGGCGCACGCCCTTCACGGCGTCGATGCGTTCGTAGAGACGCAGCAGGCGTTCGTGGGAGCGGTCGAGGTTGACGCAGGGGGCCGGGTAGAGGCAGGATTTGCGGCGGCACATTTCGCAGCGCTTCGGGTCCATTCCGGTCATACCGTACATATTGGCGGTAGGTGCGCCGATGTCGGAAATATTCCCGTGGAATTCGGGCATTGCGGCGAGTTTGCGTACCTCCTTGAGTATGCTTTCTTCGCTGCGGCTCTGGATGAACTTGCCCTGGTGGGCGGCGATAGTGCAGAAATTGCAGCCGCCGAAGCAGCCCCGGTGCGTGATGATGCTGTCCTTTATCATGTCGTACGCCGGGATGCGCTTACCCTTGTATCGTGGATGCGGCAGCTTCGTGAACGGCAGGTCCCAGAAGGAATCCATCTCCTGCGTCGTCGACGGCTCGCACGTCGGGTTCACCTGCACGTACCCCGCCCCCACCGGCTCAATCAACACCGGCGGCCGCAGCATATTCGCGTAAATCTCAATATGATGGAAATTCTCCGCAAACGCCCGCTTGTCCTTACAACATTCTTCGTAAGAATGAAGCCTCACAATAGATCCTTCGCTATCGCTCAGGATGACAGGAGAAGGCAGGTCAGGCGAAGCGGAGGCCGGGAACGTTTCTGAAAACCATGGCCGCCCATGGCCACCCCGAAGGGCAGATGTCCCTTGGGGGACAACAGGGGGAGAAACAGTCTCGGAGAGACGGGAGGGGCCCACCGAAGGTGGGAGGGATGAGCGAAGCGAAGTTTTCAGAAGCGTTTCCGGCGTAGCGGAACCTGAACTGCCGGTGCGGTAGAACGCCAACTGAGGTAGTTGTTCGATTTGATGGTTCGACCAGCCTCGCTCGATGGCGCGGGTGAGTTGGAGCATGGGCTTTTCGCCCATACCGTAGCAGAGCCAGTCGGCGCCGGAATCCACAAGGATAGACGGCATAAGGCGGTTGTCCCAGTAGTCGTAGTGGGTAAGACGCCGCAGGGAGGCCTCAACGCCGCCGATAACGACGGGCACATCGGGCCAGAGTTGCTTGAGTATCTTGCTGTAAACCGTTACGGCACGGTCGGGACGCTGGCCTGCACGGCCTTCGGGGGTGTATGCGTCGTCGTGGCGCAGGCGCTTGGCGGCCGTGTAATGGTTGACCATTGAATCCATAGCCCCGGCGTTAACGGCAAAGTACAGACGCGGGCGGCCGAGTTTGCGGAAGTCGCGAAGATCGTCGCGCCAGTTGGGCTGAGGAACAACTGCCACGCGGTAGCCGGCCTTCTGCAGCCAGCGGGAGATACAGGCAGTACCGAAACTCGGATGGTCCACAAAAGCGTCACCGGTAAAGAAGATGACGTCGATGTAATCCCATCCGAGAGCCTGGACCTCCTTCGCGGAGGTCGGAAACATATATGCTTCCCCTGTTGTCACATCCTGTCGGGCAATTCGATTCCCAGAACGTCCATAGCCTTGCGGAGCGTCGCCGCCAGCGTATCGATGAGGGCCAGCCTCATACCGAGCAGCGTCGCGTCGGACTCCTTGAGTATCTGCGTCTCGTGGTAATACTGGTTGAACTCCTTGGCCAGGTCGTACGCATAGTTGGCAATGAGCGCCGGGGAGTATGCCGCTGCCGCTTCGGCCACCTTCTGAGGGTAGCCGGAGAGTATCTTCACAAGACGTATCTCCTTGGGGCTCAGCACTGCGGCGTCGGCCACGGTGGCCTTCATTCCAGCCTCGGCGGCCTTGCGAAGTATGCTGCAGATGCGCGCGTGAGTGTACTGGATAAATGGGCCTGTGTTGCCGTTGAAGTCTATCGACTCCTTCGGGTTGAAGAGCATCTTCTTCTTCGGGTCCACCTTGAGGATGAAGTACTTGAGCGCGCCGAGCCCAATCATATGGTAGAGCCGCTCCTTCTCGTCTTCAGGTATGCCTTCGAGCTTGCCGGACTCCTCGCTGGTGGCCTTGGCCTCCTGGTACATCTTCTCGATAAGGTCGTCCGCATCCACCACCGTGCCCTCGCGGCTCTTCATCTTGCCCTCGGGCAGTTCCACCATACCGTAGCTGAGGTGGAATATCTGGTCGGCCCAGTCGAAGCCGAGCTTCTTCAGCACCAGCTTCAGCACCTGGAAATGGTAGTTCTGCTCGTCGCCCACAACGTACACGTGGGAGTCGAGATCGTACTCAGCGAAACGGCGCTCGGCGGTGCCAAGGTCCTGCGTCATATAGACGGAGGTACCGTCGGAACGGAGGAGGAGCTTGCGGTCAAGGCCGTCGGCGGTGAGGTCGCACCACACGGAGCCGTCGGGATCCCTCACCAGCACGCCCATATCGAGCCCCTTCTGCACCAGCTCCTTGCCGAGCAGATAGGTATCGTGCTCGTAGTAGGTGCGGTCGAAGGAGATGCCGAGGGCCTTGTAGGTCTGCTCGAAGCCGTCGAACACCCAGCCGTTCATCATCTCCCAGAGCTTGCGCACCTGAGGGTCGCCTTCCTCCCACTGTACCAGCATCTTATGCACGTCATCTATGACCTCGGGATGCTCCTTCTCCAGCTTGGCGTATGCCACGTAGCAGTCGCCCACCAGATGGTCGCCCTTGATGCCGGTGCTCTCCGGGGTGGCCCCGTCGAACAGCTTCTCCCAGGCGTACATCGACTTGCAGATGTGCACTCCGCGGTCGTTCACCAGCGTGGCCTTGATGACCTCATCGCCGGCAGCCTTCAGGAGTCGGGATACGCTGTCGCCCAGCAGGTTATTGCGTATGTGGCCGAGGTGGAGGGGCTTGTTGGTATTGGGCGATGAGAACTCCACCATCACGCGGCGGCCGGTGCCGGGCAGCTGCCCGAAACTGGCGTCGCTTATGATTTCCTGGAGCGATTCGCGCCAGTAGATATTGCTGAGGTTGAGGTTCAGGAAGCCCTGTACGGCATTGAAGCCGCTGATTTCCGGGCAGTTGGCCGTGAGCCACTCCCCTATCGCCTGGGCCGTCGCGGCAGGTGCCTGGCGGGAGGTGCGGAGAAGCGGGAATACGACCAGAGTGAAATCGCCTTCGAAATCTTTGCGGGTGACGCCCACCTGCATGATGTCGGCGGGAACGTCCGCTCCGTAGAGGGCCTTGACGGCCTCAACGGCCTTGTTAGCAATGAATTGCTCGGTAGTCATTATCCCAGATAGGATTTGAGGAGTTTGCTTGCAGAAGGTTTCTTGAGTTTGCGGATGGCCTTCTCCTTAATCTGACGCACGCGCTCGCGGGTGAGGTCGAGGCGCTCGCCTATCTCTTCCAGAGTCATCTCCTGGCAGCCGATGCCGAAGAAACTCTTGATGATCTCGCGCTCGCGCGGCGTGAGAATCTGCAGGGAGCGCTCGATTTCCGTGCTCAGGGACTCGTTCGTGAGACCCTTGTCGGCCATCGGGGAGTCCTCGTTGGGCAGGATGTCCAGCAGGGAGTTGTCCTCGCCCTCCACGAACGGGTCGTCCACGCTCACGTGGCGGCCGGAGACGCGCAGGGTATCGGCAATCTTGTCCTTGGGCACGTCGATCATCTCCGAGAGTTCCTCGGCCGACGGCTGACGCTCGTTCTCCTGTTCGAACTTGCCCAGAGCCTTGTTGATCTTGTTCAGCGAGCCCACCTGGTTGAGCGGCAGGCGCACGATACGGCTCTGCTCGGCCAGGGCCTGGAGTATGCTCTGGCGAATCCACCACACTGCGTATGAGATGAATTTGAAGCCACGGGTCTCGTCGAATTTCTCGGCGGCCTTAATGAGGCCCAGATTGCCCTCATTGATGAGGTCGGGCAGGCTGAGGCCCTGGTTCTGATACTGCTTAGCAACGGAAACCACGAAGCGCAGGTTCGCGCGAGTGAGTTTCTCAAGGGCCGCCTGGTCGCCTTTGCGGATGCGCTGGGCGAGTTCCACTTCCTCCTCGGGGCTCACCAGCTCCTCACGGCCTATTTCCTGAAGGTACTTGTCCAGCGAAGCGCTTTCGCGGTTGGTGATGGACTTTGTAATCTTAAGCTGTCTCATAGAGAATTCCTTTGTGTACCATATATACGGAAAAATCCGCCGCGAGTTTCACACCCCCGGCGGATTTTTTTAAACAAGTTTTTCTTTTTTAAAATTATCTTAAAAATAATTTGGTTATAAATATTGTAATTCTTACCTTTGTGCCATGAGAGTGATTGCGATTTCCACTTTGAGAGAGTTCTGGGCCAAGCATCCGGATTGCGAACAGGCCTTGAAGGAGTGGTATGTGAAGACGGAAAGAGCCAATTGGAATTCTCTGAACGACATTCGGAATGATTCCAATTCTGTGGATTATGTAAAGAATCAGCGGTATGTTTTCAACATAAAGGGAAACGATTATCGTCTGGTTGCAGCAATAAAATTTACTCCCAAGCTTGTGTACATCCGTTTTGTTGGAACACACGGCGAATACGACAGAATTGACGCATCAACCATATAGGAGGCAAGACTATGGCACAGATTAAAGATGAAAAACAGTACAAGGCTATGATGGCCCGTATTGCCCAGCTGTTCTTTGAGACGGACGAAAACACGCCCGCCGACGATCCGCGTCTTCAAGAACTGGACCTTCTCTCGGCACTGGTCGAGGAGTACGAGAAGGAGCATTACCCGATTGAGGCGCCGACGCTCTCAGAAACTATGAACTCCCGTCTTTCTGAGAATAAATGGACCCAAAAGGAATTGGCTTCCATCCTGGGCATGACAGCCCCCAGACTCAGCGCCATCTTGAGCGGAAAAGCCAATCCAACCTACGAACAAGCGCGAACCATCTCAACGCGCCTAAACATTGATCCGGCAATTGTATTGGCTCTTTAGCCTTTACCCCGAGTCGGCGGAATCGCTGTCTGACGTTAAATAATGCGGACTCGGCCGTTTCCGGAAGTGGCCGAGTCCGCACTTTCTTTAGCTGGAGCTGCTTTCGCTTATTCGCAAATTGCGGCGGAAGAAAGATTTAAGCTATCGCCTTTTTCTCCAGCTTGTTTACGAGGGTGATGAGGGCGCTGCCGAGGAGGCCGGCGCAGAGGGAGCCGAGGAGGACGGCTATTTTGCCGGCGTTGCGCAGGTGCTCGGTTACTTCCGGGAGGAGGTTGCCGAAGGAAAGGGTATCCACGAAAATGCTCATGGTGAATCCTATGCCGCCAAGGCAGGCTACGGCGAAGAACATCTTCCAGCTGGCGTGCTCTGGCATAGCTCCCACTTTCAGTTTGATGGCCAGCCAGCTGAACAGCGTGATGCCAATCGGTTTGCCAAGCAGGAGGCCGAGGAAGATACCCATCGATACGCTGCCAAGCGCGGGATCGTACGCGAATATATTAAAGTAGGAGGCGTCTGTGATTTCCACGCCCGCGTTGGCAAGGGCGAAGATCGGCATAATCAGGAAGTTAACCCAAGGAGTAAGGGCGTGCTCCACCCGGTAGCTCATATCCATCGTGCCGTGGGCGATGCTCTCCAGCTTGCGCAGGCAGTGCTTCTGAGGACCGTTGGGGAAGGGCTCGTGGTCCAGTCCCTCGTATTCATCAAGCTTGGCGATGTATCGGTTGCGCTTGCGCAGATACTGGGCGCGGTTGTAGCGGGATGTCGAGGGAATCAGGAAGGCCATCACCACTCCGGACATAGTGGAGTGGATGCCGCTGTAGTAGAAAAGGGCCCACACCAGAATGGCGTTGAAGATATAGGGGAACATATTCTTCTCGCCCATCTTCCTCAGGAACAGCGTGAAAATAATGATCAGCAGCGCAACCCCCAGCAGGTAGAAGTTGATGTTGCCGCCGTAGAATATGGCCACCACGAGAATTGCTATCAGGTCGTCCGCAATCGCGAGGGCCGTAAGGAATACCTTCAGCGATATCGGTACCTTCTTGTCGAGTACCGACAGTATGCAAACCGCAAAGGCAATGTCGGTAGCCGTGGGAATGCCCCAGCCGCTGGCAGCCGCGGAGCCGTGGTTTACAAAGATATAGATGAGCGCCGGGGCCACCACTCCGCCGAACGCCGCAATGACCGGCAGCATAGCCTTCTTCACGCTCGACAGCTCCCCGTGCGCCACCTCGCGGCGTATCTCCAGCCCCACGGTAAAGAAGAAGACCACCATAAGGATGTCGTTGATGAACTTCTCAATTGTGAGGTCGCGGGGGAAGAAAAGGTTAACCGTGCCGTCGGGGCTCAGCAGATGCACCCGCAGATTGGTCTCAAGGACGGCGTGATAAAAGTGCTTGGTGAACGGCAGGTTTGCCAGCAGCATCGCCACCACCACGCAGGCCAACAGAAGCACACCCTGGAACCAGGGCTGCCTGGACAGTCTCTCGCTGCGTTTGTTGAATGAAACTACACTCTTGTTCCAGGTGTAGACCGGAATCAGTTTTGCCATTTCCTGGCGAGTTTTTCCAACTTGAATTGTTCTTCCAGTTTCTCAAACTGACGCTTGGTGTCCAGTGAGAAGCTGCCCTGGCGTATCCATGCATAGTAAGAAGGGTCAGTATTGAAGACCTCACGGGCGGTCTTCCCCTTGTGCTTCCCGAAGTTGACCGTGGGCTCGCCTGCATCGTTGTACACGAGGCATCCGGAGAAATCGACGTTCTTCTTGCCGGCGAAGGTGGCAAGATGGGCAACGTCGTTCTTCAGCTGGTCGGGATAGCGGTCGAGCTGGGCCTTGAGTACCTTGTAGGTTGCAACGGTGTCGGCCTCGGCGGTATGGGCGTTTTCGAAATCATCGCCCCCGCAGTAGAAGCGGTAGGCTGCCCTGAGGTTGCGGGGCTCCATCGCGTGGAAGATGTTCTGAACGTCCACCATACGCGGAGCGTGGAGGTCAACGTCAAGCCGCTTTCCGGCCTGCGCCACACGCTCGAACTCCTCTGCCAGCATTGGCAGGTCGAACTTCTGGGAGTTGAAGCCGGCGAGGTCGCTGCCACTAATCCAGGAGGCTATTTCCTCCGCCAGCTCAAAGAAGGTGGGACAGTCAACCAGCATATCGTCGGTAACTCCGTTGACGGCGGAAGCGCCGGGTTCGATGGGCCGCTGGCAGCCGCGCTCGTAATCCCAAGGCTTTATCTTCCAGGTCTTTATGCGCTCCTCTCCGCCCGGGAATATCTTCACGAAGCTGAGTTCGATAATGGAATTGACGGGAATAGAAAGCCCCGTGCTCTCTATATCGAAGAAGAGAAGGGGCTTCTGAAGATTGAGTTCCATACTCTTAGGAAATCATTATCGGCATAAGGATGCCGCAGATCTTCTCGCTGGCTGCTTCCTCTTCCGAAGGAATAATCAGTGCGGCCCTGCGGGCGTCCATGAACTTCATTACGACGGTCTCGCAGTTCATATTGGCAAGAATCTCCACCAGGAAGGAGGACTTGAAGCCGATGGCGAGGCTGTCGCCGGCGTAATCGCACTCGATCTTCTCGTAGGCGGCCAATGCGAAGCCGAGGTCCTGCGCGGTAATCTCAAGCAGACCGGGAGTGAGGTTGAGCTTAACGTGGTTGGACGCCTTGTTGGCACATACGGAAACACGGCGCACGGTGTTGAGCAGCTGCGTCCTGTCTATGCGGAGAACGTTGGAATTGTTCTGGGGAATTACGTCGCGGTACTTGGGGTACTTGCCGACTATGAGGCGGCAGACCATCATCGTAGCGCCATAGTTGAACACCACGTTGCCTGCGTCGAAGAGCACTTCCACGTCGCCCTCGCCCTTTTCGAGAAGGGAACGGAGCACTGCGGCGGGTTTCTTATGGAGGATGAAGGAAGACTTCTGGGAGGCCTTCACGTCATCGGTGGTGTAGCAGATGAGCTTGTGAGAGTCGGAAGCCACCAGGGTGGTGCTGGCAGTGTCGATATCGAAGAAGATACCGTTCATTGCAGGACGCATCTCGTCGTCTGCGGTGGCGTAAATTGTTCCGCTGATGCCGTCGGCAAGGGACTGCGCGGGGAATACAACCTTCTCTGCATCCTCTCCTACGGTCTTGATCTCAGGATAGTCCGTGGCGGGGAAATAAGGGAGCGAGGAATTACCGTTGTTCCAGAGGCACTCGAAAGAGCCTTCTCCCTTGGTCTTGATGGTGAGGGGCTGGTCCGGCAGGGCCTTCAGGAGATCGATAATCTGGCGTGCCGGCACGGCAATGCTGCCGTCTTCCTTCACATCCACGGGGACGGAGGTACGAAGGGTGAGCTCCTGGTCGGAAGCCGTGATGTCGATCTTGCCGTCGCCGACGACGAAGAGGAAGTTTTCCAATATGGGAAGGGAGGTCTTGGCGGGGATTGCCTTGGATACGTTGAGGACGCCCTTCAGTAGTTCTGCGCTGGATACGATGAATTCCATACTATTCTCTTATTATATATCGCACAAAAATAATAAATATTCGTGACATTTGGCACAGCTTTTGACTTTTTACTGCCCGGACTATTAATTTTATCAGATATATGGGAAAAAATTTCTTTACAGTATTGGCTTCGGTGCTCCTGAGCGGCATTACCGCCTATGGAATCGTCAAAGCGGCGACGCCCACCGAACAGTCTGCTCCCGTGTACAACGAGCAGGGCGAGGTTATTAACACTGTCAATTTGTCAGTCTCCGATTATCCCGATTTCACATATGCGGCGGAGCACGCGGTAGAGGCGGTCGTTTACGTTAAAGTCACCGTCAAGTACCAGCAGCAGTACTATATGATCGACCCGTTCTTCCGCTTCTTCTTCGGCGACGAGAACCAGCCCCAGTCCCGCGAGCAGGAGCGCCAGGGCAGCGGCTCAGGCGTCATCATCCGCCCCGACGGCTACATCGTGACCAACAACCACGTGGTGCAGAACGCCACCAAGATAGAGGTCAAGCTCAACAATAACAAGACCTACGAGGCAACGGTCATCGGCACCGATCCCGCCACCGACGTGGCTCTCATCAAGATCGACGCCGCCGGCCTGCCTACGCTGAACTTCGCCGACTCCGACAAACTGCGTCTGGGCGAGTGGGTGCTGGCCATCGGCTCCCCGCTGGGCGAGGAACTCCGCTCCACCATCACCGCCGG
>DBYB01000064.1:22200-33561 GCA_002309995.1 Bacteroidales bacterium UBA1197
GCGGCCGTCAATCCCGGCAACTCCGGAGGCGCCCTCGTGAACAAGGCCGGCGAACTGGTTGGCATCAACACCGCCATCATCTCCACCACCGGTTCCTATACGGGCTACTCGTTCGCAGTTCCTTCCAACATAGTAAGCAAGATCGTGGGCGACCTCATCGACTTCGGCTCCGTGAAGCGCGCCAAACTGGGCGTCTCGATGTCTCCCGTGACCGAGAAGATTGCCAAGGACTCTGGCCTGAATTCGCTTAACGGCGTGTATATCAACGAGGTATCCAAGGGTAGCGCCGCCGACAAGGCCGGTATCCGCAAGGGCGATATCCTCCTCAAACTGGACGACCACATCATCACCTCTCCTTCTGACCTGCAGGTGCTGGTGAACAACCACCACCCGGGCGACAAGGTTGTTGCGACTGTGGTGCGCGACGGCAGGGATATGGTGCTCGACGTTGAGTTCCAGGGTACGGTCGAAGCTACCGGGACAGTTGCTGAAGACGGCAGCGTGGCATTCTACGGCGCCCGCATCGGCCTCACCGACAAGGGTGTTGAGATCCTCAGCGCCGGCAGCGGCAAACTCGCGGCAGCAGGCGGCGAAGACGGCTTCGTGATCCAGTTCGTGAACGACCAGAAGGTCAGCAAGCCCCAGGACGTCGTGGACATCGCCAAGAAGGCCCGCCGCAGCATCGTCATCGAGGGCATCACCCCCACCGGCCGCCAGGGCTACTTCGCCTTCGGCAAGGACGAATAAGCGCTAAATCGCTCAAAGATTGTTTGACTGCTCCCGAAGGTGCTGATAGATGGACCTTCGGGAGCAATTTTGTGGGGTTTTCGCTCCTGAAGGTACAAGCAAGTGGACCTTCGGGAGCACTGGGCGGGCGATGATCAGCCACGGAGAATCTCCGCGCGGAACTGGCGCATGCCGGCGGTGGCGACGTCGGTGATGACGTGGATGCCGGCGGCATCGAGCTGGCGGCCGAGGCGCTCATCGGGGTCGATGAGCCAGATGGCGCAGCCCGACGGGGCGTAGTGGTAGAGGCTGGCGGCGGGATAGACCTGGAGGGAGGTCCCCACGATCACCAGGATGTCGGCGACGCTGACAAGGCGGGCGGCGGTCTCCAGGTTGGGAACGGCCTCGCCGAACCAGACGATGTGCGGGCGCAGCTGCCGGGCGCGGGGGCCGCCGGTCTCGCCGAGTTGCACGGCGCGGTAGCCGATGTCCTGAACGTATTTCTGAGAGAATCCGTCGTAGTCGTTGTAGCAGTCTTCCGGGCGCACCTTGGTGAGCTCGCCGTGCAGGTGCAGCACGCGGCTGCTGCCGGCCCTCTCGTGAAGGTTGTCCACGTTCTGGGTAACAACGCAGACATTGAAATCCGACTCCAGTTCCGCGACTATACGATGGGCCTCGTTGGGCTCGACCTCAGCGAGTTGCGCGCGCCTCTCGTTGTAGAACTTCAAAACCTTGGCGGGATTGCGCCTCCAGCCCTCCGGAGTGCAGATTTCTTCCACGGGGACATTGTCCCACAAGCCGTTACCTCCACGGAAGGTGGAGATGCCGCTCTCGGCGCTTATGCCGGAGCCGCTGAGTACTACCAAATTCTTTTTCTCTGCCATGCTCAAAGATACATTTTTTCTTGTTTGAATAAAAATTTTGCTTTATAATTGCACCCGATAACGCATAGGAATATGAATTCAGACAGCAAGCGCAGACATGTCATCAGCCAGGAGAATCTCCCGGCCGACATTGCAGCCCTTTTCAACGAGAAGTATCCCAAGGGTTTCAGCGACCTCCTTCCCGACCTCGTGAAGTATTCTCCGGGCGTCAATCCCCGCACCGGCAAGCTGATCGAACCCTTCTATGCCGTAACTATCGAAACCGATACTGACATTTACCTGGTCAAGATAAAAGTGGATATCGACAATCCGGAAGACGTCGAGCGCTGGCTCGAAGGAGAAGAGGAAGCCGAGGCCGAACAGGTGGCCGGCACCTCCGCCGCTCCCGACGGCGACGACACCCTCCCGGACGACAACATATCCCAGTACGGAGGGGATGACGACTCATCCGATTCATAACAATCCGCTCACCCGACTGCCGGAAAGGACCCGCCTGCTCGTACTGAGCTTCGCGGTGGGCGTATGTGCCGGCCTCGCGGCGGTGCTCCTCACCTGGTGCATCGGCAGCATCAAAAGCCTCCTCGACGGGAACGTCACGCTGCCCTACAATCTCCAATACCTCATCCTGCCAGGCATCGGTATGTTCATAACGCTGCTGCTGTTGCGCTATGTCGTACCCGAAAACATCGGCCACGGCGTCACCAAGGTGCTGCTCGCAGTCAGCCGCGGCGAGTCCAAGATACGGCCGCACAATATGTGGTCGTCTATGCTGACATCCTCAATCACCATCGGCTTCGGCGGTTCCGTCGGTGCCGAGGCACCGATTGTGTACACCGGAGCGGCCATCGGCAGCAACATCGGGCGCTTCTGCGACCTGCCGTACCGTCACGTCACCGTGCTGCTGGGTTGCGGCGCCGCAGGAGCTATCGCCGGCATCTTCAAGGCCCCTCTGGCGGGAGTGCTGTTCACGATGGAGATACTGCTGCTCAACATGTCCCTGTCGTCCATGCTGCCGCTGCTGATTTCCACCATCTCGGCAACGGTCGTGGCATACATCTTCCGCGGGCAGACGCCGATGTTCGCCTGCACCCTCACCCCGTTCTCGATGTGGAACATCCCGTTCTACCTGATAATGGGCGTGATGATGGGATTCGGTTCCCTGTACTTCACCCGCGTCACCCTGTGGATGGAAGACAAGATAGGCAAGCTGGGCAACCGCTACGTCCGCTGGATACTGTGTTCCCTGTCGCTCGGAGTGATGATTTTCCTCTTCCCTCAGCTGTACGGCGAGGGCTACGGAGTGGTGTCGGACCTCCTCAACGGGCGCGACATATCAGACGCCGCAAGCTCTCCCGTTCTCGGATTCCTGACGGGAAGCGGCTGGGGCCTGGTGCTGCTGTTCCTGATGGTCTTCCTGATCAAGGTGCCTGCAATGACGGCCACCAACGCCGGCGGCGGCAACGGCGGAACCTTCGGTCCCACGCTGTTCTGCGGGGCGATTGCCGGATTCGTACTGGCACGTTGCTTCAACCTGATGGGCGCCAACGTGCCCGAGCAGAACTTCGTGCTGGTAGGTATGGCGGCTCTGATGGCCGGAGTGATGCAGGCCCCGATGACGGCAATCTTCCTCATCGCCGAAATATCCGGAGGCTATGCGCTCCTCATCCCCCTAATCCTCACCGCAACAGTCTCCTACGGCACCACTCGCCTCTTCGAGAAATATTCCATCTATTCCAAGCGAATCGCCCAGAGCGGCGACCTTCTCACGCACGACAACGACCAGGCGGTGCTCACTCTTATGAGCACGCGTTCTCTGGTGCGCGACAAGTACCCCAGGGTGCTGCTCGACGGCTCCCTGCGCAGCGTAGTGGAGGCCGTGCAGGACAACAACGCAGCCGTAGTGGCTGTACTTGACGGGCAGGACCGATTCCAGGGCTACATCGACGTTGGCAACATCCGCAAATACCTGCTGCGCACCGACTTGTATGATGAAATGAAAGTGGTCAACGTGATGGAGCAGGCACCGGCTTTAATAACCGAAGACGAGAAGATGGAGAGCGTGATGCGCAAGTTCGACACCACCGGAGCGTGGCGCCTGCCCGTGGTGGATGCGACCCGCCACTACAAGGGCTTCATCTCCCGCTCCCGCCTGCTTATCGCCTATCGCGCAGAGCTCAAGGAGATTCAGAATTCCGATTAACCAGAACGAAAAAAGCAGGCCTCAACGACCTGCTTTCCTTTTGAGAGCCACTCATCAGGCTCGAACTGACGACCTGCGCGTTACGAATGCGCTGCTCTACCGACTGAGCTAAAGTGGCTTTGGACTGCAAATATAGTAATTATTTTTTACTGTACCAACCTCAGCGAAATCCTTCCTCTCTCCAGGTCAACCCCCAGCACCTGCACTCTCACCTGCTGGTGGAGTTTGACCACGCGCGACGGGTCAGTCCCCCGCGGCCCCATGGTGGATACGTGCACCAGGCCGTTGTCGTGGAGGCCGATATCGACGAAGGCGCCGAAGGCAGTTATGTTGGTTACGATTCCAGGAAGTTCCATCCCGGTCTTGAGATCCTCAAGATCGTGGATGTCGGATGCGAATTCGAAGGCGGTGGCCTGCTCGCGGGGGTCCAGCCCCGGCTTCACCAGTTCCTTAAGTATATCGCTCACCGTCGGCAGACCCACTTCCCCGCTCACGAAATCCTCCGGCTTGATGCGCGAGCAAAGTTCCGCATTGCCAATCAGTTGAGCTGCAGTGACGCCGAGCGACCGGGCCATAGCGTCAACTATATGGTACGACTCCGGATGCACGGCCGATGCGTCCAGCGGGTTGCTGCCGCCGCGAATGCGCAGGAAACCGGCGCACTGCTCGAATGCCTTGGGCCCCAGTCTCGGCACCTTCTTGAGTTCGGCCCGGCTGCTGAACGCCCCGTTGTCGTTGCGCCACGCCACGATGTTCGCCGCCAGCACAGGCCCGATGCCGGAAACGTACGCCAGCAGGTACGGAGACGCGGTATTCAGGTTCACACCGACGCTGTTCACGCACGACTCCACGGTATTGTCGAGCTTCTCTTTCAGCAGCGCCTGGTCCACGTCGTGCTGGTACTGGCCGATTCCGAGGTTCTTCGGGTCGATCTTCACCAGTTCCGACAGCGGATCCATCAGCCGGCGGCCGATGCTTACGGCGCCGCGAACCGTCACATCCTCGTCGGGGAACTCCTCGCGGGCGATCTCCGATGCGCTGTAAATGGATGCTCCGTCTTCGCTGACGGTCCACAGCCTGCAGCCGTCGGGCAGCTGCACCCTGCGCATAAAATCCTCCGTCTCGCGGGACGCGGTGCCGTTGCCGATCGCGACCGCTTGGATGCGATATTTCTCCAGCATCCCCTGAACGGCCGTCAGCGCCTTAACTTTCTCGTTCTGAGGCGGATGCGGGAAGATTATGGTATGATACAGCAGGCTCCCCTGCTCGTTGAGGCACGCAATCTTGCATCCGTTCCGGAAGCCCGGGTCGATTGCCATCGTGCGCTTCTGCCCCACCGGAGCCTGCAGCAGCAGTTGGCGGAGGTTCTCTCCGAAGACCTTGATGGACTCGATATCGGCGCGCTCCTTGGCCTCGCGTATGACTTCCCCGCTGATGGAGGGCTCCAGCAGACGCTTGAAGGAGTCGGCGACGGCATCCTTGATGTGGCACGCCAGCGCTCCGCCGGGATAGCCCTGCGCCTGGCAGAAGTCGTAGTATATCTTGTTGCCGCACTTCTCAGCGTCGGTGTCGAGGCTGACGGACAGGAAGCCCTCGTTCTCCGCCCGCAGGATGGCGAGCAGATTGTGCGACGGCATACGGTCGAGCGGCATCTTGAAGTCGAAGTAGCTGCGGTATTTGGCGGCATCGGGGTTGTCCTTGGCGGCCTTGGTTGCCTTTGATTCCAGACGCCGCACGCGGAAGATATCCCGCAGGTTCTTCCTGATGACGGCCGTCTCGCTGAGGCGCTCGGCTATGATGTCGCGGGCGCCGGCCAGTGCCGCTTCCGCCGACTCGGCGCCGGACTTGCCCTTAAGCGTCGGCGAGCCCTTCACGTAGGCCTTGGCAGACGCCTCCGGGTCGCGGGTCTTCAGGTTCCACATCAAGTCAGCAAGAGGCTCCAGGCCTAGTTCCTTGGCCGCCGTCGCTCTGGTACGGCGCTTGGGGCGCCAGGGCAGGTAGATATCTTCCAGTTCGGTGGAACTGACGCAGTTATCGATTCGCGCGCGCAGCTCGTCGGTAAGCGCTCCGGCCTCATCGATGGTCTTGATTATGGTCGCCTTGCGCTTCTCCATATCGTCGTACACGTCGATCCAGTGCTTCACCTCGGCCACTGTCGCATCGTCCATTCCGCCGGTCTTCTCCTTGCGGTAGCGGCTGATGAACGGGATGGTGTCACCCTCGGCGAACATATCTGCGCAGTTCTCCACCTGCCACGCCTTCAGCCCGAGACTGGCAGCTATCTGTTTGATATATAATTCTTTCATTTGCTGAATCTACGGAAGCGGAGACGGATGACGCCCCAGAAGGCCTCACCGAATATGCCGCCGGACATCTTGGATGTTCCCTCCTTGCGGTTGATGAAGATTACCGGCACTTCGGCAATCTTGAAGCCGTGCTTGTGGGCGGTGTACTTCATCTCAATCTGGAAGCCGTAGCCCTTCATCTGAACGCCGTCCAGATTGATGGCTTCCAGGACTCTTTTGCTATAGCAGACAAATCCGGCAGTGCTGTCGAAAATCTTGAATCCCAGCATCTTGCGCACATACACCGACGCAAAGTAAGAAATCAGGATACGGCCGATGGGCCAGTTTACCACGCTCACTCCGTTGCAGTAGCGTGAGCCGATAGCCATATCGGCACCCTCATCCGTGCAGGCCTTGAGCAGGCGCGGCAGGTCGGCGGGCGCGTGCGAGAAGTCGGCGTCCATCTCGAAGATATAGTCGTAGCCGCGCTCCAGGGCCCACTTGAATCCGGTGAGGTAAGCCGTACCCAGCCCCAGCTTTCCACTGCGCTCTAAAATGTGCAGCCGCCCCTCGAACTCCGGCTGCAGGCCTTTCACCACCCGCGCCGTCCCGTCCGGCGACCCGTCATCAATAATGAGTATCTCAAACCCCTCGGGCAGCGCAAGCACCGCCCTTATTATCTTCTCCGCATTCTCAACCTCATTGTATGTCGGTATAATTACAAGATTCTTCATAACACACAAATATAATGATTATTTTCTCAAATACCGTACCCCTCCGCCCGCAGGGGTACCTGTCGCCGTACCCCTGCGAGCAGTTTTCACGTATTTTCGCCCGTCGGGGTCCATACCGGCGTACCCCGGCGCGCAGCGCATGATGGGTGTTGTTTAATTCGGCGTTATTCACTATGTTTGCATAAACCAAATTTAAAATATGATGAACTTCTTTATGATCACCACCGCCAGTCTCAAGGACCGTATCTGGTTCAGGGATTCCGAAGATTTCCGTGTTGCAATGAATTATGTCGCTATCGTTGCTTTCACTATGAATGTCAACGTTCTGGCTTTTATCCTGATGTCCAACCATGTGCATTTTCTCATCGAATGTGATCCTCTTCAAGCAAAGGCTTTCATTGACAGATTCAAGATGCTTTATAGCACCTGGCTAAGGAAGAAATACGGATCCGTAGAGTTCCTGCGCAGGGTAGGCGTGGACATCAGTCCTGTCAAGATTGAAGATGAATCACTGCTTCGTGCAATAGCCTACGTTCAAATGAATAGCGTCGCGGCGAACATCTGCCCGTATCCAAATATGTATAGCTGGGGAACAGGCGGCGTTTTCTTCAATCCGGAAGAAATCCGGAGCACCTGCCTGGGCTCATCATCCAGACGCTCGCAATATGAATTACTTCATAGTCGTGTTGACCTCCCACCGGAGTACATTGTTGGACCTGACGGCTATATCCTGCCTCAGTCCTATGTCCCGGTACAGTTTGTCGAGGGGCTTTTCCGCTCCGCCAAAAGATATCTGTACTTCCTCAACAATTCATCGAAAGCCAGCAAGCATCTTGAGAAGAGCCCTGCACCTTCTTTTGAAGACCAGGTATTGATAGCCGCCTGTCGGAATCTCGTCTATTCCTTATTCCGCGCGAAATCAATTGACGAACTCTCAGACCCCAAGAAGGCCGAGCTTCTCAGCCAAATGAGCCGCCGGTTCAGCGCCGACCTCAACCAACTCTCCCGCGTAACCGGCATCCCCTATGAGCAAGCCGCCCGCCTGCTGGACTCTTATTAACCCCCACCCGCTTCCGACGGTCCAGCCGGCTGTACCTTCAGGTTCAGTTTCCCCTTGTTTTCGCTCCCGACGGTCCACGCAGATGTACCTTCGGGAGCACTGAGGCTTTGATTCTACTTGATCAGCAGAGCATACAAGTCGTGATTGGGCGAGGGGGCGGAGAGGATTTGTTTTCGCAGACGGTATCGGCGTGTCCGTACCGCGCCGTTGCTGTCGTCCAAAATGTTTTCTATGGTCGAGTCCTTGAAACCGGCACAGACATAAGACAGGAACCTGTAGTTCTTCTCTCCCAGGCTCGGGAAATCAGCCCTTATCTTTGCCATAACATTATCCAGGTCTTTGTTTATCCTCTCCTCAAATAATTTGCTCAGTTCCGGGTTATCAGAGATTTCTGAGAGTATTTCAGATACTTTTGCGCTGTATGCTCGCTGCGTATCGTTGTTCAGTAATGCCAATTCCAGATTCTTGTTGTACAAATCGCCGATTCTGGAGAACTGGGCCTTGTACATAGATGCAAAAGATGCTTGTATGTTTTCCAACTTCCGCTCTGTCTCGGAATGCCTGGTGGCTTCTTTTGATGAGAGTAAAAGCAGACGTTCCGCTTCTGCATATTTATTATAAAGTGAGGTAAGCCTCTTCTGGCTGTCGAGATTCTTTTTGACGATGATCAGGGTAGAAACTAAAGACGCCAATATTAAAAGAGCAAGATAGATAGCGGATTTAAGTCTGGATTCCCTTGCATTGTTGCGCTCCAGTTCAGAAGATAATTGATAATAGTTCTTCTCAGCCTTGTAAATCGATTGTGTAAGCTGGGCAGTAACGACTGCTTCTCGATACTTAGTATACTTTTTCAAATAATGCAAGGCTTCGTCTGTATCGCCATTAAAATTTGCGATGCGATAGTGCCACCAATAAGATTCCGGCGATGATTCTGAATACTGGAGAGAGTTGATAAGCTTCTCAGCTTCTTTTTTGTTCCCAGCAAGACACAGAGCAAAGGCATATTGATACCAGTTACCGTTAGAAAACACTTCAGGATTGTTCTTGGCAGAATTGAATAGAGAAACAGCCCTTCGGGCATCCGGCCTGTCTTTGTCTATTTCGTTCGTGGCCATCTTTAATAAGGCTTGTTTAGAATAACGACCATTTGGGTCTATCAGCCGGTACAGACTGTCCGCCTTATTGAACAATCTATTGTTGTGGTATGCTCCTGCCAATAGATATCTGGCATTGTCGATATAATCATCGTCGCCGTATAGCGTGAACCAGTGTACGGCCTGATTCATGTAAACCAACTCTTCTTCCTTGTTATAGTTATTACAGTAAGCCATTGAAATAGCAGTGCATATCATTCCTTTGAACAAAGGATCATCGGAATTAGCAGCATATCTTAAGGCCTGGATTAATGAAACACACGCGGCGTCATACTCACCTGCATTGCTATGGATACATCCCAGATAGTAAAGACATTTAGCTTTTTCTATATCGGTTCCTTTGCGCATATAATAATTCATTGCAGCAGACAAGACCGACACATTTGTAGTATCTATGTAATTCTTGTCAAGAGCCATTTCGTACAGAAGGCTATACTTCGCCCTCCATTTGGCTGAATGAAGAGTGGTAGTATCCAAAGTTTCCAATAACGCAAGTGCACTGTCCGGATGCTCTTGCATAAGCCGTTCAGCACTTGTAAGGACCTGTTTGTTTCCTCTAAAACCGCAGCAGCAGATCATTAGCGAAACAACTAAGAGAAGAAAGGGTTTCATATGCAGGATGATTGATGTGCAAATGTAATAAATACAGCAGAATGCGTATGCTCCGAATCCCAAATTAGTTGTCACACGCCTGTAACGATTTGTAGATTAATCACTTGCCGATTCATAGTGTAATTGGCACCCGAAATATCATTTTGCCGTAAATTATTGAGTAACAATACGTTAGTTAAAGCCTTACAAAGGCGCCCGTGTGACATCAAAATGCGTCAACGCTTTGTCGTCAAATACCTTATATTTTATATTTGTGTCAATTAATTTTATATTTGTGTCAATTAAACTTTATGCGTATGAAACGTTCTTATATCGCGTTATTATTGATTGCTGTTGCGTTGGTTTCTTCTTGCAACGGTAAAGATGATCCTTCAAAGACAAATCCGGACAACTCCAAGTATGAGTTTCTGTCTAAGGATGCCCCCTCTGCACTGACTAAGGCGGAGTTGGAGAACGTGGCGAAGGTTAACGATTTCGCATTTGATTTTGCTGCCGGTATAGACAAGTCGGGGCAGAATAAGAGTTATGTATGCTCGCCGGTAAGTATGGCATATCTTCTGGGTATGCTGTCAAACGGTGCAGTCGGCACGACAAGGTCTGAGATATGCTCGGCTTTGGGATTCGGCGAAGAAGGACAGCAGGAACTGAACGAGTTTTGCCGCGACCTGATGGTGGTGAGCGCCCCCGCAGGCAATTCGGACGAAGTGCTGGAAGTGGCGAACACGGCTGTAATCAACAAGGACTTCAGCCTGCTTGAGAGCTATAAGAAAAGTGCAAAGAATTACTACGACGCCGACATTTGCTCTAAGGATTTTGCATCTGAGAACATCGCCAAATACGTGAATGACTGGGCTTCTGACAAGACGCACGGAAGGATTAAAAAGCTCCTGGAACAGGTTCCCCCGACTATGCAGGCCATATTCATTAACGCCCTGTATTTCAAGGCGTCCTGGGTGGATAGTTTCGATAAGAGGAGCACCAAGGACGAGACTTTCGTTGCCGAGTCAGGCGTCAAGCGTACTGAAAAGATGATGTATAAACGAGAGTACATTCCTTACGCGGCGGGCAGCAACTTCTCAATGGTCAACTTGAGTTTCGGTCACAAGAAGGATTCCTGGATAGAGGCAGGCAATTACAATATGGCAGTTCTGCTCCCGAACCCCGGTGTGAGCATACAGGATGTTTTAAACGGACTTGACGGAGCCGCCTGGTCGAATGCGATGGCCGCCAGCTCCTCCAGTCTGGTAGATCTGAAACTCCCTCGATTTGAGGCAGAGATGGACCTGAATATGAATTCTGTCCTGAAATCACTGGGAATCAACAGGATTTTCGGCGATGCCGATTTCTCCGCGATGACAGAAAAGCCGGTCTTCGTAGATCAGATTAAGCAGGTCGCCAATATCAGCGTGGATGAAAACGGCGCAGAAGCGGCAGCCGCATCAGTTGCTATTTTGGCCGGCTCTGCAGGTCCCGGCAGTGAGACGCCGAAGATTATCGAGTTCCACTGCGACCGTCCATTTATCTTCGCCATCACCGAGCAGACCACCGGCGCTATCCTCTTCCTTGGTAGCTACAAGTAGCCCGAGGAATCTTCAGGTCGGAAGCCTCAGATAGTTTTAATGCTCCCGAAGGTACATTTCCCAGTACCTTCGGGAGCATTTGAGGTCAGGGGATGGAGCGCTATTCCATCAGTTTTTTGTACTTGA
>DBYB01000022.1 GCA_002309995.1 Bacteroidales bacterium UBA1197
TCCGACGGTATCGGTATCGGCAGAGTGATGATCATTGCGGAACAGTCGCTTGACTACACCCCAAAGCAGATTACAGATATTGACGCGGAGCTGGAACGCTACAGAAACGCGGTTGACAAGTTCTGTGACAATACAATGGAACAGGCGGATAATATCCGCAAATCAACGGGTGAAAAGGAAGCCGAGATCCTGCTCGGACACATCGCGATTATCCGCGACCCGTTCATGGGCGGCGAAATCGAAAACCTGATCAAGGCGCAGCAGTGCGCAGAAGCCTCCGTTGAGCAGATTTGCAAGATGTTTATTGACATGTTCTCCGCGACAGGAGACGATCTAACTATGCAGAGAGCAGCCGATGTCAGGGATATCCGCGACGGACTTCTCTCGATTCTCCTCGGCGTTCAGGAGGTCAAAATCAGCGACGCACCCGCAGGCACCGTGCTTGTCGCGAAGGAGCTGACGCCCTCGATGACGGCGGGCATCAACAAGGAAAACATCGTCGGTATCATCACCGAAACAGGTTCACAGACATCTCACTCGGCGATTCTTGCCAGAGCGCTTGAAATCCCTGCGGTGCTCAGCGTACCGAACGCAGTATCGCAGCTTTCCAGCGGTGAGCAGGTCATCGTGGACGGCAAGAGCGGCGATGTGATTACCGCTCCTTCCGAGGAACAGATCGCGGAATACGCCAACAAGCGGGAAGCGTTTATCCGTGAGCGCCGCGAGCTGGAGAACCTCAGAGGCCAGGCGACTGTTTCAGCCAGCGGCGAGGAATATGAACTGTTCTGTAACATCGGTACTCCGAAGGACGCGACAAAAGCAGTCGAGGCTGACGGTGAGGGCGTCGGATTGTTCCGTACAGAGTTCCTGTTCATGGACAGGAACCAGCTCCCCACCGAGGACGAGCAGTTTGAAGCCTATAAGCAGGCGTCTCTGATTCTGGACGGAAAACCGTTGATTATCCGCACGCTCGACATCGGCGGCGACAAGGATATCCCCTATCTCGGACTTGCAAAGGAAGAAAATCCGTTCATGGGCTTCCGTGCTGTCCGCTATTGTCTCAAAAACCGCGACCTTTTCAAGTCGCAGCTGAAAGCAATACTCAGAGCCAGCGCGTTCGGTGACATCCGTATCATGTTCCCGTTGATTACCGCTGTCGAGGAGCTGCGCGCAGGCAAGGAGCTTGTGGAAGAAGCAAAGAACGACCTCAGAGCGTCCGATATCGCCTTTAATGAAAATATACAGGTCGGCGTCATGACGGAAACAGCCGCTTCGGGCGTAATCGCTGATTTGCTTGCTGAGGAAGCCGACTTCTTCAGCATCGGCACCAACGACCTCACGCAGTACGTTATGGCCGCCGACCGAGGTAACGCCAGCGTCGCCTCCCTCTACGACGCCCAGTCGCCCGCCGTCCGCCGTGCCGTCGCCCTCACCGTCGCTGCCGCCCACTCCGCCGTCCGTCCCTCCAGCCCTGTCAGCGCCGCCCGTCCGTCCGGCATTCCCGTCGGCATCTGCGGCGAGCTCGCATCCGACCCTTCGGCCACCTCCTGGCTCCTCGCCTCCGGCCTCGACTCCTTCAGCCTCTCGCGCCTGTAGGCCTTTCGCCTTTGGGCTGCCCGGCCGTTCTTTCCTCCACCGTTCATCCCCCTTCCGACCGTTGCACCCCCTTCGGCCGTTTTTCGTATCCCGCTGACTCTCAGCACATAACAGTATCTCCTATGCGCAAAATTACGCATAGGAGATACAGAAGTCGGTGATTTTCAGGAGGTTGCTAGAAACGCTCGACGGCGTGGTAGGCGTCGGCGATCTCGGCGAGGAGCGGGTCGCCGGCGGGGATGCCGGTGTACTTGACAACGGTGGCCTCGAGGCCCTCGTTCTTGATGGAGTCGAGCATCTCGACGCTCTGGGCGTCCTGGGCGTTGTCGAAGTGCAGCGCGCCGCCGATGGCGAGCAGAAGCTTGTCGTACGGCAGGCCGAAGCCCTTGGCGGTCATCATCGGGAGAATCAGACGGTCGTTGGGGGCCAGCTTGCGGAGCGGCTCGCGGCCTACGCGGTCGCACTCGTCGCGCAGGTAGGGATTGCTGAAGCGTCGCAGAATCTTCTCGATGTAAGCGAAATGGGCGTCGTGGTCGAAGCCGAACTTGCGCACCAGGCCCTCGCCGCTCTGCTGCATCGCCTCTTTTACCGTAGCTGCAATCTTGGGATCGGCAACGCACTCGCCGATGGTGGCTATGCCTTTCATCTTGCCAAGGTAGGCGGCCGTGGCGTGGCCGGTGTTGAGGGTGAAGAGCTTGCGCTCCACATAGGCCAGCAGGTTGTCCACGGGAGTCATACCCTTGATTTCGGGCACGGGGCCGACGAAGGATGCGCGCTCAACGTCCCACTCGTAATACTCCTCGACGGCTACGTCCAGAGGGATTTCGCAGCGCACCGGCGGAACGATACGGTCAACGGCGGCGTCGGGGAACCCCACGTGGGCGGTGGCCCAGGCAGCGGTTTCTTCGTCGAGCTGTGCGTAAACCAGTTCTTTGAGTTGCGAGGTGGCCTTGAGGCCGTTCTCGCAGGCAATCACGTTGAGAGGCGCTTCGTTGCCGGCAGCCTTACGGGCGGCGATGCCCTTGGCGACGGTAGGGGCCACGAACTTGAGGATGCGGAGTCCGACAGCCGTAGTTACGATGTCTGCGCCAGCAATCTCCTGTGCGGCCTCGGGGCTGCCGGAATTCACTGCGCGTACGCCTTTCACCTGGATGTCGTAGCTGTTGTGGTCGGAGACGTGAACCGTGTATTCCTTCCGGGTGTTTATCTGGTTGAGGAGTTCCTCTACCACGTCGGCAAAGACCAGTTCGTAACCTGCCTGGGCGAGTACCGCTCCGATGAATCCGCGGCCAATGTTGCCCGCTCCGAATTGAATTGCTTTCATATTATTGATTTTTAAACGCTTTTTCGCTGAACAAGATAAAGAATTTTCTCCAATTATACCATTCGTGCCCGCCGGGAGTTACAATAAACTCGTGCTTGTAGCCCTTACGCGTGAGGGCGTTGTGGAACATCACCATATGCGGGTAGAAGATATCCGTGTTGCCAATGTACAGGCCGTAATATGAAGGAGGAGTCTCGAACTGCTTCTCCAGTTTGGGCCAAAGCCCGAAGTAGAAGGGGGGATTTCGCAGGCCGGCGGCAACGTCGTAGGCGTAGGCGGAGAACAGGCCGACGTATTCGAAACTGTCGGGGTTGTTTGCGGAAATGTGCATTGCCTGCAGGGCGCCGGTAGACATACCTGCTATGGCCCTGCCTTTTTTCCCCGGCACGGTGCGGAAGAGACTGTCAACGGTGGCAACCACATCCTTCATAAAGGAGGATTCGGTAACTCCGTCCACGGTCCAGAAGGCCCTCACGGCATCTACCGCGTGGCCATTCTTGTAGTCCTTATCTCCGTAGTAATTGTTTTCGTTGGTGAGCACAAGGATGAAATCGCTTGCTGCGCCCCTGGCCCTAAGGGAGTCAAGGGTAATCAGGCAGTCGCCCCTCTCGATCCAGGTAACCTCATTGCCGCGGGCTCCGTGGAAGAGGTACATAACGGGGAAGCGCCGGGCTGTGTCGTCGTAGTAGTTTTCCGGCAGATAGACCGTCATCCTGCGCTCCTGCAGGTCGCGCTCGCTGCTCTTGTAACTGATGGCCTTGATGTAGCCGCGATAGCCCGGCAGGGCTTCGATGTCCTGAGACAACGGTCCGGCAGCGTAACGTTGATTGGCGCAGGATGCAAATGCCAGCAGGAAAAGAAGCGGGAGCAGCCTGGATTTCATGGGCTTATTTGTGACTGTCGGCGAGGGCCGTTTCGTACATTCCGATGAGCTGCCGCATCGATTCGTCCACATCGAAGCGCCTTGCGGCGTCGGCGTAAGCCTGGCTGTAGCGGTTGCGCTCCTCCGGATGCTCTATCCACCAGTCGATGCGTGCGGCCAGTGCCTTGCTGTCGCCTTCCGGATACAGGCTCTCGTGGCAGAGCGAGAACTGCGGGGTGCCGATGTGGCGTCCCTCGCCGATAACGGGGACCGCTCCCTCGCGTGTGGCCTCCAGGCAGGAAAGTCCTTCAACCTCAACCCAGGCGCAATGAATGTAGAGATAGCACTCGCTCGCCAGTTCGGCCAGTTTCTCGTGGCTGTAAAAGCCGAACTCAGGGCGTATCTTTACAACTCCGTCGCTGTACAACTTGTTTGCCATCTTGTGGTACTTTGCGGCCCATGGCCCGTTGCCTGCAAACTGAAGCCTTATCTTGCCGGCATATTTGCTGTACCGCATTGCGTCCATCAGCGTGTTCTGCGACTTCTCGTTGGAGAGGCGTCCTATGCAGAGCAGGCGAATCTCAGAGAGGTCTTCGTAGGGCTTGGTTTTCACCGGTTCCTCCGGCAGTACTATTCCGTTGGAAATTACGTGAAAACGGGCCTTGGTACCCTTTGCCATCATATACTGCTTGCAGATGAGGGTTGGGCAGTGAATGTCCGAGCACCTGTTGTACACAACCGCGTTCATATACTTCATTATGAGCGGATTGGCGAAATTTTTCTTGGGCCAGCCCCAGTTGGCGGTAATGTTATGCGGGAACAGGTGGAAGGTGCTCACGCAGGCCTTTCCTTTCTTGAGGGCTATGCGGCTGGCAACGTCCTGAAGGGGCATTGCCTCTTCCAGATGCACCACGTCGGCCCAATCCACGGCCTCCTCAATCTTGCGGCGGTCTATCTTTGCGAATGCAAAGCCGTTGGCCGCTATGATGGGCTCGAAAATGGGGAAGATGAAATGCTCAAGGGGGAAGTCGGGCTGCGGCCCTTCCGGGTCGGAATTGCGGACTGCCATCAGACGGGCGTCAACTCCGTGCCGCTTAAGTCTTTTTATGGTATTGAGTATCGCTACGCTCAGGCCGTTGCCCGGATTGTAGGCGTTGTTGCAAACAAAAAGTACTTTCATAATTTGGAGCGCAAAGATAGTTATTTTTGTGCACAAACCGAAAAATACCTATCTTTACTATTCCGATATAAATGACCAGATGAAAGAGAAAATTCAACGGTTCGGACGCGCCCTGAGCGCAATGGTGATGCCCAACATCGGGGCGTTCATAGCATGGGGACTCATTACAGCCATCTTCATCCCTGGCGGCTGGTGGCCCAACGAGAATATTTCCACGATGGTGGGCCCGATGCTCAAGTATCTGCTGCCCACGCTGATAGCGTTCACCGCCGGCAAGAACGTCGGCGGCTACAGGGGAGGCGTGGCAGGAGCCGTGGCCGCAATGGGCGTCATCATCGGCACCGATACGCCGATGTTCCTGGGCGCGATGATTATGGGCCCGATAGCAGGCTGGTGCGTGAAGCGCTTCGACCGTCTCGTCGAGGGCAAGGTCGGCGCCGGCTTCGAGATGCTGGTGGACAATTTCTCCCTTGGCATCATAGCGATGCTGCTCGCCATCGCCGGATATCTGGTGATAGGGCACGCGGTCTCCTGGATAACCGGAGCCCTGAGCGCCGGCGTCAACTGGATGCTGGCGCACAAACTGAACCCCCTGCTTGCCGTGCTGGTCGATCCCGCCAAGGTGCTGTTCCTCAACAACGCCGTCAACCACGGAATAATGACCCCGCTTGGCATACAGCAGGCGGCCGAAATGGGCCAGTCGATGCTCTTCCTGGTCGATCCCAACCCCGGCCCGGGTCTCGGCATCCTGCTGGCTTGCTGGGCGTTCGGCAAGGGGAGCACCAAACAGTCGGCTCCCGGAGCGGTGGTCATCCAGCTGCTCGGAGGCATTCACGAGATATATTTCCCATACGTGCTGGCTCGCCCCATCCTGCTGCTGGCGGTTATGCTCGGCAACATATGCGCGCTGAGTTTCTTCACTCTGGTCGATTTCGGCCTGGTGGCGCCCGCATCGCCCGGAAGCCTCATATCTATCATCCTGATGTCGCCAAAGGGCAAGACGCTCCTGGGCATACTGGGCGTGCTGATAGGTACGGCGGTATCGTTCCTGCTGGCATGGCCGATGGTCAAGTCCCGCCCCGACTTCCAGGGCGAAAGCGAATCGGCCCCTTTGCCTCAGGATACCGGCAGCCCCTCACCCGCTACCCCTGGCACCATAATCCGCAAGATAGTCTTCGCCTGCGACGCCGGAATGGGCTCGAGCGCTCTCGGAGCCACGCGCTTCAAGGCCAGGCTGATGAAGGCCGGCCTGCAGGACATCAAATGCACCAACGCGGCCGTAGGCGACATCCCCGCCGACGCCTCGCTTGTAATATGCCAGAATGAACTGGCCGACAGGGCCGCCGCATCAGGCAAGGAGGTGCTGGCGATAACCAATTTCCTCAGCGATCCCGCCCTCGACGCCCTGCTTGCCCGCCTGCAGGCTCAGAAGACCGGCGTTTCTGCCTCCGCAGAGGCTGATGCTGCCGAGCAGAAGACGGCTCTGCAACTGCTGACTGAAGAAAATGTGTTGACGGGGCTGCCCGTCGAGAGCAAGGAAGATGCGATACTCAGGGCCGGCAGGCTGCTCGAGGCCGCAGGATACGTTGAAGAAGGCTATGCCGCCGCGATGCTCGAACGCGAGCGCACTGCGACCACATATATGGGTATGGGAGTCGCCATTCCGCACGGAACTGCCGAAGCCAAAGCCAAGGTGCTCCACTCCGGAATTGCGGTGCTGCAATATCCTGAAGGAGTGGACTTTGGAGGCGGCGATAAGGCTCGCCTGGTGATAGGTATTGCCGGCGTCGGCGACGAGCACCTCGACATACTTGCAAAGCTCGCCGGCGTGCTTGAAGACCCCGATACTCTCAATTTGCTCTCCGAAACACCCGATTCGCGCATAATATGCGGGACGCTGAATCCCTGACTTGTATTTTCGTGCTGAATTTCATAAATTTGTGAACTATGAGCAAGCATTTCACTCTTCCTTACGAAGGCGGCCTTATCCAGGATAACCTGCCTGCCGGAATACTTCACACTTACGAGAAAATATGGACCAAGGTGTTCGAGGAATCGCGTCCCGCATCCTACGAGATAGCAGACCTCATAGTCAACTCCATCAATGACCACAAGGAAGGCCTCTTCCGTCTCGGCCTCACCACCGGTTCCACCCCCACCTCACTCTACAATGAGCTCGCCCGCCGCCACGCGGCAGGCAAGGTATCTTTCAAGAACGTGGAGGTTGTCTCCATAGACGAGTACTACCCGTCTTCCAAAGATGAACTCCAGAGCCGCAACTGCAGGCTGCACGAGGCCCTTCTCAACAAGGTAGATATCCTTCCGGAGAACGTCCATATTCCCGACGGCACCGTGCCTCAGGAGCGCCTGGAAGAGTATTGCCGCAAGTTCGACGCCCTCGCCCGCGGGCTTGACCTTCTGGTCATAGGCATAGGCGAGCAGGGCCAGGTAGGCTTCAACGAGGCCGGCTCCAACGACAAGACCCGCACCCGCGTGGTGAAACTCTCCTATGCATCGCGCAAGCGCCAGGCCGCCAACTTCAACCACGATATGGCAGCCACGCCCGACAAGGCCATTACCCTGGGCATCGGCACTATGCTCTCCGCCAAGCACATCATCCTGATGGCCTGGGGCGAAGACAAGGCTCCTGCCGTCAAGGCCATTGCAGAAGGCAACATCGATCCCGCCTGCCCGGCATCCTGGCTGCAGAGGCACGACCACATTTCGTTCTACGTGGACGATGCGGCCGCAAGTATGCTCACCCGCTCAGTGGCCCCCTGGCTCGTCGGCCCCTGCGACTGGACGCCCAAATTCATCCGCAAGGCTGTGGTATGGCTCTGCCAGACCGTCGGTAAACCCATCCTCAAGCTCACAGAGAAGGATTATCTCGACAACAACCTCAGCGAACTTCTTGAGCAGGTCGGCAGTTTCGACAAGATTAACATAGACGTATTCAACGACCTTCAGCATACCATTACCGGCTGGCCCGGCGGCAAGCCCGGCGCGACGGACGATGCAACCCGCCCCGTTCGCTCGGAACCGTATCCCAAGACCGTGCTGCTGTTCTCGCCGCACCCCGACGACGACGTGATTTCAATGGGCGGTACCTTTATCCGCCTTGTTACTCAGGGGCACGACGTGCACGTGGCATATGAGACCTCCGGCAACGTGGCCGTGAACGACGACTTCGTGCTGCAGATGATTGACTGCTCGCACCAGCTCGGCTACTCCGACAAGTATGACGAGGTGAAGGCCCTGGTCGATTCCAAACAGCCCGGCGAGCCCGAGCCGAGGGCCCTGCTGAACATCAAGGGCGCCATACGCCGCAGCGAGGCAAGGGGAGCCGTGCGTTCCTTCGGACTCAACGACAATACCAACGTGCATTTCCTCAACCTCCCGTTCTACGAGTCGGGCGGCATCAAGAAGAATCCCCGTACTCAGGCCGACGTTGACATTATCAAGGATCTCATCGTGAGCCTCAAGCCCCATATGATATTTATGGCAGGCGACCTGGCCGACCCTCACGGCACCCACCGTGTGTGTACCGAGGCCGCACTGGAGGCCCTGGAGCAGCTCAAGGCGGAGAATCATCCCTGGCTGGAGCAGACCCACGTGTGGCTCTACAGAGGTGCCTGGATGGAGTGGGAGCTTGGCCGCGTGGATATGGCAGTGCCTCTGTCTCCCGACGAGGTCGTGAAGAAGCGTCACGCTATCTTCCGCCACATCTCGCAGAAAGACATCGTTCCCTTCCCGGGCGAAGACAGCCGCGAGTTCTGGCAGAGGGCCGAGGAGCGCACATCTAACACCGCCCGCCTGTACGACCAACTGGGTATGGCGGAATATCAGGCAATGGAAGTATTCTTAAAATTATATTAGTAACATGAAACTTATTATCAGAGACACCATGAAGGAGGCCTCCGTATGGGCCGCCAATTACATTGCAGAAAAGATCAACGAGAAGGCAGCGCGCACCAGCGAGCCGTTCGTAATCGGCCTTTGCACCGGTTCCACTCCTATCGAGACCTACAATGAGCTCATCCGCCTGGTGAAGGCCGGAAAGGTTTCCTTCAAGAACGTAGTTTCTTTCAATATGGACGAGTACGTGGGCCTGCCCGTCGAGCATCCCGAGAGCTACCACAGCTTTATGGCCAAGTATCTCTTCGACCATATCGACCAGCCCAAGGAGAACATCCACATCCTCGACGGCAACGCTCCCGACCTCGATGCCGAGTGCGCAGCTTATGAGAAGGCCATCGAGAAGGCCGGCGGCTTCGACCTCTTCCTCGGCGGCATTGGCGAGGACGGCCACATCGCTTTCAACGAGCCTTTCTCCTCCCTGGCATCCCGCACCCGCGTAATCTCCCTGACTCCCCAGACCCGTGAGGTCAACTCCCGTTTCTTCGACAACGATCCCGAGAAGGTGCCTGCACAGGCTATGTCCGTCGGCGTTGCCACCGTTACCGGAGCAAAGGAAGTCGTGGTGCTCGCATTCGGTTCCAAGAAGGCCCACGCCATCAAGGACGCAGTCGAGGGCCCCGTTTCCCACTACTGCACAGTGAGCGCCCTTCAGATGCACCCCTGCGCCATCATCGCTTGCGACGATGCTGCTGCCGGTGAACTCAAGGTTAACAGCTACCGTTACTTCAAGGCTACCGAATAGTGAAAGGAAAGGCTTTCGCAGGTCTTGCGACTTTGCTGCCCCTGGTCTCCTGCGCCGACAGGACTCAGGGGCAGCCTAATATTGTGTTCTTCCTGGTCGATGACTTCGGCTGGGTGGACAGCAGCGTACAGTACGGCGACGAACTGTACCCCAACAACCTGAGGTTCAACACTCCCAATATGCAGCGCCTCAGCGAGCGCAGCACGGTGTTCGGGAACGCATACGCGTGCCCTGTATCCACTCCGACTCGAACCAGTATAATGACAGGAATGAATGCCGCCCACACCGGCATAACCAACTGGACGTCGGTCGTACGCGATACGCCTTCTGATGCAACCGGCGGCGGTTTCTGGATGGCGGAAAACAAGGGGAGCGGGAATGCCGCCGCAGGCGACCTGCTCGCACGCCCCGACTGGAACGTGAACGGCATCAGCCCCGTGCCCGGAGTGCCGCATACCCAGTATGCCAACTCAATGGTGCAGTACCTCAAGGACGCCGGCTACTTTACCATTCACGTGGGCAAGGCGCACTGGGCTTCTGCAGGCACGCCCGGCGTTAACCCTTACAACCACGGATTCTGCGTGAACATCGCCGGCACGATGGCCGGAATGCCCCGCGATTACAGCGGAAAGGACAATTACGGCAACACCAGGGAACGCTGGAACGACTTCGCCGTTCAGAACCTGGTGGAGTACTATGGTACGGAGACCCATTTGACCGAAGCTCTTACGAAGGAGGCCCTGAAGGCGCTGGATTATCCTATCAGGCACAAGCAGCCGTTCTACCTGTATCTGGCCAGCTATGCCACGCACACGCCCATTCAGGCCGACGAACGCTTCGCCCAGAAGTACCGCGACGCCGGTATGGATGAGGGTCAGGCGGCCTACGCCTCTCTGGTCGAGGGCGTTGACGTTAGCCTTGGCGAAGTGCTGGATTTCCTGGACGAGAAGGGGATCGCCGACAATACCATCGTCATCTTTATGACCGACAACGGCGGCAACTCCGAGAACAAGCAGAAGGGCGGCGTGCTGCACACCCAGAACCTGCCGCTCCGCGAGGGCAAGGGCTCCTGCTACGAAGGCGGAATCCGCGTGCCCCTGATGATTTACGTGCCCGGAAAGACGCAGGTCGGCAAGTGCAACGTGCCGGTTATCTGTGAAGATATGTTCCCGACCATCCTCGATATGGCAGGAGTGAAGGGCTGGACGGCCGTTCAGCAGGTGGACGGACAGTCAATCCTGCCGCTGGTGACGGGGGAGGGAAAGGGTCCTGCGGAGGAACGTCCGCTCATTTTCCACTATCCGCACAAGTGGAAGCCCTACGACCTCGTGGACATCGACTTCCTGAGCGCCGTGAGGCTTGGAGACTGGAAACTGGTGTACCGCATTGCGCAAGGATCGCTGGAACTGTACAATCTGAAAGAGGATATTGGGGAAACGGTCAATGTGGCCGACAGTCATCCGGAAATCACGCGGCAACTTGCCGTCACCCTGTCGGACAGCCTGCGGGCCTGGCATTCGCCTATGCCCGTAGTCGTGCAGACCGGGCTTCCTGCTCCTTATCCTGATGAAATCTAAGTTGCCGGGCTAGTCTTCCAGCATCTCCCTTAGCGCATCGAGCTCCCGGCGGTCCTTCTTTGTAGGACGGCCGGAGCCTCGGTCGCGCTTGAGCACTATAGTCTCGTGGGGCGCGTGGAACTTGGCCTTCTCGCTCTCGGGAGTGAGGTCTTCCGCATAGTCGGGAACGAGCTGTGCGCCCATACGGTTCTCGCTGAGTTGCAGTACCTTGTAACTGAGTGAGGCGGGGCCCTTGTGGACTTCTATGGTGTCGCCGACCTTCACTGCCTTGCTGGGCTTGGCAACGGTGCCGTTGATGCGCACCTTGTTGCCGGCGCAGGCGTCGGTGGCGTCGCTGCGCGTCTTGTAAACGCGTATGGCCCAGAGGTATTTGTCTATCCTTATGCTGTCCATATCAGAGAGTTTTCAGGTACATCGCGTGACGAACCGTTTCCACTTTTTCCGGAGCCAGGAGGCTGAGTATCTCCAGGGCGAAACTCACGGCGTGCCCTGCGCTGCGGCCGGTGATAACGCGCCCGCTGCGCACGGCAGGCTTGGGCACGAACTTGCAGCCTTCCGCCTCAAGGTAGGGCTCGAAGCCGTCGAAGCAGGTAACTTCCTTGCCGCAGAGCACGCTGCCCAACTGGCTGAGCACCAGGCCTGGCGCGGCGCAGATGGCGGCTACCGTGCCGCCCGCTGCATAATGGGCCTTCATTGCCTCCATAAGGGGCTCGCAGGCCGCCAGGTTCTTCGTTCCGGGCATTCCGCCGGGGAAAATCATCACGTCTTTTTCCGTGGTGCCGGCAGCGTCGGAGTCGAGGTCTTCGAGCAGTAGGTCGGCGAAGAGTGATACGCCGTGGGAACTCTCCACTTGCGGCTCGTCGTAGATTGAAACCAGTTTAACTTCAATGCCGCCCCTGCGGAGAACGTCGTTGGTAGCCAGTGCTTCAACATCCTCGAAGCCGTCGGCCAGAAATATGTTTATGCCTTTCATAAGTCTTTGTTTCCACAATATTACTGATTTTTCCGTATTTTTGCACCATAATCAGAGCGAAAATGGAAGAAAAGAAACTATATCCCTTCAGGTTCTGCAGCCTGCGCGACGAGTATCCGTGGGGCTCAGACGAATTCCTGCTGGCCGACCTCGGCTACCGCGATTCCCTGGTACGCAACGGCTGGCTGGGCGGAAACGCCATCAGCGAAGTAATGGATACCTATATGGACCGTGTGGTGGGGGAGAACGTTTACGAGTTCTGGGGCAGGCAGTTCCCGGTGCAGGTTAAGCATATCAGAGTAAAGGGTAAAATGCCCCTCAGGGTGCATCCCGATGCCGAAACCGCCAAGGACCGCTACGATTTCCTGGGACGCGAGAAACTGTGGTACGTGCTGCGTGCCGGAGCAGATGCGCGCCTGCTGCTCGGATTCAAGGAGGATACGGATGCCAGTGCCCTTTATACAAAGTGTATGGACGGCAGCGTGGCAGGACTCCTGAACTCCATCAGCCCGAAGGCCGGAGATTTCTTCCATATTCGCCCGGGCGTGCCTCACGCCGCGGCTGGAGATGTTGAGATACTGGAAATCAGCGAGTCTTCGCCCCTCGACTTCTGCCTGTGCGGTTGGGGCGAGGAGGTTAGCCCGGACGAATTTGATGCAAGCCTGAACCTGGTGGACGCCCTGGACTTCATCGACTACAAGGCCTGGGAGAGGCCTGAGGCCCCTGCACCAGCCGAGGGCGACCGTGCCGGCGTCACAAAACTCATTTCCATACCGGAATTCACCGTATCGCTCGTACCTTTGCGCGAGCCTTTGGCGGTTGAGGGCGGAGAATCGGATTCTTTCGTGCTCTATACTTGTATCGAGGGAGAGGCGTCAGTACAGATTGACGTTCTGGGCCGCAAGGCGCTGTTCCCGCTGCAGAAAGATGAGGCGGTGCTTGTGCCTGCCGAGTGTTCCGATTTCTTTATCGTGCCGACGGCGCGGGATACGATGATCCTCGAGACTGCCGTCGCACACAGGGAATAGCCGTCAGAGCCTCCAGTCTATCGGCTCCCGGCCTTCCGAGCGCAGAATGGCGTTGGCCTGGGAGAAGTGGCGGCATCCGAAGAAGGCGCCGCGGGCCAGCGGCGAGGGATGGGCGGCCTGCAGCACGAAGTGCTTGCCGGAGTCTATCAGAGGCGCCTTGGACCGGGCGTAATTACCCCAGAGCATAAAGACTACTCCGTCGCGTTTCTCTGATATACAGCGGATTACGGCATCGGTAAAGGTCTGCCAGCCTATGCCTGCGTGGGAGGTGGGCTCGCCGGCCCTTACGGTGAGCACCGCGTTCAGCAGCAGCACGCCCTGCCGGGCCCAGCCTTCGAGGTTGGGGCGGCCGGACATCTTCACTCCGAGGTCGTCTTCTATCTCCTTGAAGATATTCTTTAGCGACGGGGGAGCGGGCACGCCGTCGGGCACCGAGAACGAAAGCCCCATCGCCTGGCCGTAGCCATGGTACGGGTCCTGGCCCAGGATTACCACCTTCACTTCGGGCAGCGGGCACAGGTCAAAAGCCCTGAAAATCTGGCTTCCGGGAGGATAGATATGAGCGCCGGAGGCCTTCTCTTCGTGCAGGCGGTGCACCAGTTCTGCAAAATATGGCTTTTCGAATTCCTCCGCGAGGGCCTCTTTCCAGCTGTCTTCTATCTTAACCTGTATCATAAAGCAAAGATACGGAAAAATGGTTATATTTGTACGTTATGCACAAGACAGCACTGTTTCCCGGATCGTTCGATCCGTTCACCGCAGGCCATCTGAATATCCTGCGGCGTGCACTTACGATGTTCGACAAAGTCGTGATTGCCGTTGGCGTGAACCAGGACAAGCGGGGATTCTATACCAACGAGCAGAAGAAGGATATCATTCGCCAGGCTGTGAAGGGTATTGACAACGTGGCGGTGATAGAGTATGACGGACTTACCGTAGATGTTTGCAGATCCCTTGGAATCAATCATATAGTAAGGGGAGTGCGGAATATGCTCGACTTCGAGAACGAGCGGGCGATAGCAGATGCCAACCGCCGCCTGGCCCCGGAGATAGAGACCATCATTATCCCTACCGCCCAGGAATTCGCACACATATCTTCCAGCGCGGTGCGCGACATACTGCGCCATAAGGGCGATACGTCGCTGTTTATGTCGGAAGGCGTAACTCTTCCGCCGGTTGAATGAAACTTCTGCTCAGCATACTGATCTCGCTCGCAGCGGCCCTGCCCGGCCATCAGCCGGACAGCCTGATGCTGGCGAAACTGGACACTATGCTGGTGCACTACACCGCCGCCCTCGAGTATGAAAGCGTGGAGGTGAAGAACGGGGAGTGCGACTTTCTGATAAGTTCCGTCAGCGACTCCCTGCTTACCCAGCACATTGCACTGTGGCTGTTCGACCATTATAAGGAATCTCCGGTGATGGGAGCCGAGGCCGTGGCCATCCACCTGTGGGACAATTGGTTCCAGCCCCGGAAGATACAGATGCGCAGCGAATACGAACGCTTCGACGCCGAGGTGTTCGCCAACTTTAACCGTAATACCCTGCTGGGTATGAAGGCTCCGCAGGTAACTATGCTAAAGCCCTGCGGGGGGAGTATGGTCATCCCGCAGGAGGGCAGGTATTCCATATTATTCTTTTACGATACCGCTTGCGCCAAGTGCCGGATGGAGTCGGAACTGCTGCCGGGTGTGTTAAAGGAAATTACCTTCCCTGCAACCTTCTACGCAGTATATTGCGGCCAGGACAGGAAGGCCTGGAACACGTTCCGCTGCCAGTTCCGGGTGCGCAACCCAAAAGTAAAGGTGGTACACGTATGGGACCCGGAGATAAAGTCAAATTACCTGCTCCTGTACGGAGTTATTTCCACTCCCAGGCTGTATTTTGCCGACACAGACGGAGAAATTTTAGGCCGACGCCTTGAAATAGAATCACTTGCGGAAATAATTCACTATATTTGCGATTACTATGGGCAAGCGCAGAAACAATAAGGTTCAGGGAGTTGACCCTGCATATTTCGAAAAGCAGCGCGAATCTATGCTTCGCGTGCATCGCAAATCCGTCCTGTTCAACGACAAGGAGATGGAGGCTATAAATGAGTACTGCCGCCGCTACAAGGTGAGTTCCCGTTCCGCCCTGATCCGTCAGGCAGTTATGGAACGCGTGCTCCGTGGCCTCGAAGAGGACCATCCGAGACTGTTCTAGGCAGTTTTCTTCCCCGAAGACAGCAGGGAAACCGTGAGGCCTATGGCCGAGACGCCCAGGACCGTGAATACAACGTCCTGGAGTTTAAGCACCACGGGATAAGCATCCACAAGGAAATTACCCGGCATCTTCACCAGGCCGAAGTGCTGCTGAAGCAGGGCAAGGCCCACGCCGGCAACGACTCCTATCGCCATCCCCAACAGCGATATCAGCCATCCTTCCAATACGAATATCCGCCTCGTCATCGATTCCGTGGCGCCCATTGCCTGCAGGGTGGCGGCATCGTCGGCCTTCTCGATTATCAGCATCGAGAGCGAGCCGTAGATATTCAGCGCCACAATCATCACCACAAACAGGAGAATCAGGAACACCGCCAGCTTCTCGTAGCGCATCATCTTGAAGAGGGTAGGGTGCTGCTGGTAGCGGTCAAGCAACTTGCAGTCGGAGGAGTAATCCTTCTGGAAACGCCTTACGGCGCGCTTGCTGTTGTCTGCCAACATTATTTCTATGCCGCTCACTTCTTCGCCCCGGCTGCCCATCAGGCTGCGCATAACGTGCAGCGGTACGATTATGAGTTCGGCGTCAACGTCGCTGCTGATGCTCATAATGCCGGCGGGAAACACCCTGGCACTGCGTGTTGAGGCCATCGGGTTGGAGGCGGAGATTCGTGCTTCCCGGTCGGGATAATACAGTAGCATAGGATCGACGAATCGGGTGTGTATGCCCATCTTGCGGGCGAGCGTGGAGCCTACGAGCGCCGCGGGGACGTCTCCCTTGTGGAGCCGGAAGGTGCCCTCAATGATATGCTTTACGAATACCTCGCTCTGCTCGAAGCTCTCATCGACTCCGCGCGCCCTGGCGAGGCACTGCTTCTCGCCGTAGGTGAGGAACACGTTGTCTTCCAGCATATAGCGTACGGATGTCACGCGTCCGTCGTCGAGCAGCCTGTCCACAAGTGCGGAGTCGGCCTGGAAGCGCGCGGAACCGTCGCCGGCAACCAGGAGCAGGTCGGGGCTCATATCGCCCATATTCTGCTCCACCAGATTGTCGAAGCCGTTGTACACGCTGAGAATCAGCACCAGGGCGGCCGTGCCTATGGCCATACCGACGGCGCTGATGGCGGAAATCACATTTATGACGTTATGCGATTTGCGCGCGAAGAGGTATCGCCCTGCTATGAAGAGCGGTACGTTCATTTGCGCAGCAGCTCGTCTATGTGTTCCGCGTAGTCGAGTGTAGTATCGAGGTAGAAGTCGATTTCCGGCACTATGCGCAGCTGGGAGCCGACTTTGCGCCCGAGCTCGCCGCGTATGGCCTTTTTGTTCTCTTCAATGATGGCCATCACGCTCTCCTGCTTGTCGGAGGGGAAGATGCTCACGAAGACTTTGGCTATGCTGAGGTCGGGGCTGATTCGCACCTCGCTCACCGTTACCATAGCGCCTCCGAAGAAGGCCATTCCTTTGCTGCGTATGATTTCGGCAAGGTCGCGCTGGAGTTCGCGGGCGACCTTGAGCTGTCTGGTTCCTGCGGGCTTGTTATCCATTGATCTTGATGATGTAATAGTCTTTCTTGCCCTTCTGCGCCAGGATGTACTTGCCGTCAATGATGTCAGCCTCGGTGAGCGCTCCGCCGAAGTCGGTGAACTTTTCCTTGTTGATACTGAAGCCGTTGCCCTGGATCATCTTGCGGGCCTCGCCCTTGGAGGGGAAGATGGAGGTCTCTACTGCAAGGGCGTCGAGTATGCCCAGGGGCAGTTTGGCGCGGTCGATGCCGAAGGTGGGCACGCCGTCGAATACCTCCAGGAAGGTCTTTTCATCGAGGCTGCGGAGATCGGCCGCGGTTGCCTTGCCGAAGAGTATGCCGGAAGCCTTCACTGCGTTCTCGTATTCGGCCTCGCCGTGCACCATAATGGTAACCTCGCGGGCCAGGAGTTTCTGGAGTTCGCGCCTCTCGGGGCACTCGCGGTGGGCGGCGATGGCGCCCTCGATGGTCTCACGGTCGAGCATCGTGAATATCTTGATGTAGCGCTCGGCGTCGGCGTCGCTTACGTTCAGCCAGAACTGGTAGAACTGGTAGGGGCTGGTGCGCGCGGGGTCGAGCCATACGTTGCCCTTCTCGGTCTTGCCGAACTTGCCGCCGTCGGCCTTGGTGATGAGGGGGCAGGTGAGTGCGAACGCCTCTCCGGCGCAGCTGCGACGTATCATCTCGGTGCCGGTGGTGATGTTGCCCCACTGGTCGGCACCGCCGAGCTGGAGTTTGACCCCGTGGTGCTGGTACAGGTACAGGAAGTCGTATCCCTGGAGCAGCTGGTATGAGAATTCGGTGAAAGACATACCCTCGGAAGAGTCGCGGCTGAGGCGCTTCTTGACGGAGTCCTTGCTCATCATATAGTTGACCGTGATCATCTTGCCGATGTCGCGGGTGAAGTTGATGAAGCTGTAGTCTTTCATCCAGTCGTAGTTGTTCACGAGTTCGGCCTTGTTGGGGGCGTCGGAATTGAAGTCGAGGAACTTGCCGAGCTGGGCCTTGATGCATTCCACGTTGTGGGCGAGGGTGGCCTCGTCGAGCAGGTTGCGCTCCTGGCTCTTCATCGAAGGGTCGCCTATCATACCGGTGGCGCCGCCGACCAGGGCGTAGGGCTTGTGGCCGCAGGCCTGGAAGTGCTTGAGTATCATTATGCTGACGAGGTGCCCGATGTGCAGGGAGTCGCCTGTGGGGTCGATTCCTACGTATGCTGCGGCGGGGCCTTTCATCAATTCTTCTTCGGTTCCGGGCATGATGTCGTGAATCATACCTCTCCACTTGAGTTCTTCTACGAAATTCTTCATTCTTTCTTCTGTTTACAATCTACAAATTTGGACAATTATTACTAAATTTGCAATCCGATAAGGATAAATCTTTAATTGAATCATATGAGAAAGAAAATCGTAGCGGGAAACTGGAAGATGAATACTACAGTTCCCGAGGGCGTAGAGCTCGCAAAGGCAGTCCTTGCCAAGTCAGTCGAAGTTCCTGCAGGAGTTAAGCTTATCGTGGCCACTCCTTTCACCCATCTCTGCCCTGTGGCAGCTGTGCTTGAGGGAAGCAAGGTAGGCCTTTCCGCCGAGAACTGCGCCGACAAGGAGAAGGGTGCCTACACCGGTGAGGTTTCTGCTGCCATGCTGGCTTCCGCCGGCTGCCAGTACACCATCCTGGGCCACTCCGAGCGCCGTCAGTATTACGGCGAGACCGACGCCAAGCTGGTCGAGAAGACCAAACTCGCTCTGGCCAACGGGCTGGACGTCATCCTCTGCGTGGGTGAGAACCTTGAGGAGCGTGAGGCAAACCGTCATTTCGCAGTGTGCGAGGAGCAGATCAAGAACGTGCTCTACAACTTCAGCGCTGAGGATATGAAGCACATCATCGTGGCTTACGAGCCCGTGTGGGCTATCGGTACCGGCAAGACCGCAACTGCAGAGCAGGCCGAGGAAATCCACGCTTTCATCCGCAAGACCATCGCCGACAAGTTCGGTGCCCAGGTTGCAGACGACACCACCATCCTGTACGGCGGCTCCTGCAAGCCTTCCAATGCCAAGGAACTGTTTGCCATGAAGGATATCGACGGCGGCCTCATCGGCGGCGCAGCCCTCAAGGCAGACGACTTCATCGGAATCGCCCTGTCATTCTAAGACTCTTACGACTACGGCGTTGCGGCGGCTGTCGTCGCACAGCCATATTATATCACCCTTGATGCGTTTTGCGTCGAGGGTGATGTTTTTTCGCTCCTTCTCGCCGCTGCCGCTGCTCCATATCAGGCTGGCGTTCACCCGGGTACCTGGTGTTTCGGGGATACGGTCGAGGGTGAGCACGAAGTAATCCAGCATAGTGTCCGTGAACGCCCGGAACTCTGCGCGCCCTTCGTTGAAGGCCAGCTGGCAGTCGTTGGCGGTGTAGCGGAACACCGTGGCGCCGTCGATTTCCAGGCGCACCGTGCTGTCGTTTACGAACTGGCCAAGGTCCGTGGCGCTCTGCCGGTCGCAGGAGGCGGCCAGCAGGCAGAATAAGAGGATAATGAGCGCGAGTGGTCGTTTCATCGTACTGTAATCTCCTTTATTATTATGTCGGCGGTACCGTCTTCGTACCATACCTTGGCCTTCAGCGTGCCGCTGTAGGGAATGTGCCAGAGGCCGTCGGAGCTGGGGGATATGGGCCTGTCTTCGAAATACCAGACCACGTGTTCAACACCCTCGGCGTTGTACACGCGGAGGGGGAGGGTGGCGTCGGCAGGGAAGGTGCCGTCCTCGTAGCGGGTGGTGAACCGCAGGTAAATGAAGGGACGCAGGCCTTTCTGGAAACTCTTCGTGGTGAACGACTCCGACCGGGAGTGCACGGTGCCGTCTTCGCAGATAATCTTGATAACGGCGTCGTAGGTGGTGGATGGCTGGAGATGATCCAGGATGGCGTAGTAGAATCCGTCGTACCGTGATTCCAGGGTGAGTGTGCTGATTCCGGCGGTGGTTTTGTCGTCCTGCCTGTGCCAGGAGACTACACACTCCTTGACGCTCAGGGTGTTGTCGGTGGCCCAGTTGAGGATGGCGGCGTCCTGGAATACGCTGACGGAGCGCATCGAAACGGGCGTGATGACCTTGAAACTGATGTTGCCGTCGTCCTGGAAGGAGATGTCGTCTATGACAAGGCTCGAGGTGGCCCCGCTCCAGAAGCGGAATGCAGGGTCTGTCTCGGCACCCAGGGTCTTGCGGCCAGGCTGGGGGAAGAAGATGCCGCTGATGTTGCCAGTGCCGGGTACGGCTGCAAGTACCCTGGCGCACTGATGGTCGGGGCGGCAGTTCACCTGGTTGTTCTCCCAACGCTCTGAGGCGCTCAGGTTGCGTTTGTAATAGTCTGAATACCAGCTGTTGTTGGACGAGCGGTCGATGTGATAGACCAGCAGTCCCTTGCCTCCGGCATATGCGTCCCATCCCTGGTCGTCCCTGAATTCCAGGAGGAAGTATTCTCCTTCGGTGTCGCTGTCGATGCGGAGGTATTCCTGGCTGGAGCTGATCGGATGCAGCACGTGGTAGCCGCTCCTGAGGGGTATTGGGTTGCCGATCCCGAGCTGCTCGAGCTCGATGGCGCAGAAGTTCGGAGGAGTGGCTCCGCCGTTGTTCCTGGAGCCGTCGTCCATCAGACTGAGGCTGCCCCACAGGCCTCTGGATTGGCCTCCGCTGCCGTTGCCGTCCGTGTCGTACAGGTCCTGCAGGCCCAGGGAGTGGGCGAATTCGTGGCAGAAGGTGCCAAGGCCGGCGAGCTCGGGGCACACGGAGAAACTGTCGATGGTCTTGCCGCCGGAGGTCACTGTGCCTCCGCGGTCGTGCAGGAAGCCCTGCTGCGGCCATATGCGGTCGGCCCCTCCGCCGTCGGCCTCGCTGGCGCCGGCAGTGATGATGCAGATGTTGTCGATGAAGCCGTCGCCGTCGTTGTCATACGCGGAAAGGTCTTTTCCGATGGCTGCGCATACTTCCTGGATGAGTTGGCCGATGTGTTCGTCCTTGCGCACGGTAGAGTTGGCTCCGTACCAGGCCTGCTCCTTGTTGAGGGTTACCACGGGCAGAAGCTCGAAGCGGTAAAAGCGGTATGAAGAGAACTGGTGGTTGAAATAATTATCGGCGCCTGTGACTTTTTTTTCAGCTCCTTCGCTTATGCTGCGGAAGGAAACGTCGCTGAATTCCACGGGGACAACGGGTATCCTGTAGTCTGAAGCCGAGAGGGCTGGAGACAGCAGTAAAATGGCTAATAGCGTGGAAATCAGTCGGTTCAAGTTTCTCTGCTTAGTTTAGATGCAAAAGGCCGGTAACCTCGCGGCTCCCGACCTTTAAACGTGTACTAAAACCTAAACCTACACAATAGATGCAAAAGGTTTTAGAAACGTTGCATGAATTTGCAAAAAAATTAATTCTTTGCCTCAATTACGGAAACCTTGCGGAACTCCTTAAGGTCCTTCATAAGATCGAGGGCGGCCTTGCGGGCGCGTGCACCGGCGGCTTTGTTACCCTTGACTACCTGAGCCTCAGCGTTTGCCTTGAAGGCCTCGATGGAGGCATTGATTTTTTCAACAAGCTCTTTCATAAGAAATAGTATTAATTGTGTTTTAAAAAAAATGTGTCAAAAACTTTGTGCAATTTAGAAAATAAAATTGAATTAACAAGTTTTTTTAAACGAATATGTTATTTAGCAGGCTGATTTTCAACTTTTTCTGCATTTTTTGACTTGGTGTTCAGTTCCGTCATTGCTTTTTGGGCTCCTGCCAGTGCCCAGGTCTGGATGCCACCCCTTACTCTTTGTGCAATTCCGAGCAGTTCAGTCATCTCCTCTGTTGTGAACTTGCTCAGCACGTAGGCTACCTGTCCTCCTTCCGAGAAGTCGTGGCCGACGCCTACGCGAATGCGGGCGTACTGCCTTGACTCGAGCATATTCTCTATGTTGAAGAGCCCGTTGTGGCCGCCGTCGCTGCCGTTCTGGCGCATACGCACCGTGCCGAAAGGCAGGTTGATGTCATCGCAGACCACTATCAGGTTTTCCATCGGAATGTCCAACTGCTGCATCCAGTAGCGTACGGCATTGCCGCTCAGGTTCATATACGTTGAGGGCTTGAGCAGGTAGAACTTGCGGCCCTTGACACTCAGTTCCGCAATGTCGCCGTATCTCTGCGTGGAGAAAGCAATATTGGACGCCTGAGCCCAGGCGTCCAATATTATAAATCCTACGTTATGCCTGGTGGCGGCGTACTCCGCACCGATGTTGCCGAGACCGGCCACCAGATAACTCTTGTCAGACACTTTTACTCCTCGGTAGCAGTGACAACGGTGTTGCGGGTTGTCTTGACTCCGCAGATGATGGCGTCCTTGTCGGTGGTTACGGTGATGCCGTCAAGCTTCACGTCGCCTGCCTTGATCTTCTTGTCGAGGTCGAGACCGGAGATGTCGATGGTAACGTCATCGGGAAGTTTGTCCATAACTGCACTGACGCGGATCTTGCGGGCGTTCTGATAGAACTTGCCACCCTTCTGCACACCGACTGCGTGGCCGGTAATCACGATGGGAACCTCGATGTTGATGGGCTTCTTGCCGTTTACGGCGAGGAAATCAACGTGGAGGCAGTTGTCGGTGACGGGGTGCCACTGGAGCTCGTGAAGCACGGCGGTGAATTTCTTGCTGCCGTCGAGTACGAGGTCGATGATATAGGCATTGGGGGTGTCGGTGACAGCCTTGAGGTCCTTTGCGCTAACGGTGAAAAGTACGTTTTCTACGCCGCAGCCGTAGAGGTTGCAAGGGACGAGTCCCTGCTTGCGGAAGGCCTTGATGGCCGCTTTGCCAGCTACCTGACGGGTCTGGCCGTTCAGTTCAAAATGTTGCATTTCTGTAAACGTTAAAATGTGTTACTCATTCCGGCACGGGCCGGAACCCATTGCACCAAAACCAAAATGGTTTTCAAATGCGGGCGCAAAGATACGAATTATTTTCTTCTAACCAAGTAATTTTTCGCTTCTTGCGATGAATTCGGAGAGCGCCTTGCCCTTGAGCAGACCCTTTTCCAGGAGGGCCAGGTCAACCACCTGCCTCAGGAGGTCGCCGGTGCCTTCGCGGTCGGCCCAGATGCGGGCTATCACGGGGTTCTCCATATTCACCTTCACGTCGTATGATTCAGGCATACTGCCGTAGAAGTTCATTCCGCCTCCCAGGGCGCTCATCTCGCGCCAGCGGCGCATAAACTCGTTCTGGGTGAGCACCACCGGTGCGCCCTCGGCTCCGAGGTTGCCGGGCTCCACGCGGTACTCGTTGCCCTCGGGCAGGGCGCCCTTGAAGAGCTCCTCGAGCGCCTTCCTGTCGTCTTCGCTCATTTCAAGTTTTACCTTGTCCTCCTTCGGGATGAGATTGTCGGCGGTGTCGCTGTCAACGCGTGCGAAGCGGCTGTCGGGAATCTTCTGCTCCAGCATATTCACGAAGTGGCTGTCGAGTTCGCAGTCCATCAGCAGCACGCTGTATCCGAGTGCCTTGGCGGCCTCGATGCTGCCGTACTGGGCTTCGGCGTCGGTGGCGTAGAGGTACACCACTTTCTTGTCCTTGTCGGCCTGATTCTCCTCGATGGCCTTGCGGTAGTCGGCCAGCGGGTAGTACTTGCCCTCGGTGTCCTTCACCAAGGCGAATTCGAGGGCCCTTTCGCAGAACTTCTCGTCGCTCAGCATACCGTACTCGATGAAGAGTTTGATGTTGTCCCACTTCTCTTCGTATTGGGCGCGCTGGTCCTTGAATATCTCCTCGAGCCTGTCGGCCACCTTCTTGGTGATGTAGGTGCTGATTTTCTTGACGTTGGCGTCGCTCTGCAGGTAGCTGCGGCTGACGTTCAGCGGGATGTCGGGGGAGTCGATGACACCGTGGAGCAGGGTGAGGAAGTCGGGCACGATGTTGTCCACGTGGTCCGTGACGAACATCTGGTTGCAGTAGAGCTGTATCTTGTTGCGGTCTATCGCCATACGCTCCTTGATCTTGGGGAAGTAGAGCACGCCCGTGAGGGTGAATGGATAGTCCACGTTGAGGTGTATCCAGAACATCGGCTCCTCTTCCATCGGGTAGAGAGCCCTGTAGAACTTCAGGTAATCTTCGTCCTTCAGTTCAGAGGGGGCCTTGGTCCAGATGGGTTCGATTCCGTTGATTACGTCGTCCTCATCGGTCTCCACGCTCTTGCCGTCTTTCCATTCGGTCTTCTTGCCGAACACCACGGGGACGGGCATAAACTTGCAGTATTTGTCCAGCAGCTGGCGTATCTTTCCCTTGGTGCCGAATTCTTCGGCGCTGTCCTTGTCGAGGTGAAGCGTCACGATGGTGCCGCGGCCTTCCTTGCTGCAGGGCTCCATCGTGAATTCCGGCGAGCCGTCGCAGGTCCACTTCACTGCCTCGGCGCCCTCCTGCCAGCTGAGGGTCTCGATGGTGACTTTCTCCGCCACCATAAATGCGGAATAGAATCCTAGGCCGAAGTGGCCTATTATGTTGGTCTGGTCCTTATATTTCTCGAGGAACTCGCCGGCGCTGGAGAAGGCTATCTGGTTGATGTAGCGGTCGAGTTCGTCGGCGGTCATACCTATGCCGTTGTCCTTGATTTTCAGGGTCTTTTTCTTCTCGTCCAGTTCGATTTCCACTTTCAGGTCTCCCAGTTCGCCCGAGAAGGTACCGGCGGATGCCAGCGCCTTGAGTTTCTGCTCGGCGTCCACTGCGTTCGCTACGAGCTCGCGCAGGAAGATTTCGTGGTCGCTGTAGAGGAATTGCTTGATAACCGGAAATATGTTCTCGGTAGTTACTCCGATCTGTCCTTTTGTCTTGTTTGCCATAATCTTGTAAAATTTAAGCCGGTCCTTTGCGGGCCGGCTCAAATCCAATCAAATCGTGTTCCAGTGACAAATTGTCATTATTTGTAGAGGAAGCGCTTGATGCTCATCTTGGGAGTCTTCTCGAACGGGGCGAGAACCGTCTCCACCTTGGAAATCTGGCTGTATCCGGGTAGTACGCGGTTGGCGCCGATGCGCACCTTCTCGGGGATGTCGGAGACGCTCTCGTTGTCCAGCTTGTCACGCTTGATGGCGTCGTTGTCGAGGTAAACCAGGGCCACGATCTTGCCGGCGCGGTCCACTACCACGGACTCAGACACGTAGGGCTGGTTGTTGACTATGGCCTCGAGCTCCTCGGGATAGACGTTTTGTCCGTTGGCGGTGAGAATCATACTCTTGGAGCGGCCCTTGATGAAGATATTGCCTTCCTTGTCCATTATGCCGAGGTCGCCGGTGCGCAGGAAACCGTCTTCCGTGAAGGCGTTGGCAGATGCCTCGGGATTCTTGAAGTAGCCTATGGTGATGTTCTCGCCCTTGGCCTGGATTTCGCCGGCCACGTGCTCGGGATCTTCGGAGTCGATGCGTACGGTGGCGCAATCTACGGCCTTGCCACAGGAACCGGGAACGAACTTGGTCCAGTGCTCATAGGCGAGCAGCGGGCAGGCCTCGGTCATACCGTAACCGACCAGGTAAGGGAACTTGATGCGCTTGAAGAGTTTCTCCACCTCGGGGTTGAGGGGGGCGCCGCCCATAATGAACTCCTGCACTTCGCCGCCGAAAGCCTGGATGAGTCCGTCCTTAACCTTTTTATAAATAATATTGTTTATTCCGGGAATCTTGAGGAGTACCTTTACCACGGGCTTGTCGAGGGTGGGCTTGACCTTGCTCTTGTAGATCTTCTCCATCACGAGGGGGACGGTGATGAGGAGGTAGGGCTTGACCTCGGCGAACGCCTTCAGGAGGGTTGCGGGGGTCGGGGCCTTGCCGAGCCAGTAGATGGCGGTGCCGTTGCAGAGGGGATAGATGAACTCGATCACCAGGCCGTACATATGGGCCATAGGGAGCATGGAGACCATCCTCTCGCCGGCGGGCACGTTGCGCTGGCTGTAATCCACGCAGGCGCTGAAGTTGCGGTAGGTGAGCATTACGCCCTTGGGGTCACCGGTGGAACCGGAGGTGTAGTTGATGGTGGAGAGATTGTCCCAGTTGTCGGTGGGGAACTGCACGTTCTCGGGCTTGAGTCCCTCGGGCCATTTGGCGTCGTAGAGTTCGTCCATCTTGTCGTAGGCTGCCTTGTCGGCCTCGGTGGCTGCGTAAACGGCCTTCCAGCTGTCGATGTCAACTACCAGGCGGACGAGTGGCATCTGCTTGGGGTCCATCTTCTTCCATTTGTCTTCATTGGTGAAGAGGATGACGCTCTCGGAGTGGTTGGTGAGGAAAGCGGCGCTCTCGGGGGTGAAGTCTGCAAGGATGGGGACTATGACGGCCTCGTAGGTGTTGACGGCCAGGTAGGTCATACCCCAGCGTGCACCGTTGCGGGCGTGGAGGGCGATCTTCTCGCCTTTCTTTATGCCCAGTTCCTTGAATACGAGGTGGAATTTTTCGATTTGGGTGGCCATCTGGCCGTAGGTGAAGGATTCGCCGCCGATGCTGTTGAGTGCGGCCTTTTCCCAGTATTTGCGTGTTGCGTTCTGAAGACGCTCAAGATAGTGAGGATAATTGTCCATTTTTTCTGTTTTGGTTTAACGCCGGCAAAAGTACGGGCGGAAGATAATATTTGCAAACGAAGGGGCGCGTATGTGGCGAATAATTACGATATTTGTGGCGAAAAACCGTTATTTGTGGCGAAAATTATGAAGAAAAAACCCATCGTAGCGCTTATATATGATTTCGACGGCACGCTGTCGCCGGGAAATATGCAGGAATTCGGCTTCATCCAGGCGGTCGGCTCCACTCCTGCGGAGTTCTGGACAAAGAGCGATTGCATCGCCATCGGTCAGGATGCTTCCAACGTCCTTTCCTATATGAAGCTGATGTACGATGAGGCGCGCCGGCAAGGGATACCCCTGAGGCGCGACGAACTCCGCCGCTTCGGAGCGGACATCGAACTGTTCCCGGGCGTGCGCGAGTGGTTCTCGATGGTGAACGCCTACGGCGCCGCCCACGGAGTGAAGATCGAGCATTACATCAACTCCAGCGGTCTCAAGGAAATCATCGAGGGCAGCCCCATCGCCTCCGAGTTCAAGCACATCTTCGCCGGCTCTTTCCTGTACGACGAGGAAGGGGAGGCGGAATGGCCCGGCATCGCGGTGGACTATACTGCCAAGACCCAGTTCCTGTTCAAGATTTCCAAGGGTATCTTCAGTTCCCGCGACAACAAGCGCGTGAACGCTTCGGTGGACGACGACAAGAAGCGCATCCCGTTCTCCCATATGATATATTTCGGCGACGGCGAGACCGATGTGCCTTGTATGAAGATAGTGGGTATGTTCGGCGGGCATTCCATCGCCGTTTACAATCCCGACTCCGAGAAGAAGCGGGCGGCGGCGATGAAGCTCAAGCGGCAGGGGAGGGTGGCGTTCGCCACTCCGGCGGTCTATACGGAGGATTCGCGTGCGTTCCAGGTGGTCTGCTCCATCATCGACAAGGTGCGGGCCGATTATGTCCTGGACCGTCTTGCCCGCTCATCGGATTAGATTAAGGAACTCGTTGCGCGTGCGCGACGAACTCAGAAAGACGCCGCTGAACGCGGAGGTCGTGGTGACGGCGTTGGCCTTCTGCACGCCGCGTATCTGCATACAGGTATGGTTGGCCTCGATGACCACGGCCACCCCGAGGGGATGCAGGGCTTCCTGGATGCAGTCGCGTATCTGTACGGTAAGGCGCTCCTGCACCTGCAGCCTGCGGGCGTAGGTCTCCACCACGCGGGCAATCTTGCTCAGCCCGGTTATCTTTCCGTCCGGAATATATGCCACGTGGCACTTGCCGATGAAGGGCATCATATGGTGCTCGCAGGTGCTGTACAGGTCGATGTCCTTCACCAGCACCATCTGCTGGTATTTCTCGTCGAAGATGGCCTGGCGGATGATCTCTATGCCGTCTTCCTGGTAACCTTTCGTGGTGAATTCCAGCGCTTTGGCCACGCGCATCGGGGTTTTCAGAAGCCCCTCGCGCTCCGGATCCTCGCCCAGCAGGCGGAGGATTTCCTTCACGTGGGCCGCTATCTCTTCTTCCTTCGTGTAACTCATAGTGCAAAAGTACTCAAAATAATTTGCACTTGAGAAATAATTTATATCTTTGCGGCCTAAACGCTAATCGACACAGATTATGTATTGGACACTAGAATTAGCCAGCAGCCTGGACGATGCTCCGTGGCCGGCCACAAAAGACGAACTCATAGACTACGCAAACCGCTCCGGCGCACCGGAAGAAGTGATAGAGAACCTCCAGGAACTCGAGGAAGAAGGCGAGATCTACGAAACCATCGAAGACATCTGGCCCGACTACCCCACCAAAGAGGACTTCTTCTTCAATGAGGAAGAATATTAGGGGCTTAACTGACTGAAATACAGAGAATTAACTCGGATGGGTGCCATTTTAGCGAATGGTGCCCATCCTCATTTTATCGCATTCTGTCGCATCCTGTCGAAACGAAAGTTAACACAAAACTTAACACAAAACTTAACACAATTTTGTAAGAGGAATAGTAACGTTAACTTAGGGATTGTCGTTTAATGTTTTCAATTTGAGTCGAGCGGGAGCCATCCCTTGTTGCTGACGCATCAAACTCGTCGTTTTATATCATTTTTGCGTTTGGTCCGGGCTTCATCGCCCGGATTTCGCGTTGTTTTTCTACCGTCATCCAGGAGTTCTCTTTCGAGGACTCCATTGGGGAACTGTTTGAGCTTTCAAACTATGCGGCTTCCGCCAACTGTTGCTCCATCAGCCTTTCCGCCAGCTGCACCGCGTTCGCCGTGTGAATGCCAAAGAAGATGTACAGGATCTCCGTCTCCTTCTTTCTGGCCTTGATCCGACGCAAGGAGTAATGCTCCTTCTGCGTGCCGAATGATCCCTCCATTGCTGTGGCGCGAACTCGCGCAAGTTCCTGTCTCACAAAGTCTTTCTCCCGTTTCTCCTTCGCACGCTTGCCTTTTTGGACAAAGGAGGTCTGGATGCCATTACTTGTGCACATCTCACGGTTGGCGTTACCGGCATAACTCGCATCACCGCCTATCTTCTTCACATCCACTCCGAACAGCCGCTTATGCATCTTGATGCAGTGTGTCAGCCTTGTCCCCTCGTTGAAGGCGTTGAAGGACAACTTCTCGATGAACGATATCCCATCCACCAGGATATTGTTGCACTTGGCCCCAAACTCAACACTCTTCACTTCCTTGCC
>DBYB01000053.1:0-10248 GCA_002309995.1 Bacteroidales bacterium UBA1197
AACACAGGGTTTTGCGCATGAGCCCAATTCCCTATAATATGAAACGCCTGTTCTCTATATTGGCTCTGGTGGCCCTTTTGGCCTCTTGCGGCCCTGAACAGCCCTGGCGGGATACAGCCCTCACTGACATCGTGCCGGAGGGTTGGCTTGCGGAGCGGCTGAAGGCGCAGAAAGACGGCTTGACGGGGCATCCGGAGGCTCTGTCATATCCTTATAACACCTGTCTTTGGGCGGGGGAGATTCCCCGTCAGGGTACGCACGGGCAGGATTGGTGGCGCTACGAACAGACGGCTTATTATACGGACGGGCTTCTTCGGCTGGGCTATCTGACGGGTGACGAAGAATTTATTGCCCAAGGAGAGGAGGGCATACGCTACACTTTCGAGCATCCCTGGGAGAATGGACGCCTGGGCTCGAAGCGGGTGGAGTACACCTGGCCTTTCGCCGTGTTCTTCCGTGCTGTGAAGGCGGCCTACGACGTTCATCCCGACCCGGCCATCCTCGATGCGCTGACCAAACACTATAACTCCATACCTACGAGCCAACTGATTCGCAAGCGCGACATCATCTCCATAGAAGGGATGTTGTGGACGGCGGAAAAGACCGGTAACAAGGCGCTCGTTGCCCGCGCCGACTCTGTCTTCCGCCTTCGCAAGGAGCTGCTCGCGCAACTGGAGGGCGTGGAACTCAGACGGGACGACCGCGTTACGCCGGAATTCCTAACCGGGGAGGAACCATATAAGATGCACGGAGTGACGATGAGCGAGATGCTCAAACTGCCCATAATGCTCTATGCGGCGACAGGTGACCCCTGGTACCGCGAGCTGGGCGTTTATGCTCTCGACCGTCTTTATGAGGAGGACGGCTTGCCCGACGGCCTGTTTACCAGTGCGGAGTGGCTCCAGGGGCGCGGCGTCCGCCATAGCCACGAGACCTGCAACGCCGTGGATATGAGCTGGACGCTCGGCTATTTTCTGGAAATCCTCAAGGATCCCCGTCTGTCCAATTGAGTGGGAGTTCGACAAAGGTCCCAAAGGGGAACTGCTCACGCCCGATTTGCCGGAGAATCCCAAACCGGCCGGTCCCAAACTCACCCTCGAACTCGTGCCTTACTGCGGCACGACCCTGCGCCTCGCCGTATTCCCGGTATTAGCCGAGTAGTTTGCGAATCTGCAAATCGGTAGCAGCGGGGGCTATCTCTTTGATGTGGGCGGCCAGGATATCGTACGATTCCTCCGGGGAGCAGGTGACGGCCGGGATGATGCCTTCGAACAAGTCCTCCGGGGCGCAGAAGACTGAGCGCTGCCAGCCGTTGTAGTGAAGGTCCTCGCCACGGTAAACCCTTATGATGTCGCCGGTTACCACCCGACACTGCATCTGGAGGCGGGCCATCAGAGCATCCGCCGGGCCTTTCTTGATACCAAGCAGCTGGCGTGTTTCGCGAATTCCGATGCTGCCGTTCTCCTTAATATAATTAAGTATCTGCTGCTGCACGGCGTCGGGCTGATATTTGGGCTGAACGCGGCGCCAGTTCATCAGATGCGCGTACCACTTTGGCGTTGCGAACGACGCTTTGCCGCCCAGCAGGAACTTGCCGTACGCTATGTCGCCGCTCTGCACGGAGTATATCTTCCAGTCCCAAGGGCCGAGTTCGTCGGTGTCGTCGTCGAACCAGAACTCTTTCGGGGTCATCTCCTCGATTGAATAGCCCCTCACGGCATTCTCGAAGAACGGTATGATGCCGACCCTTTTGATGGCCGCATACATACTCTCCGGACTGGTTATACCTGCCGGTCCCGGGTTTCCCGCGTGTTTGACGATGGACATAATTACTTCTGCTTGTGAGGCTCCATATGGACGATGATATGTGACTGGGGGCCGAAACGCTCTTTCAGGAGCCGCTCCACCTCCGACGCCTTCTCGTGAGCATCTGCCAGACTCAGGCTTCCGTCCAGACGGATGTGCACCTCGGCCGCGATACGGTTGCCGACGCGCCGGGTGCGAAGGTTGTGCGGGTCTTCCACACCGTCGATGCCCCGGATGATTTCGAGCATCTCGTTTTCCGTGCTGATGGGGAGGGAACTCTCGGTAAGTTCTCCGAAACTGGGCCCCAGCAGGTCCCAGGCCACTTTTATCAACATCGCTCCGACCACGATGGAGGCCAGCGGGTCAAGTACGGTCCAGCGGTTGCCCAGCAGGATGGAGCCGCCGATGCCTATTACTGCTCCGACTGAACTCAGGGCGTCGGACCTGTGATGCCAGGCATTCGCCTCCAATGCGGGAGAGTCCAGTCTCTTCCCCTTTATGCGGGTGTACTGGTAGAGTAACTCCTTGACGGCGATAGAGATGAGTGCGGCCCAGAGGGCAATCATACCGGGCGATGGCAGGTCTTCTCCCTGGAGCCATAAGGCCATTTTCTTTGCCCCGCTTACCACTATTCCTACGGCTGCGGCAGCGAGCGCGAGCCCGATGAAGAGGGTGGCGATGGTTTCATACTTGCCGTGGCCGTAGTCGTGGTCCTCGTCCTGCGGTCGGGCGCTCACACGCACGAACACCAGTACGACGATGTCCGTTATGAAATCAGAAAGGGAATGGACTGCATCGGAAATCATTGCGGCTGAATGCCCCGCCACGCCTGCGAAAGCCTTAAGGCCAACAAGCAGCAGATTGACTATGCTGCCGACAAGGGTTACCCTCGATATTTCATCCTCTCTTTTCATACCGGGCCGAAACTATTTGCCGGAAAGGAAACCGGGGGAGCAGGAAAGCAAGGGCGGCTGCCGTGGCGACCAGCAAAGTATGTCGTTTTAAGCTCATCTCTGACGATGTTTCCGCACAAATATACGCATTAAATTGTATCTTTGTGCCCGTTATGGCAAAACACAGTCTAAAAGAATGGGTGGCGGCGACACGCTATTGGGCCCTGCCCGTATCCACGATGCCCCTGGTGGTGTCGTTCGCGTATCTCTTCAGTATCGATGCCCTGCCTGTCGGAGCCAGGCCGTGGATTATCCTGGTGCTCTCGCTCCTCGGCGTAGTACTGCTGCACTCCGCCGGCAATGTGCTGAGTGACTGGTTCGACTACCGCGCCGGGGTTGACAACGAGAACGCCTACGCTGTGCCGAATCTTGTATTCGGCAAGTTCCAGCCCAAGGAGTATCTGATTTTCAGCATCATACTGTTTGTCGTCGGGTGTATCGACGGCTTCGTCGTGGTGTGGCTTTCCGGCAGCATCGGGGTCTTGATTGTGGGTGCTGTCGCGGTGCTTCTCACAGCACTCTATTCGTTCCTTAAGTATCACGCGTTGGGTGACCTCGACATCTTCATAATCTTCGGCGTTCTCACCGTGTTGGGCCTTGCAGCAGCCGTTACCGGCGGCTGGTGCTGGGATACCCTTATGCTGGCCGTGCCACTGGGCGTCATCACCGTTTCCGTGCTGCACGCCAACAATACCTACGACATCCCGTCCGACAAGGCGGCTGGCATTAAGACCTTTGCTATGCTGATAGGGGAGAAGGCTTCCAGCGTGCTTTACTGCGTTTATATGGTAGTACCTTTTGCCTGCATAATCGCCTGTGTAGCCGCAGGATGGATGTTCCCGTCCGCGCTGCTGTGCCTCCTTGCCGGCATCAAGGCCGCAAAGAACTTCAAGCAGGCTGCGTCTTACGGCAAACTTGGCCGTGAAGCTATGAAGGGGCTGGATTTCCGTTCCTCGCAGCTCCAGCTCATATTCTCCATTCTGCTTGCAGCAGGCCTGTTCGTATCCAGGTGGTTATAGTAAAAGATACCCGAAAACTATGCGTCGCAGTGCTTGCTGCGGCGCTTCTGTGGTTCTATATGTTCAGCCCCTGGACTGCCGGGAGGCCGAACTTTTGGCTGGTGATGTGTTGCTCCGCAGCCATCCTCAGCTCATTGGCCCTCGCCTTCACCCCGGACCGTAAGGCCCTGCTGAAAATTGAAAGGCCTCTGCTTCAGTTGCTGGCCGGCATAGCCATCGCATTCGCTCTATGGGGCATATTCTGGGTGGGGGACAGGCTGTCGTCGCTTATGTTCGATTTCGCCAGGCCGGAAGTAGACGCAGTGTATTCAATGAAGGATGGTATGCCGTCGTGGCTGATCGCCCTGCTGCTTCTGGTGCTGATAGGCCCCGCTGAGGAACTTTTCTGGAGAGGCTACGTGCAGCGTACGCTCAGCCGTCTTCTGCCAGGTAAGCACGCGGCCGACTGGGGATTCATTCTCACTGCCGGGGTTTACGCTCTGGTACATATCTGGTCGTTCAACTTTATGCTCATAATGGCCGCGCTGGTTGCCGGAGCGGTGTGGGGATTCATTTACCGGCTGTGCCCCAGGGCGCTTCCGGCCCTGATTGTCAGCCACGCTCTGTGGGACGCCCTGGTCTTTGTAATATTTCCTATCTGAATCTGCACTTTCGAGTGTGCGGTTTTGTAGAAATTTCCGTATATTTGTGAGATTCTGATTCGGGACCATGGCAGACCAGATTAAATACACCGACGACAACATCATTACCCTGGAAGGCGTTGAGCACATCCGGATGCGTCCGGGTATGTACATCGGCCGCCTGGGCAACGGCAACAACATCGGCGACGGCATTTACGTGCTGCTCAAGGAGGTCGTGGACAACTCCATAGATGAGTTCGCCATGGGCTTCGGCAAGCAGATACAGATTAGCATCGAAGACAATGAGGTCAGCGTACGCGACTTCGGCCGCGGCATCCCTCTGGACTCCGTGGTCAAGGCGGTGAGCATCCTCAACACCGGCGGCAAGTTCGACGACAAGGCCTTCAAGAAGTCCGTCGGTCTCAACGGCGTGGGCACCAAGGCCGTGAACGCCCTCTCCGAGCGCTTCTATGTCTGCTCACACCGCGACGGCGAGTGCTCCTGGGCCCGATTCGAAAGGGGCAGCCTCATCGAGAGCGGCAAGGACGCCACGAAGGAAAAGAACGGCACGCTGGTGCGTTTCTACCCCGACTCAATGATGTTCGGCGATTTCCATTACAATATGGACTTCGTTGAGACGATGGTCAAGAACTACTCCTACCTCAAGCGCGGGCTCACCCTCACGCTGAACGGAGTGCCTTACAAGTCGGAGAACGGCCTGCTCGACCTCGTGAACGAGAATCTCAGCGAGGCTCCGCTCTATCCGCCCATACACCTGGAAGGTGAGGACATAGAGATAGTGTTGAGCCACGGCAACGCCTATGGCGAGAACATATCGTCCTTTGTGAATGGCCAGAACACCCGCGACGGCGGCACCCATCTGGCCGCCTACCGCGAGGCCATCGCCAAGACCCTCAAGGACTTCTTCAAGAAGAACTACGAACCCGCAGACTGCCGCCAGGGCATAGTTGGCGCCATAAGCATACAGATCCAGGAACCCAATTTCGAGGGCCAGACCAAGACCAAGCTGGGCTCCAACTATATGTGGGAGAAGCAGACCCGCGACGAGCACGGCCAGCTCCGGCTCGATACCGGCCCCACCATCCGCAGCTACGTGAATTCATTCGTGGCCACCGAGTTGGACAACTATCTGCGCATCCACAAGGAGATAGTTCCGGTTATCGAGGAGAAGATCAAGGCCTCACAGCAGGAGCGCGAGGAGATTTCCGGCATACAGAAGAAGACCCGCGAGCGAAACAAGAAGACCAATATCTACAACAAGAAGCTGCGCGACTGCCGCTTCCACTACTGCGACAAGGTCACCGAGAAGACTCAGGAAAACATAGAGCGATCCAGCATCTTCATCACCGAGGGCGACTCCGCAAGCGGAACCATCACCAAGGCCCGCGACGCCAACTTCCAGGCCGTTTTCAGCCTTAGGGGCAAGCCCATCAATTCATACAAGGAAAGCCGCAAGAAAGTGGCCGAGAACGAGGAACTCAACCTGCTGGTCAACGCCTTGGGAGTTGAGGACGATCTCGACAACCTCCGCTACAACAACATCATCGTGGCAACCGATGCCGATGACGACGGAATGCACATCCGTATGCTGGTGCTGACCTTCTTCATGAAGTACTACCCCGACCTCATCCGTCGCGGGCACGTCCATATCCTGCAGACACCGCTCTTCCGCGTCCGCAACAAGAAAGAGAACCGCTACTGCTATTCCCCCGACGAGAAGGAAACGGCCGTGCAGGAGCTCCGGACGGGCGTTGAAATCACCCGATTCAAAGGTCTCGGAGAGATTAGCCCCGGGGAGTTCGCGGAATTCATTGGAGAGAATATGCGCCTCGACCAGGTCTCGCTCGCCGACGAGGAATCCATCCACGACATTATGGATTTCTATATGGGCGACAATACGGTGGACCGCCAGAATTTCATCCGGGCCAACCTCCGCAGCGAGGAGGAACTGGAAGACGTCAATATATAATCTTCCTCCTTATACCCTCTTTACCCTGGACACCTGCTTGAGGGCTCCTGTCTGGGAGATCACCTTATCCAGTTCCGTAGCGGACGGGACCAGGATGCGCATCGTTATTTCGTAGGTGCCGGCGCGCGGATTCTCGTTTACGTTGAACGAACGGATTGAGGCGCGGAACTGGCCCACAACGTCCATTATGTGCGGGAGCACGGAGTGATCCATCTCCGTTGTGATGCTGAGGGTGGCGAGGAAGCTGCCGGCCGCCGCCGTATCCTGCCAGATAACCTTCTGGATGCGGTAGGGATAGCGCTCCAGGAGCCTGGCCGCGTTGGGGCAGGAGATGCGGTGAATCTTGATGCCGGCGCTGCGCGTCACGAAGCCGAAGACATCGTCGCCGAAAACAGGGTTGCAGCAGGCTGCCATCTTGTAGTCCAGGCCCTTGACGTTCTTGGCATTGAGGACCAGGATGTCCTCTCCGGAGTTGCTGTAGGCGGTTTTCTCTTTGGAAGCGCTGTCTTGCTGCACTTGCTCGTGCACCTGCTGGGCGGCTGCCTTCTCCTGTATGTGAGCCTTGATGTCGTTGATATCCACGTCGCCGGTGGCGATGGCGGCCATAAAACTGAGCACCGACTTGTAGCCGAGCGCCTTCATATACTCCGTCTGCATTCCGTCGGGGAAATCCAGTTTCCAGTTCTTCAGGCGGCGCTCCAGTATCTCGCGGCCCTCGGCGGCTTTCTTGCGCTCTTCGGCGTCCAGCTCCAGTTTGATTTTGCTGCGGGCCTTGGAGGTCACCACCCAGTTCAGCCAGTCGCGGTTGGGCCGCTGGTTCTTCTGGGTGAGTATTTCAACGGTGTCGCCCGTCTTGAGTTTCTCCTTGATCTGCACGGCCTTGCCGTTCACGCGGCCGCCGGTGCATCTGGAGCCCAGGCCGGAGTGGATGTTGAACGCGAAGTCCAGCACAGAGGCGCCGGCCGACAGTATCCTGAGCTCGCCGGTGGGGGTGAAGACGAATATCTCCTTATCGGGCGGGGAGGGGAGATCCTCAGGCTTGGCGTCGTACGGATGCTCCAGGGCTTCACGCACCGACTGCAGCCAGCGGGCGGTGGTCTCTTCGCCCTTGATGCCCTTGTAGGCCCAGTGGGCGGCGTGTCCGTTCTCGGCGATGTCGTCCATTCGGACCGTGCGGATCTGCACCTCCAGGGTGTTGCCGCGTTTGTTGTTGACGGTTATGTGGAGCGACTCGTAGCCGCTGGGGCGCGGGGTCGTGATCCAGTCGCGCAGACGCCTGGTGTCGGGCTCGTATTCCTCGGTAACGTAGGAATATACCTGCCAGCAGAGTTTCTTCTCCAGCTCCGGCTCGGGCGGGCAATCGATGATGAACCGGATGGCGAACACGTCGTACACGCCCTCGAAAGGCACTTTCTGCACCTGCATCTTGCGCCAGATGGACCAGGCGCTCTTGGTGCGCACCTTGAGTTTGTATTGGATGCCGGCATCGGAGAGTTTCTTCTTCAGCGGCTCGATGAATTCTTCGGTGAGGCGCTCGCGGTCTTTCTCTGTGGCCTTGAGCTTGTTGGTGATGGCCCTGTACTGCTCCGGCTCGGCGTGGCGGAAGTAGATGTTGCCGAGCTCGCTGTTGATGTTGTACATACCCAGCTGGTGCGCCAGCGGCATATAGAGCATCAGCGTCTCCAGAAGTTTCTGGTCCCTGGACATCTTGGGGAACATATCCAGGTTGCGCATCACCTCCAGACGGTCGGCCAGCTTGATGACGCTGACGCGGGGGTCGGTGCAGTAGCTTACGATGAGTTTCTTGTACTTCTCGGCTTCCAGGCTGGTGTCCTTGGGCTTGATGGTGGCGATGTGGTTGAGCCCGTCCACTATCATTCGAACGTCCTGGGGGAACGAACTGATGTCGATATCCTTGTGCGCGCGGGTGGCTTCGTGCAGATAGACGGCGGCGGCGCAGGATTCCGGCAGGCCGATTTCGTCCGTAACTATGCGGGCCACTGCGTCGGCGTGGCTTATGAAAGGGGAACCGTCGTAACGGGTCTCGCCCTCAAGGGCTTTCAGGGCTATCTGGCGGGCTTCTTCGGTCATCTCTTATCAGTTCTTGTTACTACAAATATATGAAATAAATTAGTATCTTCGCAGTACCTTATGAAGTTTGTTCTCGAGTCTGCATACAAGCCCGCCGGAGACCAGCCGGAGGCCATAAACCAGCTCTGTTCGGCATTGTCCGAAGGAGTGCCGGACGTTACCCTTCTGGGCGTCACCGGTTCCGGCAAGACCTTCACGATGGCCGGCGTAATCGAGCGCCTGCAGCGTCCGGCCCTGATTCTCAGTCACAACAAGACGCTTGCGGCGCAACTGTACGGGGAATTCAAGTCTTTCTTCCCGCACAACGCCGTGGAGTACTTCGTGTCGTACTACGACTATTATCAGCCCGAGGCATACATCCCGGTTACGGATACCTATATAGAGAAGGACCTCAGCATAAACGACCAGATTGAGAAACTCCGTTTGTCTGCCGCTTCTGCGCTGATGAGCGGCAGGCGCGACGTTATAGTCGTTTCCAGCGTCAGCTGCCTGTACGGCATCGGCAATCCGGAGGATTTCCATTCGCAGACGATAGAGGTCGTGAAAGGGGAGCGCCGCTCGCTCACGGGCCTGCTGTACAAGCTGGTCGATGCTCTCTACAGCCGTACCGAGACCGATTTCAAGCGCGGGACCTTCCGTGTGCACGGCGATATAATTGATGTGTTCCTGGGTGGGGCGGACGAGGCCGTACGCATTGAGTTTTTCGGCGACGAGGTTGACGGGTTGAGTTTGATTGATCCGGTGACGGGCGCCCATATAGAAGAAATCGACCGGGTGAGCATTTGCCCGGCGACAAACTTCGTGACTACCCGCGAGCGCTCGATTGCTGCCGTGAGTGCCATACAGGACGACCTGGTGAAGCAGATCGCCTGGTTCGAGTCGCAGGGCAGGGGACTGGAGGCCAAGCGCCTGAAGCAGAGGGTGGAATACGACCTCGAGATGATCAAGGAGATGGGCTATTGCCCCGGCATCGAGAACTATTCCCGCTACTTCGACGGGCGCAAGGAAGGGGAGCGGCCCTTCTGCCTGCTGGACTATTTCCCCAAGGATTTCGTGACTTTCGTCGATGAGAGTCACGTGACGCTGCCGCAGGTTCGCGCGATGTACGGCGGCGACCATTCCCGCAAGAGCGTGCTGGTGGAGTACGGCTTCCGCCTGCCCGCAGCGTCCGACAACCGTCCGCTGAAGTTCGAGGAGTTCGAGGCCCTTACGGGGCAGATGGTATATGTGAGCGCCACTCCGGCCGACTACGAACTCCAGAAGTCGGAAGGCCTTGTGGTAGAACAGGTTGTGCGTCCTACCGGGCTGCTGGATCCGCCCATCGAGGTGCGCCCGGTGGAGGGGCAGGTGGACGACCTTGTGGAAGAGATACGCAAGCGCGCCGAGGACGACGAGCGGGTGCTGGTGACAACGCTGACGAAGCGAATGGCCGAGGAGTTGGACGAATACCTGCGCCGCATCGGCGTGCGCGTGCGCTATATCCATTCGGACGTCGATACGTCTGAGAGGGTTGAGATAATCGAGGACTTCAAGCAGGGCCTGTTCGATGTGCTGGTAGGCGTTAACCTGCTGCGCGAGGGATTGGATATCCCTTCAGTGTCGCTGGTGGCCATATTGGATGCTGACAAGGAGGGCTTCCTCAGGACAGGCCGCGCGCTCACGCAGACCGCCGGCCGCGCCGCCCGCAACGTTCACGGGCTGGTGATAATGTATGCCGATACCATCACTCCGTCGATGGAGCAGACCATACGCGAGACCGAGCGCCGGCG
>DBYB01000053.1:10311-20680 GCA_002309995.1 Bacteroidales bacterium UBA1197
GGGCAAAGCCGGTGTACGGCAGGCTGGCGGGCGGCACCACCGGGCGCGTCTCCGCCGCCAACTCCTACGACGCTCCCGTCTATATCCCCAACCCCTCCGACCTCGGCCGTGGCAACGTGGTCGTCGGCTTCGGCCACGACTCCGCTCGCGAGCAGGGCGCAGCCTATTCCGAAGACGGCTTCGTCCGCGCCGACCTCGCCGCCGTCCTCCAGGACCCCGTCATCCGCTCTATGTCCCGCGCCCAGATAGAAAAAATGATAGCCGAGGACCGCGAGCGCATGAAAAAGTCCGCCGCCGACCTCGACTTTCCCTCCGCCGCCCGCTACCGCGACGAAATGTGGGCACTACAGCAGTATCTCAAGGTCTGGAAGGACTAGCCTTTCCATCTCCGCTTGCAATTGATAGAACTATTACTATCTTTGCATTACAAACTTGAACTATGAAATACTCGGAGATTCACAAAAAACTCAGGAGAGCCGGGTGCGTTTAAAATGTCTATGATTATGAAAACGGTAACAGCAATAATTGAGCGTGGCACGGACGGCCGCTATTCTGTTTTTATTGAGGACAAGGATTATCCGTATGGAGTTATTGGGACTGGAGCGACCGTGAAAGAAGCGGAAGCGGATTTTATGGCAGGCTATGAGGATATGAGATTATTCGTTGAAGAATCTGACGGAGAGTTTGAAGCAGCGGAGTTCGTTTTCAAATACGATGTCCCTTCATTTTTGCAAGCATTTGCGTTCGCCTTCAGTCTCGCCGGGCTGGAGCGTATTACCGGAATCAATCAAAAACAACTCGGACATTATATAAGCGGTTTCAGACACCCTTCCCCCACGACCGTCCGAAAGATCGAGTCTGCCATCCACTCCTTCAGCGAGCAACTCGCCGCCATCCGCTTTATTTAAGCCTCATCCTTAACCGTAATTGCCAATTATTGCCCCAGCAGTATAGCTGGAGCATTATTACAATAATCTCTAATAGGATAGGGGATTATGCTTAGATTCTATGTGCTGCGAAGTTACGAAGCGGGGTGCTGATTGATTATTGGCAATCAGACGATTGTCCAGCCCAGCCTGGATGCCAATGTCTTAAGGATTTGCATATCCGAAACAGGTATCGTGAGTGTAACGGTGGTGAGGGGCTGTTCGTCAGCCTCGCGACTATTCAGGTAGTGGGAGTACTGGCGGTTGCTGTTATTCTCTGTGGGGATATGATAGCCGGCGACCAAGTGAGATGTTCCGGTCCCTCCAAGTCTGTACAGATTCTGGAGATTCATCCAGACTTGAGCGGGTATGCCGAGCTCCCTCTCAAGCTTCTTTGCTATCGCCGGAGTGACATTCCGTTTACCGTGAATGAGAGCGCTCAGATGGCTAGGCTGCATCCCAATGCGAGTCGCAAACGCATTCTGAAGCAACCCCCTGCTCTTCAATTCCTCCTGCAGCACCTCCCCCGGATGCACCGCCAATGAAGGACCATTACTATTCAAAACCATAATCTCCTTTTTGCAAAGGTAATAATAATTATACAAATATGGAAATAATTGTGTAATTCTCTCTCTTATTCTTGAGCTTTCAGTCAGACCGAATCTTTAACCGTAGCCGAGGGTCCCAACGCTGGACCCTCGGCTACGAAAATGGGGTGTTTTTGACACTGAGGGTCCAGCCATTGGACCCTCGGCCACGGTGGGGGGCTTAGATGAAGGGGAAAAATGAAGATTATTGTCTCGCCATATGCTGAATTGAAATTAATGTCGTATCTTGCGTGAAACTAAATTTGTTACTATGAAATTCTTCTTGTTAAGTTCAGACTGCTTTGAGGATCGTCTTTGGTTCAAAGACGATGAGGACTTCCGGATTGCAATGAATTATGTGGCCATTGCTGCTATTATCGCCGGAGTCAACGTTCTCGCTTTCATCCTGATGTCCAACCATGTTCATTTTGTAATTGAGGGCTCGGAGGAGAAAGCAAATCTATTCTTTATTCATTTCAAACGCTTGTATGGCGCCTGGTATGAGAAGAAATATGGCACTCGCAGCTTCCTGCGCCGTAATTCTCTTGATGTCCAGGAAGTGTGGATTGAAGACGAATCATTGCTCCGTGCCATTGCCTATGTAATTGACAATCCGGTTGCGGCAAACATTTGCACTCATCCTACTCAGTACATCTGGGGCAGTGGCAACGTGCTGTTTAATATGGCGAAGGAAACAGGTACCAAACTCTCGGAGTTCTCCGTCAGAAAGCAGCGGGCCGCACTCCACAGTAAGGCGCAGGTGAATCAGAAATGGGAAATAGGCCGGGACGGTTATATCCTTCCTCATACGTTTATGCCAACAGAGTTCATTGAATCTCTCTTCCGCACTCCAAAGCGTTTGGATTATTTCATTAAAACTTCTTCCAAAGCAAAGGCCCGCCTGGAAAAGGGCGCGGCTCCCGGTTTCACTGACCAGGTGATTATCGCAGCAATTAAGTGCTTGTGCCAGACTCAGTTCCGTTGCAGCTCAATTGAAGAACTATCCGAAAACAATCTGGGCTTGCTTCTTCTAGATCTGCGCCGCCGTTTCAATGCGGACGCTAAACAACTTGCCAGAATTATCGGCAGGTCATACGAAGAGACATCCCAACTGTTGGACCGGGCGCTCTAACTCGTTCAAGCCCCCTTATACCGTAGCCGAGGGTCCTTGCTCGGGACCCTCGGCTACGAAAATGGGGTGTTTTTGACACTGAAGGTCCAGCCATTGGACCCTCGGCCACGGTGGGGGGGTGACACAGGGGAGGAATTTCAGTGAAAACCCTGGCTATTTCGGGAACGGTCAGACGATTTCGGCGGTGAGGTCGTACTCGTCGGCGGCGGTGATGCGGACGATGAGGTAGCGTCCGATGAGATCCTTCGCTTCGCTCAGGATGACAGAGGGGGCAGCATTCGGTGCAGCGACAGAGGGTGCGGGCACGAGGATTTCGCCGTCGACTTCGGGGCTTTCGAACTGGCTGCGGCAAACCAAAGAATCGCCGACAACATCATCGACCAGGACCCGCTCGACGGCCCCTACACGGGAGCGGTTGAACTCCAGCGATATCGACGATTGCAACGTCATCAGTTCATCCAGCCTGCGGCGTTTCTCCTCCTCGGGAACGGAATCGGAGAGGTGCTGCGCGCCCCAGGTGCCCTCCTCCTCGGAGTAGATAAAGGCGCCGAGACGCTCGAATCGGGCTTCGCGCACGAAGTCCAGCAGTTCCCGGAACTCCTCCGGCCCTTCTCCCGGATGTCCGACTATCATCGTGGTGCGCAGTACCACTCCGGGCACCTTCTCGCGCAGGCGGTTAATGATGCGGCGGGTGCCGGCGGCGTCGATATGCCGGTGCATACAATCCAGCACTCCGTCCGAGATGTGCTGCAGTGGTATGTCGAGGTACTTGCAGACCTTTGGATTGGAGGCCATCTGCTCCAGAACGTCCTCCGGGAAATCGGAGGGGTAGGAGTAGTGGATGCGCAGGCGCTCGATGCCTTCAACGGAAGACAGCGCCTCCAGCAGGCGGGCCAGCGAGCGTTTGCCGTAGAGGTCGAGGCCGTAGAACGTGGTGTCCTGGGCAATCAGGATGAGTTCGCTGACACCTTCGGAAGCCAGCTGCCGAGCCTCCGCTACCAGATCTTCCACTGGCACCGACTTGTGCGGGCCGCGGATGAAGGGAATGGCGCAGTAGGAGCAGCGGCGGTCGCATCCCTCGGATATTTTGAGATAGGCGTACCCACGGCGGGCCTCCTGCCTGCGGCGGATAAAGCGCGACGGCGGAACTCCGAGGAAACGGAGTATCGGGTTCATATCGCGCGCGCCAAACCAGGCATCGACTTCCGGAATCAACTCCGGCATACTCGAAGCGTAACGCTCAGACAGGCAGCCGAATACGACCAGATTGCGCACCTCGCCGCGGCGCTTGGCCTCAACGCCCTCCAGTATCGCCTGGATGGATTCCTCCTTGGCGTCGCCGATGAACCCGCAGGTGTTGTACAGCAGATAGTCCAGAGGACCTTCATCAACGATAGCAAAATCATCCGCCGGCAGGGCCGCCAGCAGATGTTCGGTATCGACGCTGTTCTTGGAACAGCCGAGGGTGATGACACTAAGCCTCTTCAAGTTCCTTCTCGCGCTCTTCGTCGGTCACGAACTCAAGGGACGCGTTCTGCGCCAGCTCGTTGTACCAGTCGAGGACTTTCTTCATATGGGACACGTAGAAGCGATCCTCATCGTAGTTGGGGACGGCTGCCACGAAGAAAGCCTTGATGGCGGCTGCATCATCCTTTGCTGAAGGGACGGCCTTGCCGGAATCGGCGGCAGCCTTCATAGCGGTGAACACATCTGCAAGACGCATCTCGCCCTCGGAGGTGAAGATTGCTATATCGTTGAGGGTGGACACTTTGCTGTGGCTGTCGAAATGTACGCGCTTCTTGTCGGCCAGGGCTTCGGCGATGACGCCGTTGCGGGCCTGGGCGAGATAACTAAAAAGACCGTGCTGACCGGATACGGACAGGATTTTGGCCAGATCTGTTTTCATAATAATGTTTCTAAATATAATTTCACTTTGGCGTGCAGCGACTCCAGGTCGGAGTCGTTGACAATTGTATAATCAATCTTTTGCTGGTCGAATTGCTGGAGAGCCTCCCGTTCTGCCGCGTGCGGGTTGCGGGCGTGGCGCAGGTCTGCGGGTGCGGTAACTAGCAGGACAGAGTCCCAGAGGTGGCGGAGCGAAGGCTTCTCGAGGGCAATGGCCGACTCAATGAACGCCAGACCCGATCCAATGGCCGATTTCCATTCCTCAATATCCTTTACCAGCAGCGGATAAACGATGGCCTCCAGACGTTCCCGCAGGCTGTCGTCGCTGAATATTCGGCCCAACTCGCCGAACGGGATGCCCAGTTCCTTTTCGATTCTATCTACGAGCCCCGGCACGCTGACGTACAGCGCCTTGCAGTGCGAGTCGCAATCGTAAACGGGATATCCGGCATCTGCAAGGATGCGGCACACGGTGGACTTGCCTCCGCCAATCGGGCCTGTTACCAGGATGGATTTCATCGGGCTTCCTCCCTCAGCATACAGTCGAACACCTCAGGTTCCAGCCTCCAGTCGATAACGTACGGCGGGAGATTGTCGCAGCGGGCCGTGCAGCGGCCGGAGAGGGACGAGGCGAAGTCGGCGTAATCAATAAAGAAAACGCAGCGCTCGGAAGGGTCGCCCTTTGCAGGGAATCGGCAGCGGAACACTGCCTCCGCCTTCGACGGATACACTGCGAGTTCGGCGCCGGCTTGTACGTTGCGGACGGATATCTTCACGTCGCTCCGCACCTCCACGTAGCGAAGGACTTCGAGCGACCAGGTGATATCGGTGGCTGACATTCGCACCCCTTCAATGGGGACTATCCTGGCCAGTCCGCCCTTGCTCTTGGAGAGGTCGCTGAAACTCATGGACCTGGTGACGACCTCGTCGATGGCTGCCAGTTTGGATTCGTCGCCGTAAACCGTAACTGAGTCGGGGCTCAGGTGCATAGGGCCGGCTGCCATATACTGAGGCTTGAATGAAGTGGAAATCAATGCCTTTACCGGCACCGTCCTGAAATTCTCCCTGTCGAACTCAAAACTGTAGTTCTGGTTCAGGAAGGCTATCAGGCTGACCCCGTCGCCGAAAATGTCTGAAATGTATTTCGCCATCTCGGCGGCAGATACCAGAAAGACGTCGTCCTTGAGCCAGACGAGGTCTTCGGCGTGAATCTCCACCCGGACGTCGCGTTTCTGGTGCTTGAGTTGAAGCAACTTGAAACCGGTGGCGTAGCATCTGGCGCTCACGGGGACCGCCTCCCTCGCAACCGCAGCCCGCCCGGTAATGGAACTGTGGGCCACGACAGGCACGCTCACAACCCCTGCATATTCCTGCGAGAGATTGTGAATCAGCCAGATGCTGGAGGAGAGCAGCAGGCAGAGGAGGAATTCAGGCCACCTCTTCAAGGCCTAATACTTTTCGGGCTTGGGCTCTTTGGCGTCCTTGGAAGGCTTGTGCTCCTTGGACTCCTTGGACTCCTTGGGCTCTTTGGATTCCTTAGGCTCCTTGGCTTCCTTGGACTCTTCTGCCTTGGCAGGAGCGGGTGCGGGAGCGCCGGGATCCTTCTGGAGAGAGCTCTTGTCTACCTTGATCTTCACGTCGTTGTCGATGCGGAGGAGAACATAGCGCTCACCCTCCTTGACTTCGGCGATGGTGCCGTAGATGCCTCCGGCGGTTATTACCTTGTCGCCTTTCTTGAGGCTGTTGCGGAACTGCTCCATCTCTTTCTGCTGTTTGCGCTGCGGACGAATCATAAAGAGCCACATCACAACGAAGATGAGGATGAGCATAATCCACATGGACATACCGCCGCCCTGCTGGCCGGCAGCTCCGGCAGATGCTGCCTGGAGAACGATAGTAAGAATATTCATAACGCGTTAATGTTTGTTGATCAGTTTGTCGAGCACACCGTTCACGAAGCCGCGGCTCTCGGGTGTGCTGTAGAATTTGGAGATTTCAACGAATTCGTTAATCGTGGTCCTGTAGTCTATATTGCTGAAGGTGTCTGCCTCGGCCAGACCGCAGATTATGAGAGCCAGGTCGGTGGAGCAGATGCGGCCGGTATCCCACTTTGGGGTAACTTCCGCCACCATTCCGTAATACTTGTCGAAGTTGCGGACGGCCGTGCGGACCAGATTGGTCACGAACGCCTTGTCGCTCTCCTTGCCTTCCGCTCCGGGCATCTCGCTCATATACAGTTCGGGAAGGGACCAGCGCCGGCCGCGCCCGAGTGCGTCCATAGTGCGACAGCACCAACTGAGAGCGTACTCCAGTTCGTCATTCCAATATATGGAGAGGTCTTCGAGTATGTCTTCCAGCTCGGCGTTGCCAGGGAACTCTTCCTCGTAGATGCGGGAGAAGAGAGCGGCGTCTTCCTGTATACTGCGGCCAGGCTTCGAGAGATAATCCTTGAACCAGTCGCGCTCACGCACGCTTTCGTAGAGATGGCGCAGGAACACGTCGTAGTTCTCCCAGGAGAGTTTCTTCTTCTTGATTATCTTGCAGAAGTCGGGATCCTCCGCAAACAGCGGAGCTATGCCGTTCTCGGCAAATTTCATGTTGGGATTGAGTTCTTCCCGGGTAGGATTGAACTTGGACCGGGCGGCCTCGATACGGGAGCGGGCCTCGGCCGTGAGGGGGCCGGCGGCGGCCAGAAGGAACAGGTAAAGGTCCCTTGTAGCTTCACAGGAGCGCTCCAGTTCGCACTCGGCGTCCCTGAGCGTCATCGAAGGATTCTCCACACGAGCATAAACGACCTTGAAAGCCTTTATCCTGAGGATTCTTCTGTTCAGCATAGATTTCAAACAAAAATTTCTTGCAAAGATAATATCTAATCCGAGAAAATTTATAATTTTGCGATAATTAACACTAATTTTTTATTGTATGTACAGAGAAGATTACGATGGCGCAGGATTCCAGGACCGCAATTCCGAGGACGTGTATTCCAAACCCGTCCGCGCCGGCAAGCGGACCTATTTCTTTGATGTTAAATCCACCAAGGGCAACAACGACTTTTTCCTGACCATCACGGAGAGCAAGCGCAGGAACAATCCCGACGGAACATACGCTTACGACAAGCACAAGATTTTCCTTTACAAGGAAGACTTCGAGAAGTTCCGCGAGGGCCTGGATGAGGTTATCGCATACATTACCGACACATGCTTCGGCGGGGTGATTCCCCAGCGCGAGCCCGAAAGTCATACCGTGGAATTCGAAGACCTTTAGGCGGTGATACTCCTTCGCAACATTGAAATCGACGGCGGCGCCAGTGACGTCCTCATCGAAAATGGAGTCATATCCAAGATTGCCCCGGCCGGCAGCAGCCTTAAGTGGGAGCTTGCCGGTGACGTGGACATTATGGAGTGTACCGGGAAGGTAGCAGTTCCCGGCTTCGTAAATATGCATACGCACGCCGGAATGGCCCTGATGAGGGGCGTCGGCGAAGACATGATTTTCCAGGACTGGCTTAAGGCGATATGGGCGATCGAAGACAAATTCGACGCCGATTTCGTTTATTGGAGCACCAAGGTGGCCTGTATGGAGATGATACGTACCGGCACCACCACCTTCAACGACCAGTACTGGTTCTTCCCCGACACGCACAGGGCCGCCACCGAAATGGGCGTGCGTCACGCCCTGGGCTACGACGTGATAGACCGCAACGATCCCAACGAGACCGAACGCGAGAAAGACCAGTGCACGCGCTGGTACGAGCAGGCCGCCGGTATCCGCGAGAGCGGAAATATCTACCAGGTTGCCTTCCACGCCATCTATTCTGTGAGTGAGAATATGATACGCTGGGTGTCGGAGTTCGCCCGCGAGCGCGGCCTCAACCTCCACATTCACCTTTGCGAAACCCGCAAGGAAGTGGAGGACTGCAAGGCGGCCCACGGCGGCCTGACTCCGGTGGAATATCTCGACGAACTGGGCGTGCTCGCCCCCAACCTGCTGGCCGCTCACACCCTGTGGCTTACGGAGCACGACATCGAACTGCTGGCGGCGCGCGGCGTGCACTGCATCCATAATATCAACTCCAACGCCAAGCTGTCTTCCGGCTATAAGTTCCTATACAACGAGATGCGTGATGCCGGCATCAACCTGTGCATTGGCACCGACGGCTGCGCCTCCTCCAACAATCTCGACATACTCGAGGCGATGAAGACAGCCGCCCTGTTCCAGAAAGCCTGGAGGAACGACCCCAAGGCCCTGCCGCTCGATGAACTCCTCTCTATGGCAACCATCAACGGAGCCAGGGCTCTCGGCCTCAATACCGGCAGGCTTGCCGAGGGTGCCCTCGCCGACATCAGCATAGTCGATACCGACAACAGCTTCTTCCTCTCGCCGGCATCCTTCCTCGCCAACTTCGTTTACTCAGCGCACTCCAGCTGCATCGACTCGGTGATTTGCGGCGGAAAATTCGTGATGAGGCACAGGGAGATAGAGGGAGAGAAAGAAATCCTGGCAGAAGCAAGAAAACAAATAACCAGAATGTTATAACACTATGGACGAAAGAGCAGAAAAAATCAACCACGCTGCGAGATACCTTAAATCTTGCATAGGAAAGGTTCCCCCGAAAATCGGTATAGTACTCGGAAGCGGCCTCGGCAAACTGGCCGAGCAGATAGAGAACGCTATCGTTATCCCTTACCGCGACGTTCCCGAATTCCCTATGTCCACCGCCATCGGCCACAAGGGCAATTTCATCTACGGCGACCTCGGCGGCAAGAAAGTCATCGCAATGCAAGGCCGTCTGCACTACTATGAGGGATATCCGATGGAACTCGTTACCCTCGGCGTCAGGGTGATGAAACGTCTCGGCATCGAGTACTTCTTCGCATCCAACGCAGCAGGCGCCACCAATATCGAGTATCACGTCGGCGACCTTGTGATTATCAAGGACCATATCAATATGATGCCCAACCCGCTCATCGGTCCCAACCTTGAGGAGTTCGGCCCGCGCTTCCCCGATATGACCTGCGCCTATGACATGGAACTGCAGAGGCTTGCAGAGAGACTCGGTATCCAGATGGGCCTCAACATCCACAGGGGCGTGTATTTCGGAAGCACTGGCCCGACCTACGAGACCCCCGCTGAGATCCGCTTCTTCCGCGAAGTCGGCGCCGACCTGGTAGGTATGTCCACCATCCCCGAGGTCATCGTAGCCCGTCACTGCGGCCTGCGCGTATTCGGCATGTCCGTCGTGACCAACGAGGCCAACAGCCGCAACATCCCCCACAACTTTAACGACGGCGACGACGTGGTAAAGCAGGCAGGCATAGCCGCGGACCTCATGTCCGAGCTCTTCCGCAGGATGATCGAGGAGCTGTAACTTGATCTGACCGTGGCCGAGGGTCCAATGGCTGGACCCTCAGTGTCAAAAACACCCCATTTTCGTAGCCGAGGGTCCCGAGCAAGGACCCTCGCGGTGTAAGGGGGGTGGGAGGCCGTCTCGGTTCTGGAATGAGTTTGAGGTAGACCGTCTCGGTTCTGGAATGAGTTTGAGGAAGACCGTTCCATTTCTGGAATGAGGTCGGGGACGCCGTTTCTATCTGGAAAGAGGATCGGCGGATTCAAATCCAACCCCGGGCGTGCTAAATACAATAAATATTTTTTATATTTGTAAGATTTAAGGCGGGACGGTCTGCCGCGGCAGAAATGCTGAGGAAAGTCCGGACAGAACAGGGCGCCCTGCTGCGGAAAGCGCAGGTGGGGGTAACCTTACGAGAGTCGTAACAGAAAATAACCGCCAGTTTTGGCAAGGGTGAAAACGTGAGGCAAGA
>DBYB01000053.1:20783-50826 GCA_002309995.1 Bacteroidales bacterium UBA1197
GATGCCGGGGGGTAGGTTGCGAAGATAAATGGCAGAACAAACAGAAACCGGCTTACGGTCCCGCCTTTTTTTAATAGAGAGTAACACAAACAACTATATGCCAGTGAATCACGATTTTGATGTCATCATCATCGGAGGCGGAATAACCGGAGCCGGAACGGCCCGCGACTGCGCTATGCGCGGCCTCAAGGTCCTCCTCATAGAAAGAAGTGACATTGCCACCGGCGCGACCGGCCGCAACCACGGCCTGCTCCATTCCGGAGCCCGCTACGCCGTCAAGGACAGCGAATCTGCCGAAGAATGTATCCGAGAGAATAAAATCCTGCGCCGCATCGCAGCCAACTGCGTTGAGGTTACGGGAGGCCTCTTCATCACCCTTCCGGAAGACGCCGACTCGGGCTTCGGCCTCGACTATCAGGCGACTTTCCTCGAGGCCTGCAACAAGGCCGGCATCGAAGCACGTGCCATTTCCCCCAGGGAGGCCATACAGATGGAACCCTCGGTTAATCCCACCCTCATCGGAGCAGTTGTGGTCCCCGACGGTTCGGTAGATCCCTTCAGGCTCTGCAGTGCCAACGTCACCGATGCCGTACTCCACGGCGCCAAAGTGCTGGTATATACTGAATTCCTCGACTTCATCCGGGAAGGCGACACCATCCTTGGCGTAAAGGTCAGGGATTCCCGCACCGGCGAGACCGCCGAGTACAGGGCCCCCGTCACCGTGAATGCCGCAGGCATCTGGGGCCACGGGGTTGCTGCCAAGGCCGGCGTCAAGATCGGGATGTATCCCGCCAAGGGCGCGCTCCTGGTCTTCGGCCACCGTGTCAACAACGTGGTTATCAACCGCTGCCGCAAGTCTGCCGACGGCGACATCCTCGTCCCCGGCGATTCCGTCACCGTTATCGGAACCACATCCACCAAGGTCCCGTTCGAAGAGTGTGACCATATGGAGGTGACTCCCGACGAGGTTAAGTTGCTCCTCCGCGAAGGCTGTGCCCTCTGCCCGTCCCTCGCGAGCACCCGCATCCTGCGCGCCTACGCCGGCGTACGTCCTCTGGTCGCCGACGACAGCGACCCCACCGGCCGCAGCATCAGCCGAGGCATCGTCTGCCTGGACCACGAGACCCGCGACGGCATCAAGGGATTCGTAAGCATCACTGGCGGCAAGTTGATGACATACCGTCTGATGGCGGAACTCGCAACCGATGCCGTCTGCCGCAAGCTTGGCGTGAACAAGACCTGCACCACGGCGGAGACCCCGCTGCCCGGCTCAATGGACGGCCGCATCGAGAGCGTGAGCAAGCGCTTCGAAGGCAAGCCCTCGGCGGGCCAGAAGGGAGCCGCAGGCCGTCAGGGCGATATGGTCGGCAAGATTCGTTTCGATACTGATGCCGACAAGCAGCTGGTCTGCGAATGCGAGAACGTTACGCTGGCCGAGATAAAGTACGCCGTACGCGAACTCGGCGTGAGCAACCTTGAAGACCTGCGCCGCCGCACCCGCGTCGGTATGGGAACCTGCCAGGGTACGCTCTGCATCCGCAGGGCTGCAAAGGCGCTGGCCGAGGCGCTCGGCAAGCCGGAGATGGCAGAAAAACTGGCTGCCGACTATCTGGACGAGCGCTGGAAGGGAATGCGCGCCGTCGGCTGGGGCGATACGCTCCGCGAGATGGAGTTCATGCAGAGAGTCTATAAATTCGAGAAACCGTATTCCTACGATGAAGTTTGACGTTGTAATCATAGGTGGCGGGCTCGCCGGGATGACGGCCGCCGCCGAACTGCAGAAGGCCGGACTCAAGTGCGCCGTAGTGGCGGCAGGCCTTTCTCTCCACAATGTCTCCAGGCGTGAATTCACGGCCGCCGGCGGCACTCTGCTCGCAGGCGACTCCGTAGTTTCGGGCCGATTCGACGGCGACCGGCTCGCCGCAGTGCGCACCGGGAAACTCGGAAGCGTGGAACTGGAGGCCGACAACTTCATCCTGGCCAGCGGGAAATACTTCTCGCAGGGCCTGGTGGCCGATATGGACCGCGTTTACGAACCGCTCTTCGGTCTCGACGTCGAATATGATGAAGACCGCTCCACCTGGTTCGACCCGTCCTTCGCCGCCCCGCAGAAGTTCCTCGAATTCGGAGTGAAGACCGAAGACGGGTGCGCCCTGAAAGACGGCAGCAAGATAGTCAATCTTTACCCCGCCGGTGAGCTCCTCGCCGGCGTCAGCACCGCCCAGGGCGACGCCACCGAAGCAATCAAGAAAACTGCACTCGCTGCTGTGGAAGCCATAAGGAGGAAATAGTTATGCAGGAGACCAATATAAGCGCGAAGAATTTCGAACAGTGCCAGAAGTGCTCGCTGTGCGAGACCGTGTGCCCTGTGATGGCGAACAACCCTAAGTATGCCGGCCCCAAGCGCTCCGGCCCCGACGGCGAGCGCTACCGTCTGAAGAACGGCATCTTCTTCGAGGATTCCCTCAAATACTGCCTCAACTGCAAGCGCTGCGAGGTCGCGTGCCCGTCCGGCGTGCGCATTGCGGACCTCATCCAACAGGCCCGCATCGACTATGGACGCAAGGCCCCGAAGCTGCGCGATATGATGCTCGCCAGCACGGACCAGATGGGCCCGCTGGCCGGCGCGTTCGCCCCCATAGTGAATTTCTCCCTCGGGCTGGCTCCGGTGAAGGGCCTGATGCACGCGACCATTGGCGTCGATAAGCACCGCACCCTGCCGAAGTACTCCTCCGAGACCTTCGTTCACTGGTACAAAAAGCACGCTGAGGCGGCTCAGGACGCATATAAGAAGCAGATAAGCTATTTCCACGGCTGCTATGCCAACTACAACTATCCGCAGTTGGGCAAGGACTTCGTGGCTGTGATGAATGCTTTCGGTATCGGCGTGCAGCTGATTCCCGAAGAACGCTGCTGCGGCGTGGCCAAGATTGCCAACGGTATGATTGCCGCCGCTACCCGCGACGCCAAGATCAACATCGAAGCCTTCCTCCGTTCGGTGAAGGAGGGCAGGGAAGTGGTCACCGTTTCCACCACCTGCACACTCACTTTGATTGAGGAATACCCCGAATTACTCAAAGTTGATAACTCCGAGGTCCGCGACCACATCAGCCTCGTGGAGCAGTATCTCTACAAGGGGATTGCATCCGGCGAACTCAAGCCGGTGTGGAAAGATGGCTTCAAGGCGCGCGCCGCTTACCACTGCCCCTGTCATCAGGAGCGTCTCGGATGGGGCATTTTCACCACCGAACTGCTGAAGATGATACCCGGTATGGAACTGATTGAACTGGAGAGCAACTGCTGTGGCATCGCCGGCACCTACGGCTTCAAGAAAGAGAACTACAAGGTCTCCCAGGCTATCGGCAAGCCCCTGTTCGACAATATCGCCGCCGTGGCCCCCGACTATGTAGCCTGCGAGTGCGAGACCTGCAAGTGGCAGATAGAGATGAGCACCGGCGTTCCCGTAAAGAACCCCGTCAGCATCCTTGCCGAGGCTCTCGACCTGGAGAAAACCGCCGCCGCAAACCGCAAATGACCGATAAGCGACTGAAAATATTCGTGGCCGTGGCAGAGGCCGGCAGCTTTACCGAGGCGGCTCATCGCCTCAGGATGAGCCAGCCGGCGGTCAGCCAGAGCATCGCCCAGACCGAAAAGGAGATTGGCGGCACCCTCGTCGAGCGCGGCGACAACCCCCTTGTCCTCACCGATAAGGGCCGCATCCTCTACGCCTGGGCCGTCCGCATCCTCTCCCTCTACGACTCCCTCAACGCCGACCTTACCGGCAACGGCACCCCCTCCGAGCGCGCCATCCTCTCCCTCGCCGACGGCCGCTCTGCCGACATTTGTGTAAGGAACGGCAAAATAGAAATAGATATTAAAAATAATTAGTACATTTGCACGTTTTTTAAGTTTCACTAAACTTCTTTTTATGTGCAGAAATGAAGAAATTGCTTTTACTCTTCGCAGCTATGCTGCCATGCTGCCTTGCGCTTTCGCAAGAGGCTGAGGGAAACGGCAAGTACGCCGATTTCCATTTGATTCCGCGAACCGAGTTCAACGGATTCTTTACACCGGGGCAGACCGGTGACGGCTCAAGCGGGTACAATTTCGGCAACACTTCATTTTACACACTCGTAGAAGGAGCATTCTCCGACCACGTCTCATTCGTTTTAAGCAACCACTGGCTTGCCATGTCCAACTTCGGACTGGATGAGACGGCGGCACTGTACAACAACACACTTTACTCCAACGCCAACAACTGGCTTGACCTTGCTACAGTCACCTTCAGCTTCGGCAACTGGGAATTCACTCTCGGCAAGGACTGTCTGGCCACCGGCGGCTTCGAGTACGACGAGTACGACGTTGACGTCGACTATATGCTTGTCGGTGAAGAATGCAAGCCGTTGATCGCATCCAACCTGTGGTACAATCTGCCCTGCTACCAGTGGGGCGCCAAAATTGGCTACAACTTCGGCGAACACACCAATGTCGCCCTCCAGATGACCACATCGCCTTTCGGCGTGAGGCCTTTCTCCAGCGGCCTGTTCACCTATTCAGCCCAGCTGAAAGGCAACTACGGCCCCTTCTCCAATATGTGGTCCGCAACCGCCATCCAGCGCCCCGACAAGGGCTTCGACTGGCTCATCGCCCTTTCCCAGCAAATAGAACTGGAAGACTTCACCATCGGCCTCAGCTGGTATAACCTCAGCGACGTGGATTACGACGATGAGGATTCACCCTGCGGACTCCTCCCTGGAAATACTTTCCGCCCGACTATCGCATACGCCCCGGAGGATAATCTCGAGTTCAAACTCATAGGCAACCTCTACACTATGCCGGAACTGGGACTTACCGACGTGAACGTAGGCCTGACGGCCCATTATTATCCTTGGGAAATACTCCAGGTGCATTCAGGTGCCGCCTGGGATATGACCACCGGAATGTTCAGCCTGATGGCAGGCGTTAAACTGGATCTCACCGTTCTTTCCCTGTAGCTGATGAAGCAAGATTATATCATTGACATTCAGCACCTCAGCAAGTCCTTCGGCGGCGTCAAGGTGCTGGACGACGTAAGTTTCTACGTAAGGCGCGGCGAGTTCGTCACCCTGCTCGGCCCTTCCGGTTGCGGCAAGACCACGCTCCTCCGCCAGATTGCCGGTTTCATCGCCCCCGACGAGGGCCAGATACTCCTGGAAGGCCGCGACATCTCCGGCATTCCGCCTTACCAGCGCCCGCTGAACACGGTTTTCCAGCGTTACGCCCTTTTCCCGCATCTCGACGTCTATGACAACATCGCCTTCGGCCTCAAGTTGCAGAAGGTGCCCGAGAAGGAGATTGAAAAGAGGGTGAAGAAGATGCTCAAGCTGGTGTCGATGACCGACTACGAAGACCGCAGCGTGGAGTCGCTCTCCGGCGGCCAGCAGCAGCGCGTGGCAATCGCACGTGCTCTGGTGAACTACCCCAAGGTGCTCCTTCTCGACGAGCCCCTGGCCGCACTCGATCTCAAGATGCGCAAAGATATGCAGCTGGAGATCAAGGAGATACACCGCGAGATGGGCATTACCTTCATCTACGTAACCCACGACCAGGAAGAGGCCCTTACGCTCTCCGACACCATCGTGGTCCTCAATGAAGGCCGCATCCAGCAGATAGGCACTCCTACCGACATCTACAACGAGCCCTGCAACTCCTTCGTCGCCGACTTCATCGGCGAGTCCACCATACTCAACGGCACTATGATACGCGACCGTCGGGTCGAGTTCATGGGGCACGGGTTCGACTGCGTGGACGAGGGATTCGGCGAGAACGTCCCTGTTGATGTGGTCGTCCGCCCTGAGGACGTGTACATTATGAACCGTCTCGAGGGCGCCCAGTTCAGCGGCACCGTGAAGTCCTGTATCTTCAAAGGCGTGCACTACGAGATGTTCGTCGAGACCGACACCGGCTACGAACTGATGGTCCAGGATTACAACGCCTTCGAGCCCGGCTCGCAGGTCGGCCTGCTCATTCGCCCCGACGACATCCAGGTGATGCGCAAGGAGCGCACCTGCAATACTATCGAAGGCATCATGGCCGACGAGACCCACGTTGAGATGCTCGGCGCCACTTTCGAGTGCCTGCCGCAGGAAGGCCTGGCCGCCGGCGACAAGGTGCGTGCAACCGTGAATTTCAAGGACGTGGAGTTGCTCGACCACCAGGAAGACGGAACCCTGGCCGGAGAAGTGCACTTCCTGATTTACAAGGGCAACCACTACCACCTCACCGTGCTTACCGACGACGGCGACCGCCTCTGGGTGGACACCAACGATATCTGGGACAAGGGCGACCTTGTGGGTATAAACATCGCCCCGGCGGGCATCAAACTCGAGAAGTGCGATGAGTAAGCGGAGCAGCTGGAGCATTCCGTACTTCATCTTTATGGTGGTGTTCGTGGTGCTGCCGCTCATCCTGATCGTTATGTACGCGTTCCAGGATGGCAGCGGGCACTTCACGCTTGCCAACGTCACCCGGTTTTTCAGCGACAAGGATTCCCTGTCCACCTTCGCCCTCTCGATAGAAGTAGCCCTGGAGAACACCCTGCTGTGCATCCTCCTGGGATACCCGGCAGCGTGGATACTTGCCAACAAGGACCTTAACCGCAGTGCGGTCACAGTGATGCTCTTCATAATGCCGATGTGGATCAACGCCCTGATGCGCACCCTCGCGACTGCGGAGCTCTTCAACGTGATGGGCTTCACCCTGGGCAAGGGCACCCTGCTCTTCGGTATGGTGTACGACTACATCCCGTTTATGATATATCCTATCTACAACACCCTGCAGAAGATGGACGCTTCCTATGCGGAGGCCGCCCAGGATCTGGGCGCAACGCCCTGGCAGGTGTTCTGGAAGGTTACCGTGCCCCTTTCCAAGCCCGGTATCATGAGCGGCGTGCTTATGGTCTTTATGCCTACGGTGAGCACCTTCGCAATATCCGAGTTCCTCACGAACAACAAGATAAAACTCTTCGGTACCATCATCCAGGAGAATATCAACTCCTCTATGTGGAACTACGGTGCGGCGCTGGCCCTCATAATGCTGATAATCATTGGCCTGTCTTCCTTCCTGGGAGGCAATGAACAGGCAGAAGCCGAAGGAGGGCTCATCTGATGAAGAAGGTCCTTGCAAAATGCTATCTCTGGCTGCTGCTGGCTATGCTGTACGCCCCTCTGGTGTTCATCGCCATATTCTCCTTCACGGAGTCCAAGGTGATGGGCAACTGGACCGGCTTTTCCACTAAGCTCTACGCCAACCTGTTCACCGGCAATATGAACAGCGGCAACGGGCTCATCTCCGCCGTGGAGAACACCCTGATCATCGCGTTGATTGCCGCTGCCGTATCCACCATAATGGGAACGATAGCCGCCATCGGAATATACAACCTGAAAGGCCGCAAGAAGCAGGCGATGCAGTTCCTGAACAACATCCCGATGATTAACCCCGACATCATCACCGGTGTATCGCTGTTCCTGCTCTTCGTGTTCCTGGGCGTATCCCAGGGCTATGTTACGGTAGTGCTCGCGCACATTACTTTCTGCACCCCTTATGTGGTGCTCAGCGTGCTGCCCAAGCTTTCCCAGATGAATCCGAACATTTACGAGGCCGCGCTCGACCTGGGCGCCACCCCTGCGCAGGCCCTGCGCAAGGTGCTGGTGCCGGAACTCCGCCCCGGAATGATATCGGGCTTCATCCTTGCGTTCACTATGTCCCTGGATGATTTCGCGGTGACCTTCTTCACCCGCGGAACCATAGGACTGGACACACTTTCTACCTTTATATATACGGATGCCCGCAAGGGTGGACTTACCCCCGAGCTGCGTCCGCTGATGACCCTGATATTCCTTATAGTTTTAATACTCCTGGTGGTAATCAACGTGCGCCAGGAAAAAGCCAAGAAAACAGTTAAAAGCCGATGAAAAAAACATTTTCCATCCTTGCTGCAGCCCTGATGCTCTGCGCCTGCGAGCAGGACAGGGGCCAGATCCTCAAAGTCTATAACTGGTCCGCCTACATCGACGAGTCGGTCATCCCCGACTTCGAGCAGTGGTACGAAGAGCAGACCGGCGAGCCGGTGCACGTCATCTACCAGACCTTCGACGTCAACGAGACCATGCTCGCCAAGATCGAGAAGGGTCACGAGGACTTCGACGTGGTGTGCCCGTCCGACTACATCATCGAGCGTATGCTCCGCAGCGATATGCTCCTGCCCATCGACCGCGATTTCGGCAGCACGCCCAACTACATCGACGACAACCTGTCTCCCTACATCCGCGAGGTGTTCGGGAAGATGGACGGCAGCGGCAAGAATCCTATGGATTACGCCGTAGGCTATATGTGGGGCACCACCGGCATCCTTTACAACGCCAAGTATGTCACCGACGAGGAGGCCTCCACCTGGGATATCATCCGCAATCCCAAGTTCGCCGACAAGATACTCATCAAGGACTCCGCACGTGACATCTTCTCGCAGATTATCATTTATCTGCGTCAGGCTGAACTGCAGAGCGGGGAGGTCACCCTGGACGAGCTGATGCTCGACTCCTCCGACCATTCGCTCGCCGACGTTGAAGCTTATATGCAGGGCGTAAAGCCCCTCGTGGCCGGATGGGAGGCCGATTTCGGCAAGGAGCAGATGACCCAGGAGCGCGCGTGGGTGAACCTCACCTGGAGCGGCGACGCAGTGTGGGCCATCGAGGAGGCAAAGGAGATTGGAGTCGATCTCCGTTTCTCTCTCCCGAAGGAAGGCTTCACCGTGTGGGCCGACGGCTGGGTGATTCCCCAGTATGCGAAGAACCTCAAGGCCGCCAAATACTGGATCAACTTTATGAACCGCCCCGACATCGTCATCCGCAACGTCGATGTTACCGGTTACGTGTCCGTGAGCGGCGCCCCCGAGGTGCTTGAGGCCTTCACCGACGAAGACTATGAGGCCCTCGACCTGAGCTACTTCTTCGGCCCCGGAGCCGAGGAGGTCTGCGCCAACCCCGTTCTTTATCCCGACCGCAGCGACATCGAGCGCAGCACCCTTGAGCACGACTGGGGCGAGAGGACGCCGGACCTCGTGGCTATGTGGGCCAGGGTCAAGGGCGACAACGCCAATGCTATGACGATTGTTGTAGTGGCAGTGTTCGTGGCAGCACTTGCAGCCGTTGCCATTTACAGCAAGGTGCGCAAGTCACACAAGAGAAAGCGCAGGCGCTAATACTCGCGGAAGGGGAGTGACAGAGTCGGACGTGCTTTGCAGCAGCATCTCCATCACTCCGTCGCAGCCGCCGAAGTTGCCGTCGATGACTACACCCGTTTTGAATACGGGTTAGTTATTAGTTGCAATTATTGCAATTATTGCCAGATAAAAGCAATTCGCCACAACAGCAAATCTTTTTATATATTTGTAGTCAAATGGAAGTGGCCGTATTGGGCGTCGGCAACCGTGCCCGCAAATATCTCAGCTGCCTCCCGGAAGGCGTCCGGGTGAGTTGCCTGGTGGAGCCTGAGGAGATACGTCTCCGGCAGGCGGCCGTGCGTTATGGCGTGCCGGAGGAGGGTTGCTTCCGTGATGCCGCGTCGTTCTTCGCGGTGCCGCATCCGGAGGTGCGGGCTGCTATCGTGGCCGCGCCTGACCGCTTGCACGTGCCGCTTGCGCTGGCCTGCGTGGAACGCGGCTGGCACGTGCTGCTGGAGAAACCCGCCGCCATCGACGACGAAGGGTACATCAGCCTTATGGAGGCCGCCGACAAGGCCGGAGTCCACGTGGGCGTGTGCCTGGAGCTGCGCCTGCATCCCTTTTTCCGCAGGATGCGCGAACTGGCGGCGCATCTTGGTCCCATCTCCCGGATTGACCACGAAGAGCACATCGGCCCCGACCGTATGTCCCACACTTTCGTGCGTGGCCTGTGGTCGCAGAAGGCGGCAACCGGCCCCATCTTCCTCTCCAAGTGCTGCCACGATGCCGACTTCCTGATGTGGCTGGCCGGCGCGGGCAAGGCGCTGGAGGTGGAGAGCAGCGGCTCCATAGAGCGTTTCCGCAGCGACCGTGCCCCGGAGGGAGCCGCCATACGTTGTATCGACTGTCCGCTGGAACGCACCTGCCTGTATTCCGCCGTTGACCTGTACCGCAGGCGCGGAGAGTGGACGGGCGGCTTTGACGTGCCGGACGGGCTCACCCTTGCGGATGTCATAGAAAGCGAGCTGCGCGAGGGGCGCTACGGCCGCTGCGTATATCATTGCGACAACGACGTTTACGACACCCAGACCGTCACCGCTCTCCTGGAAGGCGGGCTGCGGATCAATATGCACCTGGAAGGCACCAGCGGCAGGGAAGGACGCGTTACCCAGATCATTGGCGAGAGGGGTGTGCTCACTGCCCGCGACGGTCGGCTCCGCCTGATGCTGGACGGCCACGTGAATGCTATCGAGGAGGATGATTTCTCTTCCCTGAACGACGTCCCGCTCCACGCCGGGGCGGATGCCGCGCTTGTGCACGATTTCCTTGAAAGCATAGAGTGCGGACGGGAGCCGGCGGCCTCCCTGCGCTCGGCATATCCCGGCCATCACCTCTGTTTCCTGGCGGGCGAATAAAAAAGCTTGCAGGGTAGCAAGTTATTTGTTAAATTTGCGAACGGTCCAGACCGAATGGCCCGCTAACCACTGTATTAATATGAATCTTGAGAACATAGCAAAACGCTTCGCCATCGAAGGCGAGGTGAAAGAAATCAAGCCTCTCGGCAACGGTCTCATCAACGACACCTACAAAATCAACACTGACGGTCCCAAGGCCTATGTGCTTCAGCGCGTGAACAACGCCATCTTCCAGGACGTTGAACTCCTGCAGCGCAACATCGTTGCGGTTACCAGCCACATCCGCCGCAAGCTGGAGGCCGCCGGCGAGTCCGACATCGACCGCAAGGTCCTTACCTTCGTCCCTCTGAAGGACAGCCCCAAGACCTACTGCGTCGAGGACGGCAAGTACTGGCGCGTTTCGGTTTTCATCCCCGACGCCTTCACCTTCGAGACCGTGGATCCCAAGTACTCCCGCTTTGCAGGTGAGGCCTTCGGACGCTTCGAGGCAATGCTCGCCGACCTTAAGGAGCCTCTTGGCGAGACTATTCCCGATTTCCACAATATGGAACTGCGCGCCCGCCAGCTGCGCGAGGCCGTGGCCGCCGACAAGGTTGGCCGTATGGCCGAGCCTGAGGTGCAGGCAATACTCGCCGAACTGATGCCCTTCGAGGAGGAGATGTGCAAGGCCGAGCGTATGCACCGCGAGGGCGTGCTGCCCAAGCGCGTCTGCCACTGCGACACCAAGGTCAACAATATGATGTTCAACGCCGCAGGCGAGGTGCTCTGCGTCATCGACCTCGATACCGTGATGCCGAGTTTCGTATTCTCCGACTTCGGAGACTTCCTGCGAACGGCTGCCAATACCGTGGCCGAGGACGACCCCGCAATCGACAAGGTGGACTTCAGGATGGATATCTTCGAGGCATTTGCAGAAGGCTACATCAAGTCCGCAAAGGTATTCCTCACCCCCGTGGAGATAGAGAATCTGCCTTACGCGGCTTGCCTCTTCCCGTATATGCAGGCGGTCCGCTTCTTCGCAGACTACATCAACGGCGACACTTATTACAAGATTAAATATCCCGGGCACAACCTCGTGCGCACCCGCAACCAGGTGGCCCTGTTCAAGGCTGCCCGCGCTAAGATGCCGCAGATGCAGGCAATCCTTCAGAAACTTCAGAGTAAATAATCGATTATAATAGTTATGAAGAAATCACTCCTTGTTATTGCAGCCATCGCTGCACTGATGTTCTCCTGCAAGCCGGGCGACGGCGTTATCCGCACTGAGGTTCCCGCCCGCCCCGCCGGACAGGAAGACATGATCCAGTTCCGCGCAGAGCCCATCGCCGATGTCGGCATCGGCGTAGTTGGTCTGGGTATGAGGGGAGGCAGCGCTGTGGAGCGCCTGTCCTATGTCCCCGGCAGCCACATCGCCGCCATCTGCGACGTCGAGCCCGACCGTGCCCAGAGGAGCGCCGACTATCTGGCCTCCAGGGGTATGAGCGCCAATGTGTACACCGGTTCTGAGGAAGCCTACAAGCAGCTCTGCGAAGACCCTTCCGTCGATCTGGTTTACATCTGCACCGACTGGATTCACCACGTACCCGTGGCCCTCTACGGTATGGAGAGCGGCAAGCACGTAGCCCTCGAGGTCCCTTCCGCCGAGACCCTGCAGGCCTGCTGGGACCTCGTGAACACTTCCGAGCGCACCCGCAAGCACTGCATGATCCTTGAGAACTGCTGCTACGACTTCTTCGAGCTCACCGCCCTTGCAATGGCACAGGCCGGTGTCTTCGGTGAAATCATCCACGCGGAAGGTGCTTACAACCACAACCTCGATCCTTACTGGGGCGAGTACTGGCACAACTGGCGTCTCGACTTCAACCAGGCCCATCGCGGCGACCTTTATCCTACCCACGGCTTCGGCCCCGTCTGCCAGGCGCTCAACATCCACCGCGGCGACCGTCTGACCACTCTCGTGGCAATGGATACCGATCCTTTCAACGGCCCCAAGCACGTTGAGGCACGCACCGGCCAGCCCTGCACCGACTTCCAGAACGGCGACGTCACAATGACTATGCTGCGTACTGCCAAGGGCAAGACCGTCCTCATCGAGCACGACGTTCTTACTCCCCGTCCATACAGCCGTATGTATCAGCTTGTAGGCACAGACGGATATGCAGCCAAGTATCCTTACGGTGAAATCTGCCTCCGCTCAGAGGGTGCAGAGCACGTCGACTATCAGAACCTCGGACACGAGAAGGTGTACAGGGGCGCAAAGCTCGACGAGTTGATGGCCCAGTACAACAATCCCATCCTCACCCCCGAACTCGTGGCAATGGCAAAGGAAGTCGGCGGACACGGCGGTATGGACTTCATTATGGACTACCGTATGATCTACTGCCTCAACAACGGTCTGCCTCTCGATATGGACGTGTACGACCTCGCTGAGTGGTGCTGCGTAACGGAACTCAGCCGCATCTCTCTCGAGAACGGCTGCGCACCCGTGGAAGTTCCCGACTTCACCCGTGGTGCATGGGATCGCGTACAGGGATTCAGCTACGCTTTTGCTGAGTAGTTAAACTAGAGCTCCGGGAGAACCTTTTCCATCTGGATTCCCCTGGAGCCTTTAATAAGAACGGCCAGGCCCGAAACGGGATTCTCACTGAGCCAGACGGCAAGGGCCGGGGATGAAGGGAAACACCTGAAATCCCCGGCTCCGCTGTTTTGCAGGGCCTTCGTGAACTCTTCACCCACGAGGATGGCGGGGATGCCGGCGGCGCGCAGCTGCCCGATCACCTTTTCGTGTTCGGCCAGCGACTCTTCTCCGAGCTCGCGCATATCGCCGAGCAGGGCGAGTTTTGCGGGGGCATGCAGGGCGGCGAAGTTCTCCAGCGCGGCGCGCATAGATGAAGGATTGGCGTTGTAGGCGTCCACTATAAGGGTATTGCGCTCCGTGCGGACCATCTGCGAACGCTGGTTCGCGGGCGTGTATGCTTCAATTGCGGCAACTGCATCAGCGCGCGGGACTCCGAAGTATTCTCCTACGGCGAGCGCGGCGAGTACGTTGGGAGCGTTGTAGGCGCCGACCAACTTGGTATGCACTTCGCCGAAGGGCAGCTTGATGCCGAGGAACGGTTCGTCAGGGGTGGTGGGAAGGATTTCGGCTCCCTGGTATTTCAGGCCATAGCCGAAGAAGTGGCAGGGGAGTCCTGCGGCCATTCCGCGCAGGTCTTCGTCGTCTTCGTTGAGGAAAACAAGGCTGCCGGGACGGCTGCCGAGCCAGCGGTATAGCGCTCCCTTTGCCTGCTTTACGCCTTCGAAGGAGCCGAATCCAAGAAGATGCGCCCGGCCGACGTTGGTTATCAGTCCATAGTCGGGCTGCGATATGCGCACGAGTTTTTCTATGTCGTCGGGATGGTTGGCTCCCATTTCGATGATTGCGATTTCCGTCTCCGGGGTGATGGAGAGGAGGCTCAGGGGGACGCCGATGTCGTTGTTCAGGTTGCCTTTGGTGGCCGTTATGCGGTATTTCCGGGCAAGTACTTCGGCTATCAGGTTCTTGGTGGTGGTCTTGCCGTTGGTGCCTGTGAGGCCGATTACGGGGAGTTTACCGCCGCGCACATGGGTGCGGTGAAAGACGGCAAGGTCGCGGAGCGTAATGAGCGGGTCAGCCACCCGTATCAGGCGGCTGTCTTCCGGCAGCTCGGCGTCGTCGTTCACCACCGCCCACGCGGCTCCGTCTTCCAGCGCCTTCATTGCGAAAGCGTTGCCGTCGAAATTCTCTCCCCTCAGGGCAAAGAACATCTCACCGCCCTGAATGGCCCGGCTGTCGGTCGTAACCCTGTACCCGCAGCCGCAATACTTATCGTATAACTCTTTCATAGTCTTATAATGTTCCTGTGCTTCCAAAGCCTCCTGCTCCGCGGGCGGAGTCTTCGAGGGAGTCGGTTGGCTCCCATTCTATCACTTCGTGGCGGGCGAGGACCAACTGGGCGACGCGCTCGCCCTTTTCGATGACGAACGGTTCGGCGGACAGGTTGACGAGGATGACGCAAACCTCGCCGCGATAGTCGGCGTCGATGGTGCCGGGGGCGTTGAGGACAGTGATGCCCTTCTTGGCAGCAAGTCCGCTGCGGGGGCGCACCTGGACCTCGTATCCGGCGGGGATCTCCAGATACAGGCCGGTGGGTACCATTGCGCGGCCGAGCGGCGGAAGAACTATAGGCTCCTCGTTTGCTGCGCGCACGTCCAGGCCGGCGGAGAATTCCGTAGCGTAGGCCGGCAGCGGGTTGGAGCTACGGTTGATAACCTTGACCTTCATTATGCGGCAGCCTTTTTCTTCTGCGGGTCCTTGAAGAGGATGGCGAAGAGCAGGCCCACTACGAAGGCGTAGCCGGCGAAGATGTACCAGGCCTGGGGCCAGTTGGCGGGGGTGTTGAACACGTCGCAGGCCTCTACGACCTTACCGGCGGCGAGGGTGCCTACGGTTGCGCCGAAGCCGTTTGTCATCATCATAAACAGACCCTGGGCGCTGGAGCGGATATCCACGGCGGCGTTCTGCTCAACGTAGAGCGAGCCGGAGATGTTGAAGAAATCGAATGCGAAACCGTAAACGATGCAGCTGAGTACGAACAGCAGCACGCCCGGCATGGCGGGGTTGCCGAGGCCGAAGAAGGCGAAGCGTCCCACCCAGGCGAACATGGCTATAAGCATCACCTTCTTGATGCCGAACTTCTTCATTGCGAACGGTATAAGCAGGATGCAGAGGGTCTCGGAAGCCTGGGAGATGGCGATGAGGGCGTTGGAGTTCTTTACGGCGAAACTGTCGGCGAAGGCGGGATTGGCGGCGAAGGAGCCAAGGAAAGTGTTGGCGTAGCCGTTGGTAATCTGCAGGGAAGCGCCGAGCATCATGGAGAATATGAAGAAGATGGCGAACTGGCCGTTCTTGAACAGCGTGAAGGCCTTGAGACCGAAGGCGTCTGCAAGGGACTCGCTCTTCTTGCTCTTGTCAACAGGGCAGGCCGGCATTGTGAGCGCGTAGGCGCAGAGCACTACGGAAAGGATACCGGAAGAAATGAGCTGGGTGTAGCTCTCCTGCATCGCAACTCCACCTATCTTGAGGAAGTTGGTGGTAAGCATACTGCATATGAAGCCCACGGTACCGAATACCCTGATGGGAGGGAAGTCCTTGACGGGATCCATTCCGGCCTTGGCCATAGCGTTGTAGGACACGGAGTTGACAAGCGCGATGGTAGGCATGAAGAATGCTACGCTGATGCTGTAGAGGATAAACAGCGGGGCGAACTGAACTTCGGCGCCTGCGCCCATGCAGTAGAAGCCTGCGCCTGCCATCGCCAGACCGGCGATTCCGTGGCAGAGGGAGAGTACCTTCTGTGCTTCTATCTTCTTGTCTGCAAGAATACCCATAAGGGTGGGCATAAAGATGGACACGATGCCCTGCATTGCGAAGAACCACTTGATTTGGTTACCGAGGCCGATGTCGCCGAGGTAGCGGCCGAGGGAGGTGAGGTATGCGCCCCAGACCGCAAACTCGAGGAACAGCATCACGATGAGCCTGACGACGAGTTGTTTCTTTTTCATATTGGTTATGCTTAAACGTTAATATGCGCGGTAAACACACAAATATAATATTTTTTCCGTACTTTTGCACCATGTTCAAGTTCACGAGAACCGTAAAGGACGCATCTTCTTCTGCGCGCGCCGGCGTGCTCGTTACGCCGCACGGAGAAATCCACACCCCCATCTTTATGCCCGTCGGTACGGTGGGCTCCGTAAAGGGCGTGTGGCACAGGGACTTGAAGGAAGACATAGGCGCCGAGATAATACTCGGTAACACCTATCACCTTTATCTGCGTCCCGGCCTGGACATACTCCGCGCCGCCGGGGGGCTGCACCGTTTCGAGAACTGGGACCGCCCCATTCTTACCGACAGCGGCGGCTTTCAGGTCTTCAGCCTGAGCAAGATTCGCAAGATAACGGAGGAGGGGTGCAAGTTCCAGTCGCACATAGACGGTTCCCGTCACCTCTTCACTCCGGAGAATAATGTTGACACCCAGCGCATCATCGGAGCTGACATAATGATGGCTCTTGACGAGTGCTGTCCGGGCGATGCTGACCGCAACTATGCTACTAAATCTCTGCGCCTTACGCAGGGTTGGCTGGAGCGTTACTATAAGCACTTCAAAGAGACTGATCCCCTATACGGATACGAGCAGACCTTCTTCCCGATCATCCAGGGATGCACCTATCCCGACCTCCGGGCGGAGGCGGCAGAGCACGCCCTTCAGTATTCAGAGGTCGGCATAGCCATCGGAGGCCTTGCCGTCGGTGAGCCCACCGAGGTAATGTACGAAATGCTGGAGGTCCTCGACCCCATTGTCCCGCAGGACAGGGCCCGCTACCTTATGGGCGTGGGCACTCCTGCCAACCTGCTGGAGGGAATAGCCCGCGGCGTGGATATGTTCGATTGCGTGATGCCTACCCGCAACGGCCGCAACGGTATGCTCTTCACCTGGAACGGCATAATGAATATGCGCAATGCCAAGTGGGCGGACGACTTTACCGAGATCGACCCCCTGGGCACGTCTTTTGCGGACCACGCTTACACCCGCGCATATCTCCACCACTTGTTCATTGCAGGGGAGATGTTCGCGGCAATGCTTGCGAGCGAGCACAACCTGGCCTTCTACCTCGACGTGGTGCGTCAGGCTCGCGAACACATTGTAGCGGGAGATTTTGCTGAATGGAAAGAATTGGCAGTCAAGAAAGTAAGCCAAAGGATTTAAAGATGAACTTGAAGCCGAAAATATTGGACCGTTACATTATGGGGAAGTTCCTTTCGACCTTCTTCATAGCCCTCCTCATCATTATCGGCATAGTCATCATCTTCGACATTTCCGAGAAGATTGAGAACTTCGTGCAGCACGAAGTGCCGCTGAAGACCATAATACTGGACTACTACGTCAACTTCGTCCCGTATTTCATAAATATGTTCTCGCCCTTCTTCGTGTTCATCACGGTTATCATCTTTACGTCCAGGATGGCCGCGAACTCGGAGATTATCGCAATCCTGGCGGGAGGGGTGAGTTACCGCAGGATGATGGTGCCGTACATAGTCTCGGCCGCTCTCATCGCCCTGCTTTCGCTGGGGCTCAACCTGTTCGTGATTCCCCGGGCCAATGCCACGAGGGTGGAGTTCGAGAACAAGTACATAGACCGCTATTTCAACCGGTATAACCGCAACAACGTTCATTATCAGATAGCCCCCGGCCAGTTCGTTTACGTGCAGTCGTTCAGCAGTTACAACAATACGGCGTACAAGTTTACCCTGGAGACCATTGAGGACAACAAGATGGTGTCGAAACTCACCGCAGAGTCTGCCGCGTGGGACAGCACAATGGACGGCTGGCACCTCAGGCGCTGGTTCCTCCGCGATTACGGCACCGGCCTCGAAGACAAGGTGCGCTGCGGCGACCAGCTGGATACCGTGATTGCCCTTAAACTGGACGATTTCTACCGCAATCAGAAGACGGTTGAGGCGCTTACGCAGAAGAATCTCGACGCGCTCATTGAGACCCAGAAGATGAGGGGAGATTCCAACGTGATGTATGCCCAGATTGAGAAGAACCGGCGTATGACTCTGCCGTTCTCCGCATTCATCCTTACCATTATGGCGGTTGCCCTCACCAGCAAGAAGACGAGGGGCGGTACTGGCCTGAACCTGGCCGTCGGAATAGGCCTTGCATTCCTGTATATCCTCTTCCTGAAGTTCAGCGAAATGTTCGTTTACACGGGTACGATGTCGGCCGCCCTGGCGATGTGGCTGCCCAACTTCGTCTATGCCGCAATTGCGGGCGTATTGTATAAAATAGCCCCGAAATAATGCAGTGAAACATTTTTGTTATGGTTTCAAACAAAAATGTTAAATTAGCTATCAATTACCAACTTTCAATAGCGTAACGACGCCATCCATAGCGGAAGCGAGGATGTAGCGGCTTCGGCCTTCTTTCCAGCATTCCAGGGGATTAATGAGGGCTTTGGATATCTTGTGGATCCAGATTTCGTGCCCGTCGGCGAGCGAGAAGGCGTGCAGGTTACCCTTGTCGGAAGGGGTCAGCACCATACCGTCGAGTTCGGCCAGACCGGTGCAGCCGATGTCGTAATGCAGGCCGTTGGCAACCCTCCATAGCTGGGCGTCGGAGGGGAGTTCTTCGCCCTCGGGAACAGGCGCGTCGGCGCGGAAAGCGTAGGACGTGTTGAACATCGTCTTTGCGAGTACCGTGCTCCCGTCTGCCGACAGACCTATGGCCTCGCGTCCTCCGTCAACCCGGAACAATTGCTTCCCGCTTTCGGCGTCGAGTACATAGACCTTGCGGTCGGGGACGGCTATGAAGATGCGCCCGGCTGATTTGACCGGCCAGGTGGCGGCGGGGGAATACATCAGTGAGGACCTGCCGCATTTCCAGGTCCATTGAAGCTTTCCGGTGCGGGTGTCGAGCGAGTACAGTTTGCCCGCCCAACTGCCGAACACTACCTGCTTCGCGTCCACGAATGCGCGGCACTCCACGAATCCTTCCACACCGTCGAAAGTCCACGCTGGGGCTCCGGTCTTCAGGTCGAGGCAACGGAAGACTCCGTCGGAGGCTCCGATGAACACCTTTCCGTCGAAAATTACTGGAGACGCAAGTACCGACTTGCCGGCCTGGGCGGTCCACATTATGCGGCCGCTCCTGGCTTCCAGGGCATAGATGCATCCGTCCGTGCAGCCGAATACCAGATACTTCCCGCTAACTGAAGGAGTAGAGAAGATCTTGCCGGGGAAATCCTTGTACCACAGTTGGTTGCCGTTTCTGATATCTATGCAGCGAACGCTTCCGGAAGTGGTTGCGTACCAGGCGTGTTTTCCGTCGCGGGCGAAGCCGGAGGCGATATTCGCGTGCTCCTGGATCCGCCAGACTTCCTGTACCTGAGGATAGCGTTCGTTTACATCATAGCGCAGCCAGGGATAGGAGGATGCGATGCCGTGCGAGTCGTAGTGTACCGTATCCCGCACCTCCTCAAGTTTTCGGGAGTACCAGGCAGGAAGTTCCACCTTGCTGGACGAATAGAGACGCCTCTCGCTGATGCTTACGCTGTCGGGATAGAGTTTTACGATATTGTATCCGGGTACACGCTTGCGGTCGGTAAGGGTTGAGCGGCAGAGCACAGCGGGCAGCCCGTCGTAGTTCATTATGCAGTTGCGGTGCCAGTGTCCGCCAATCTCGAGCTGTACCCCTGCGCGCTTGAGGGTGCGTGTGACGTCGAAGTAGTTGAGAACCGATGTATCCTGTGGATAATGGTTGATGAAGATGCTCTTCCTGCCGGGCTCGAGGCCTTCCAGCCATTCCATACTCTCGCGGGGCAGCAGGGCCGGCGCCATACGCATATCGGGCCCGGAATTGCAGCCCAGGAAGCGCCATCCGCCAGCCTCGAACTCGAAGTGTTCGTATCCGAAAACGTTCTTGAAGGTATTGCAGCCGCTCTCGGACCACTTCGCGTCGTGGTTGCCGGCCACTACCCAATAAGGATAGCAGAGCGAATCCAGCATACGCTTTGCCAGGGCGAGTTCTGCATCGGCTCCGAAATTGGTGATGTCGCCGCCGAAGATGACGAAGTCGAGGGCGTCCTGGCCGTTGATGTCATCAATGCAGCGTCGCAGGTCCTCTACTGCGTGTGAGCCTATGGCCAGATGGGTGTCGGTGAGGAAGGCGAAACGTATGGGCCTGGAGATGTCCTGGGCGCTTATGATATTGCTCAGGAGTGCGGCCGTGACTAAAAGTGTAATCTTGGAACGCATAATGGCTCAAATTTAGCAATTATTTCTGCGAAATGCTTATTTTTGTGGAGATGAGGACGCTTCTTTCCATAATTGCAGCCGTGCTTCTTTCTGCCGGGCTATATGCCCAGGGCGGGCCGCAGCTGTACAATATGGGTTTCGACACCTGGTCGAAGTCGGGAGGCGTATGGTATTTGTGTCCAAAGGGCACGCCGGCGTCGAACAGGGTCTGGGACTCACCGAATCCCGGCACGGGGAAGATTGGGCGCAACCTCGCTACGCCTGAGTATGAGCACGTTGCGGTGCCTGGAGAAGGCAAGGCGGCGGCCCGCCTTGAGAGCCGTAACGTTGCCTGGGCCTTCATTGCAGGCAATCTGTTCAACGGACATTATGTAGGGGCTGTTGAGCTGGCCGGCATCGAGACGGTGCTAGGCACTCCGTTCAAGGGGCGTCCGAAGAGTCTCAAGGGGTATTATCATTATCAGCCCAAGCGAATCAACTATTCCAAGGCGCCGCTGGAGCATCTGGAGGGGAAGATGGACGAGGGGATGATCGAGGTGCTCCTTATGGACTGGAAGGCTCCGTACCGGCAAATTACGCACAAGACCGGCTTTCTGGACCCCGAAAATGATCCCCACATCGTCGGCCGGGCCTACATCTATCTGAAAAAAGGAACCTCGGGATACATCCCCTTCGAGATTCCTTTCGTATATCGTAACGGCAAGACGCCTTCGTACGCTGTCTTTACCATCACCTCCAGCCGCTTCGGCTACGCCCAGACCGGTGCTTCCGGCTCCGTCCTTTACATCGACGAATTCGAATTTACGTACTAACACAGCCTCAAGCCGGAGGCTAGCGGAGGTTATCTAAGGTCTGCGAGGTCGAGGAGGAGGCGTTCGGTCTTTTCCCAGCCGAGGCAGGGGTCGGTGATGGAGCATCCGTAGATGTGTTCGCCGGATTTCTGGCTGCCGTCCTCGATGTAAGACTCTATCATCAAACCCTTTACGAGTTTGCCGACGAGCTCGCACTCGCGGGCGCTGTGGAGAACCTCCTTGGCTATGCGGCCCTGTTCCAGGTACTTCTTGCCGGAGTTGGCGTGGTTGCAGTCCACGATGACGGCAGGATTGGCGTATGTGCCGGCGGCATAAAGGTCGGCCAGGCGCCGGAGGTCTTCATAATGATAGTTGGGATGGCTGGTGCCGTGACTGTCCACGTAGCCACGCAGGATGGCGTGGGCGTAGGGGTTGCCCTCGCTGGTCGCGTCCCAGTTGCGGTAGATGAAGGAATGCGAGTGCTGCGCGGCGTTGATGGAATTCATCATCACGCTCAGGTCGCCGCCGGTAGGATTCTTCATTCCCACGGGGATGTCCAGTCCGCTTGCCACCAGGCGGTGCTGCTGGTTCTCCACGCTGCGGGCGCCTACCGCCACGTACGACAGCAGGTCGGACAGGAAGAGATGGTTCTCAGGGTAAAGCATCTCGTCGGCGCAGGAGAACCCCGTCTGCTCCAGGGCCTTGAGGTGCAGTTTGCGTATCGATACAAGGCCTTTGAAGAGGTCGGGGTCGGCGATGGGGTCGGGCTGATGCAGCATACCCTTGTAGCCGGCGCCGGTAGTGCGGGGCTTGTTGGTATAGATGCGCGGCACGATTACTATCTTGTCTGCCACCTTTTCCTGAAGGGGCCTCAGCCTCGAAATGTAGTCCAGCACCGAGTCCTCGCGGTCGGCGGAGCACGGGCCCACCACCACCAGAAGCTTGTCTGAACTGCCGTCCAGCACCGCTTTGACTTCCTTGTCGTTTTCTGCCTTGCGCGCTGCCGCCTGTGCAGACAGCGAGTACATACTCTTGAGTTCTTGCGGGCTGAAGAGCTCGCGGTTGAAGCGCATTCTCATCGTTCTATTTGTCGAAAAAGGTTCGGCGCCTGCTGGACAGACGCATCAGTTCCCGGAGTGTCTCCGTATCTCCGTCGGCGATGGCGGCGCGCAGCTCGTCCATCTTGCCGGTAAACATATCTATTTGGGAGAGCAGCTCGTCGCGGTTGAGCAGGAAGAGCTCGCTCCACATTTCGTCGTTGATCTTGGCTATTCGGGTGAGGTCGCGGAAGGAGTCGCCGGTGTATGCCGACATATGCTCCACGTCCTTGCAGGTCATCAGAGCCACCGCAATGCAGTGCGTGAGCTGGCTCAGGAAGCCTATCATTTCGTCGTGCCGCTCGGGGGAGAGACGCGAGATTCGGGCGAATCCCAGGGTCTCGCCAAGCAACTCCACCTTACGGATGGCATCTTCAGTATTAGTTTTGGTAGGCGTGACTATGTAATTGGCACCCTTGAAGATACCGCAGTCGGCATTGCGGACGCCGTACACTTCGCGGCCGGCCATTGGATGCGCGGCTACGAACTCCAGGTCGGGACGCAGCATCTCCTGCACGCGGTAAACCACGGAGCCCTTCACGCCGGTGACGTCGGTAAGCAGCGCGCCCGGTTTTATGAACTTCTGGTAATCGGCAATCCACTGCAGGAAGACGTGAGGATAGAGGGCGAAGACCACGAGGTCGTAGGAGCCCACGGCTTCCTGCGAGGGAACGGTGCTTCCGCTGTCAATCAGTCCGTTGGCCAGTGCGTAGTCGATGGTTTCCTGCGAACGGGTGATGGCACCGACGACGTAGCCCTGACGCTTGAGCGCCTTGGCGTAACTGCCGCCCATAAGGCCCAGGCCCACGATCAGTATTCTGGTATCCTTGTTCAGCATAATGCTTCTAATTCTTTAAGCGCCGCTTCCTTCGGACCGTTGTTATCTATCCTGATGTCCGCCGCTTCCAGGTAGCGCGGGAGCCTGCGGTCGTAGAGAGCCCTCAGGGCCTCCCTGTCGCGCGATAGCGGACGGCCTTCGGTGGGCACGAGCAACTCCAGGTCTCTCTGCAGCATGCAGATAATGCCGTTCAGGCGCAGCAGGCGTACGTTTTCCTGCTTGAGTATGGCACCGCCACCGAGGGCGATCACGAGGCCTTGCTCGGGGGCGATGGATTCGATTGCCGCTGTCTCCCTAAGGCGGAATCCGGGCTCTCCTTCGCGGGCGAAGATGTCCGGTATGTCCGTTCCCGCCTGCAGTTCAACGATTTCGTCGGTATCGACGAAGCGTCTGCCGGTGCGGCGGGCGAGTTCCTGGCCCAGGGTGCTTTTGCCGCAGGAGGGCATTCCGCACAGGACTATGTTGTGCTTGTCGCGTAGCAGGCGCTGGTAAACCTGCTCGCAGGCTTCTTCTGGCTGGGACTTTCCGTCGAACAGCTCGCGGGCGCGTACTGCCTGGCCTACAAGCATATAGAGGCCGCCCTCGGCGGGAATCCCGCGCTCGAGCGCGCTTACAATAAGGCTGGTGTTCAGAGGATTGTAGATGCAGTCGAGCACTCCGCGCAGGCGGGGCAGTGCGTTGATGTCTACCGGGCAGGCGTCCCAGGCGGGATACATTCCTGCCGGGGTAGCGTTGACCAGGATTTCGCAGTCGCTCCAGAGTTCCGGCCTGTCGAGGGGCAGTTGCTCAGGCGTGCGGACGGTGCGTACGGCGTTGCGTATGCTGGAGGCACCCATCGCGGCGGCCGCAGCGGCTACAGCGCTGGCAGCCCCTCCGGCCCCGAGTATCACCACCTTGGCACCCTTGAAGTCGATGCCTGCGTGGCGTGCAAGGGCGATGAAGCCGTCGAAGTCGGTATTGTATCCGAGGAGCCGGCCGTCGCGGTTTACGATGGCGTTTACGGCACCGCAGGCGCGTGCGGATTCCTCTATGGAATCGAGATGTGGCATCACGGCCCGCTTGTAGGGGATGGTTACGTTGATGCCCTTGAACTCCCTGTCGCTGAGGAACTTCTGGAGTTCGTCGGGACGCAGTTCGCGCAGCTCATAGGGGGCGCCGGTCAGCATCCCGTGGATAATCCTGGAGAAGCTGTGCCCCAGATGTTCGCCTATGAGTCCGAATTCCATCATCTCAGGTAGTCGGTTCCGAAACGGAGGGCAAGCTGGTCGCAGAGTACGATGGCCACGAGGCTGCTCGCGACTATGCAGATGCGGCGTACAATGGCCGGGTCGTGCCGCCCCTTAAGTTCGAGGACGGCGTCTTTGCCGCTGCCGGTGTCGATGGTGGCCTGGGGCCTGGAAATCGAGGGCGTCGGCTTGACTGCGGCGTTGAATATCAGCGGCATACCGTTGGAGATGCCTCCGTTGATGCCGCCGCTGTGGTTGGTGGCCGTGCGTATCTGTCCGTCTTTATTGAAGAAACTGTCGTTGGCCTGCGAGCCCCTCATACCCGCGAGTGCGAAGCCGCTGCCGAATTCTACGCCCTTGATACCTCCGATGGAGAAGAGGGCGTTGGCGATTTCGCCTTCGAGCGAACTGAACCAGGGCTCGCCGACGCCTGCAGGCAGGCCGCAAACCGCGGTCTGGATAATTCCGCCTACAGAATCGCCGTCTGATTTGGCTTCGAGGATGCGTGCCGCCATAGCGTCGCGAACGTCGCTGAGTACGGGGAAGTCGAGGGTGGCGATGGTGTCCAACTGGTCGCTGAGTGCTTCAGGGTCGGCTGCTGCGAACGGTTTGTCAGCGATTCCGGCACATTCCAGGATATGCGTTCCGACTTTGATGCCCTTGCGCGTAAGTGCGCCGATGGCAATCGCTCCGGCGGCAACTATACCGGCGGTTATGCGTCCGCTGAAGTGTCCGCCGCCGCGCCAGTCTTCGAAGCCGTCGTACTTCACGTGTGCTGTGTAGTCTGCGTGGGAGGGGCGGGCGAGGGTGTGTGTCGCCTCGTAGTCGATGCTGCGGGTGTTGACGTTGGGTATGAATATGCTCACGGGGGCGCCGGTGGTGAAGCCGTTGAACACGCCGCTGAGTATGCGGAAGTCGTCAGGCTCGCGGCGGGCCGTGTCGGCCGCGCCCTGCGGACGGCGGCGGGATAGTTGCTCCGCGATGAACGCTTCGTCCACGGGGATGCCGGGGGCGAATCCGTCCAGCACTGCGATTATGGCTTCGCCGTGGGATTCTCCTGCGAGAGTGAGTATTACGCTTGTGCCTATGCTGTTCTTCATATCTTTCGTGCCTGGATTATGCTCCTGAGGGTATCCTGAGTGGCTTCTTCGAAGCGGAAGCTGCCGGGCTGGCTTACGCGGACCGTCTTAATGCTTCCGCCTTTGCGTTTCTTGTCGTGAGCGGCGAAATGCAGCAACTGTTCCGTTGTAAACGGGTCTTCCGTTGGCAATCCATACTTCTTCAGCAGCTTCTCTATCCTCGATTTCGCCGGCTCCTCCGCCATATACAACATCCCAATCGCTACCGCCTCTCCGTGGTAGAAAGCGGCTTTCGATTTGCTTGCGGCTGCTTCTATGGCGTGGCCGATGGTGTGGCCGAAGTTGAGGACGGCGCGGAGGCCTTTTTCGGTGGGGTCGGCTTCGACGACGGCGAGTTTTATACTGAGGGCGGAGGCGAGGACCTGCTCCATTATGGGGCGGAGGTCTTCCGCGTTCTCGAGGGTCTCGAAGAGGGTGGCGTCGGATGTGGCGGCCATCTTGATGATTTCAGCGAGACCTTCGGCGAAGAGGCGCGGGCTGAGGGTGTCGAGGGTATCAGGATCGATGATGACGCCTGACGGCTGGTGGAATGCGCCGACTATGTTCTTGACTCCCTGGAGGTTGACGCCGGTCTTGCCACCTATCGATGAGTCGGCCTGCGACAGCAGGGTGGTGGGTACGTTGTACCAGTCTATGCCGCGCATATAGCAGGCGGCGGCGAATCCGGCAGTGTCTCCGGTCACTCCGCCGCCGACGGCCACTACGGCGTCGCCGCGCGTGAATCCGTGCTCCAGCAGGGAGTTTAGGATGAACTCCACGGAGGCTGGAGTCTTGTTCGCTTCACCCTCGGGAATCGTGAGGAGCCATCCCTCAGGGCACTGGGCCAGGATGGCGTCGGCATATTGCTGCGGCACGCCTTCTCCGGTGACTACCAGTATCTTACGCTTGAGGTCGAACAGTTCCGCAGCCTGTAGGAGCGCTCCCCGGGCGATGGTGATGTCGTAGGCGCATTGGCCTTGGCGGAACTGCAGAGTCATATGTTACAGGGGCAGGCTGTTGTAGGATCCGACCATCTTCAGACGGTCGCAGACGGTACGCAGCTGGCGGAGCAGGTCGCTTCCGTTTTCGGTGTCCACCGAGCCTTCGAGCTCGGCGAAGAAATAGTGGTTCCAGAGGGGACCAGCCACCGGGCGGCTGTGCAGGCTGCTCATGTTGAATCCATGCGAACCGATGATATTCAGGATCTTGGCGAGGGCTCCGGCCTCGTTGCGAACGGTGAAGACCAGGATGAAGTGCTCACCGCTGCTGCCGGGGAGGGAAGTCTTGTTGAGTGCCCTGGAGAACACGGCGAAACGGGTGGTGTTGGCTACCTGCGAGTTGATATTCGGCTCCAGGATATCGAGTCCGTAGAGTTCAGCGGTTTCGCGTGAGGCTATGGCGCCGATGGTCTTGTCGCCGGTTTCTGCAACATATTGGGCGGCAAGCGCCGTGTTGGCGAATTCGCGTGATTCCAGGTTGCGGTCGGTGATGAACTTGGCGCACTGGGCCAGGGCCTGCGGGTGGCTGACTACGGTCTTGATGTCGCACGGGCTGGCGCCGTTCAGCCCGAGCAGGTTCTGCGACACGTCGAGTTCCAGCATCAGGTTGATGTACAGGCTGCCGCTGAAGCTCAGGTCCATAACTCCGCCCACATCGCCGGCGAAACTGTTTTCAATCGGGAGTACTGCCACGTCTGCGTCGCCGTCTTCGCAGGCTTTGTAGGCGCTGCCGAAGTCCGGGTAGGGGATTGTGGACGCTTCGGGGAAGGCTTTTCCGGCGGCAATCTGGGCGAAGGCCCCGGGTATGCCGCAGTAGGCGATGCGCATACCATTCATCAGACGGCCCTGGAAGGCCTTGGAAATACGCATCATCTCCTTGAGGAAGAGTACGTAATACTCCTGGATTGCGGGATCCTTGATGTTTCCGATGTTGTTGGCTATGACGCGCTCCTCCTGGCGGGCGTCGAGTATGGGAAGACCGTTGCCCTTCTTGTAATCCAGCACTTTGCTGACAAGGCGCATCCGCTCCTCGAAGAGGGCGGCAATATCGTGATCGACCGAGGCTATCCCCAGTCGAGCTTCTTCCAGTTCGTTCATATGTATGTTAAACTACTGCTCGGGTTCGAACATTTCCTTGCCCACTCCGCAGATGGGGCACACGTAATCGTCGGGAAGCTGGTCGAATTTCACTCCTTCGGCGTCCTCATCGTGGACGTAACCGCAAACTGTGCAAACGTATTTCATAATTCGTAAGTGTATATCCTCGCAAATATACTTTTTTCCCGCGTGAAATCAAAATACGGTTATTATTAGTAAATTTGCGGAGTTGAGAGAGAAGGGAGGGACTTCAGTACACTATATTAAGATAATGCGCAAAAGATTATACTCCATTATTGAACCGGGGCAGCCGGGTGACAAAGCCAGTATCGCTTATGATATTCTGATGTTGGTGGCGATTACCGCGAGCATTATTCCACTGATGTTTGTTGAGGAGACGCAGGCGTTCAGGACCATCGAGCAGATTACGGTATCGTTTTTTATCATTGATTACGTCCTTCGCTGGATTACTGCCGACTACCGGCTTGGTAAAAAGGGCTGGTCGTTTGTGTTGTATCCTTTTACGGGATGGGCAATTATCGACCTTCTATCCATTTTGCCGGGGCTTCATTTTCTGGGGAAAGGGTTCAAGATATTCCGTATCACCAGGCTGTTACGAATCCTGCGCCTTTTCAAATTCATCCGGTACTCGGAGAGCATCAAGGTATTGGGACGAGTGATTCGGAAGGAAAAGCGCGTTTTGCTGACTGTCTTGGGAATAGCGGTCTTTTATGTGTTCCTTACGGCCCTGATTATGTTCAATGCGGAGCCTCACGTGAATCCTGTGACAGGGGCAGTCGCTTTTGCGGACTTCTTTGATGCTCTTTACTGGGCAACGGTGACGTTGACTACAGTGGGTTATGGTGATATGATTCCCGTCACGGACATTGGCCGATTGGTGAGTATGCTGTCGTCGCTATTCGGAGTGGCCATTATTGCTCTCCCTTCAGGCGTCATTACTGCCAGCTACCTGGAAGAGCTGAAGGCAAATAAGGCGGCAAAGGAAGAGGGGGCCACACGCTTTCCAGACGTGACGCGATAAACAAAGTCTTTCAGAATAAAGTGGCTTCTACCTACTTCTATTGCTGTTTTTTATTTGTTGTTATTAATACTGTATATAGTGTTGCGAGCTATTTGCGAGTCATTTGGCAGAACGCGCATCTTCAAACCAGCACCCGGTGATACGCGCCCAAGATTCTACACACGTTTCGGTAGTGAATCCATTGTCCCAAACTGCCTGGTTCAATAAATCCAATCTCCGTCGAGAAATATTATTCAAAACGATTCAAAAAATCAGAGACGGTCAGTATCTCTATGCCTTCATAACTCTCAATGTCCAGCAAGTCACTGTCTCCACTCACGATGTACAGGCACTTGCCATCCAGTGCGCACGAAATAAACTTATCGTCGGCTGGATCACGGCTGATATGGATTTCTGAGTTTACCCGAATAATTTCAAATTTTGAAATAATGTCTTGCAGTGGAATCCGAGAGTTAATCGCAGGATACTTTCGTTGTAAGCGCAAAACAATTTCTTCATACTCGTCAACAATTTCTTTGCTTGCGACAACATCCACCCGGCTCTCCATCACGTAACGAAGGAGCTGGTACGGTTTGCCTCCAAAAAAGAGGGCGGAAGCAATGATGTTTGTATCTATAACTATTCTCATTTGAGCTTCTCGGCCCTCATAGCCTTGATTTCGGCATTAATCTCCTCCTCCGTCAGCCCAAGTTGTGCTGCCGTATTCTGCGCCTGCTCAATCAGCGAATAAAACTCCTTGAGAGATGGCTCTCTCACGGGCTTCAGGAGAATGTTCTCGTTGTCTGTAACAACAAGGAATTGCGAGCCTTCCCCAAGCTTGAGCTTCTTGCGGATAGAAATGGGAACGACAATCTGTCCTCTTGATGACATTGCAGCAATTGTGGCCATGATTTCCAATTTTTAAGAAATGTATGAAATTCTTACTTTGGGCAAAGATAATACTTATTGCCTAAAAATCAATACTTATGTGTCAAATACTTTTTGCATAAAGAGAGTTGACCGATATCGCCCGCCCCTAAAACAACACCCCCCGCACTCTACCCGCGGGATGTTTGCAATCCTAAGCGCAAGAACAGGGCTGCACATTCTGCGCAAGTTGCGCATTTGCCCTGTTTGAAAAAGCGGCGGCAAAGGAAGAGGGGGAGAAGCAGGAATAAGGTCTGTGGCAGCAGGGATTAGCCTCGCTGCGCGAGCCTTTTCCCTGGATTTCCGTGAGCAATGGTTTTTCGGGTGTGGCGGNNCGCGGTGGAACCGCCACTATTTGTTGTAGTAGGTCTGCGCTGCGAGAGCGGGGCTTTCGAAGCGCAGACCTACTACAACAAACGCCGCACTGAGTGCGGCGCCCGAAAAAATATTGCATTGCGCGGAAAGACAGGGATTCGA
>DBYB01000029.1:0-25161 GCA_002309995.1 Bacteroidales bacterium UBA1197
ATAGAACGGAAGTTTCCTAAACTTTAAATAGAGGTTCGATTCCTCTTCGGGCTACAAAGAAGCCAGGCTCCACAGCCTGGCTTCTTTGTAGCCTCACCTGGCGTTTTTCGCAAACCTCTGATAATCAACCACAACTGTATCTCCTGTGTGTAAAACTGCGCATGGGAGATTTGATAAGGGCTTGAGAATCAAACGGTTCAGCTCATTCGCATCTTGAGACGAAGGACGGGGTACTATGTAGTGTTGATTATGATGCAGAACTTAACTAACTTGAGGGTTCTTATTTGCAGTTCGATATTTCACCGTGGCCGAGGGTCCAAACGAGGGACCCTCGGCTACGATTTTATGGGGTTTTTGATACTGAGGGTCCCACGGTTGGACCCTCGGGCACGCCTCTCCGGTTTTGGGAATTGCGGATTTCTTTCGTAATTTTACATTTTCGACTTTACGGAGATGAAGAAGATAGCTATTGTTACGTGTATTTTGATGCTGGCGGGTGTGCGGGCGGAGGGGCAGTTTTTTCAGTCCGTGGATGGGTGGCTGAAAAAGCAGCAACAGAAGCAGCCGTACGATACGACCTATATTTATCGGCCTCAGGAGCGCTGGCGGTTGAGGACCACTGCGCAGTTGGAGGGGGAGTCTGCGATGATGGTGGCGGTGGTGCCGGATGGTGATAGTTATGGGCTCAAACTGGACCGGCGGCTGAAGTATAAGCATACCGTGGGCGTTGGATACCGCAACCTGATTGTTGATGCGGGATTCTCTCCCATTGGTGGCAAATATACCTTTGGCGGAGCTATGAATATTATGGGTAACCGTGTCGGTGTTACACTGGAAGGCGGTCTCAGCACAGGATTCAATGGCGTGGCGCTTACAGGCGGAGAAACTACATCCAATCTGCCGGACGACGGGGTTATAATGATGAATGTAGGATTGAGTGCCTATTACGCCTTCAACGGGAAGCATTTCTCTATGCCCGCTGCTATGAACCAGGCCTTCCGCCAGTTGAGGAGCGCAGGAAGTTTCCTCGCGACCTTCACAACACGCACATACGGAATGATGCGCAATCCCGATTTAACGGTTGCGATACAGCCCGAGTTTGCCTGCACCGGCCTTATTGGCCTTGGTGGCGGATATGCCTACAATTTCGTTCCTTCCGTGCACTGGCTCGTTCACGCAGGCCTCACGGAGACAGTGGGCTTCCTGAATTCATCGTATGCAAAGATCGATGGCACGGCTTACGACTTCAAACCCGAGGTGCCGGCGTTCGTGACAAAGGGCACGCTGGCAGTTCTCTATTACTGGGGCAAATGGTACGCCGGCATTTACGCCACTTTCGACAGCACCATCTATATGGGTGCAGACGACGTGGCTTACCTGTTCTCCAGAGGCACACAGAACGCAAACATCACACTCGGCGTAAGATTCTGAAATGCATAAAGAAAATTGCTATATTTGCAACTTATGAAACGATTGCTGGTTATTGCGTTGATTTTCCTTGCTGCGGCGTGCGGCAGGCAGGGTGACAAGCAGGGCGAAGGAGCAGTGAAAGAGGCTCCGGAGCTGCTGCTTGCAGTGCCGTCCGATGCGCTGGCGGTGGGGGTGTTTACGCGGCTGGACCACGCGCTGGAGCAGATGCTCGACCCTTCGGACGTGCTTCTGGAGCTGGACTACAGCAAGTTCGCCAGGAACAGGGCGTGCATTGCCCTGTGCAATGTAGGCAGCATCGTTCCCCTTGTGATAATCGAGACCGGCAGGGCTCATCCGGGCACGGGCCTCAGACCCGCAGCTGACACGCTGGCACAAACTGCCGCCCTCGCCGCCCGGGCCGATTCGCTCAGGCTCTCCAGCGCCCAGCTCGCCCTTCCCAAGCACAACGTATTGCTTATCAGCCCCTCGGCTACCATAATAACGGTAGTCCGCCGGCACCTGCTTTCCGATTCATCTATCCTCGACGCCCCCTATTTCGACGGCGTGCTGGAGATTATCGGTGGCTCCGACGGCATAGCCTGGCGGAACAGCGGTGCCCGCAGGCTCTTGCGTTTCGAGGCCTGCAGCATCCCCAGGAACCAGCTCATCTCGTTTATCAAGGAGGCCACGGAGTGGACCGTTGCCTGCGATGGCAAGCTCCGCACCGTTCAGCCCGAGAGCGAGAGGTATTTCTGCAATTTTCTCGCGACCTGCGCGGAAGGGGAGTCGAAACTGGGCTCGTTTTTCCCCGATGAGGCAGAGCTCGTAATCGATATGCCAATCGCCGACCTCAAGCAGTGGCGCGCTTCCTACGAGACCTTCATGGACGCCCGCGTCGAACTAGAGGCCTACAACAAGAGAATTCAGAATCTCCGCAAGTCCTCCGGCAAGAATCCGCTGGACTGGGAGAAAGAACTTGGAATACAGGAAGTGGCCTATGCAGCCACTCCTGAATATACTTTGAATCTGGTCCGCTGCGCCGACAAGGGCAAGAGCGAAGGTGTGTTGCGCAACCCGGCCGCAGGCTTCGTGCGCGCACTTTACGGTGAGCCCTTCAATGCTACAGACACTTGCTGCATACGTAAGGGCAAGTGGATTGTGAGCGGCCCCCGCGAGGTGCTGGACACCCTTTCCTTCGGTAAGGAGAGGAACTGGCCGGCCAAATCCGTGGCCGTGGTGCAGTCGGAGAACCGGAGATTAACTTGGACAAAAGAAAATAACATATTATGGCAGGTTTCCAATCGGTAAACAAAATGCTCGAAAAGAGCTTCAGGGAGAACTGGGACCGTTCTGCACTCAGCAACTACCAGGGCGTGACCCTGAAGTACTGCGATGTGGCCAAACGCATTGAGTATCTGCACATCTGCTTCGAATCTTGCGGATTGCAGAAAGGCGACAAGGTAGCCCTCTGCTCCAAGAATCAGGCAAACTGGGGAGTGTGCTTCCTGGCCGCGATGACCTACGGCGCCGTCCCCGTACCCATACTTCACGAGTTCAAGCCGGAGAACATACACTATCTTGTGAATCACTCCGAGGCCAAGGTGCTCTTCGTGGACGAAGCCAACTGGGAGGGCCTTTCCGAAGCCGAAATGCCCGGCGTGCAGGTGTTCGTACGAATGTCAACCCTCAACTATATCCTCGCCCGCGACGAGGCTATGGTGGAGGCGCGCGAGAAGCTCCCCGAGACATTCCGCGAAAGATATCCCGACGGATTCGGCCCTGAGAACCTCAACTATCACGAAGACACCGCCGACGAGCTGGCGCTCATTAACTATACATCAGGAACTTCCGGCTTCTCGAAGGGAGTTATGCTGCCTTACCGTTCCCTGTGGTGCAACATCCGCTTCGCAGGCGAGACCGCTGAGCCCCAGATGAACGCAGATTCTCATATGGTGGCCCTCCTGCCCTCCGCCCATATGTACGGTATGATGTTCGAGTTCCTCTTCGAGATGACCATAGGCGCTCATGTGCACTTCCTTACGCGCGTGCCCAGCCCCAAGGTGATAATGAAGGCGTTCTCCGAGATTCATCCTGACGTTATTATTGCCGTGCCGCTCATCATCGAGAAGGTTTACAAATCACAGATAAAGCCTATCGCCGACCACAACAAGACCTGGCTCCGCATCCCCATCGTTGACAGGGTTGTGTACGGCAAGATCCGTGAGGGCCTCATTGAGGCGTTCGGCGGCAACTTCGAGGAAATCATACTCGGCGGCGCCGCTTTCAACCCCGAGGTGGAGCAGTTCCTCCGCAAGGTGAAATTCCCGTTTACCGTAGGTTACGGTATGACCGAGTGCGGCCCCATCATCACCTACGCACACTGGAACCGCACCAAGAAGGGCTCCTGTGGCTATGCCATCCCCGGGTGCACCATCCGCATCGATTCTCCTAATCCGACAAAGATTCCCGGCGAGGTGCAGGTGAAAGGCGACAACGTCTTCCTGGGTTACTATAAGAACCGCCAGGCCACCAAGGCCTCCTTCACCAACGACGACTGGTTCAAGACCGGCGATATGGGCGTGATGGACGACGACGGATACCTCTACCTGCGCGGCCGTTCCAAGTGTATGATCCTCGGCCCCTCCGGCCAGAACATCTATCCCGAGGAGCTCGAGGGCGTAATCAACAACGTGAGCTATGTGGTCGAGTCCCTGGTCATTGAAGACAACGGAGGCCTCACTGCCCTCATATATCCCGATTACCGCCAGGCTCAGGCAGACGGGCTGGAGATTGAAGATATGCAGAAGCAGATCCTGGACAGCATGCCCGAGGTCAACAAGGTTCTCCCCGGCTACGCGCAGATACGCAAGGTGGAGTTCCTCTCGGAAGACTTCGAGCGCACCCCCAAGCGCAGCATCAAACGTTACCTCTATCAGCGATGAGCAAATTCGACCGGAGATATATGGAGATGGCCGGCATCTGGGCCATGAATTCCTACTGCAAGCGGCGTCAGGTGGGTGCCCTGCTCGTCAAGGATAATATGATAATATCCGACGGCTACAACGGCACGCCGTCCGGTTTCGAGAACGTGTGCGAAGAGAACGGGGTTACCAAGCCCTATGTGCTCCACGCCGAGGCCAACGCCATATCCAAGGTGGCCAAATCGGGCAACAGCAGCGCCGGAGCAACGCTCTACGTAACCGCGTCGCCCTGTATCGAATGTGCCAAACTGATAATCCAGAGCGGCATCAAGAGGGTGGTGTATAAAGACGAGTACCGCCTTACCGACGGCGTCGATCTGCTCACCCGGGCCGGCATCGAGGTAATCAAACTCGACTGATATGAAGAACAATTCGTTCCTTATACTGCTGGTCGGCATCCTCATCGGTGTGGCCTTTATGTTCACCTTCAGCCGCGTCTCCGAGAGCCGCCGCGTGCTCAAGACAGCGACCCGGGACTGGCGCAAACTCTACCTGGTGCTGCAGACTGTAGATAATCATTACGTTGATTCGGTCGATCGCCAGAAGGTCTCCGAAGCGGCCATCGACGCTGCTCTCGCGGCCCTCGACCCGCATTCCGTGTATATGCCGCCGCAGAAACTGGAAGACGCCGAGCAGGACCTTGCCGGCAACTTCTCCGGCATCGGCATACAGTTCAACGTGCCCAACGATACGGCCGTGGTGATAGAAGTCATCCCCGGCGGGCCGGCAGAGAAGATCGGCATGCAGGCAGGCGACCGTCTGCTCAAGGTAGATACCACCAACATCGCCGGCGTCCGTTTCCCGCAGGACAGCATGGTGCGCCGTATGAAGGGCCCCTCAGGCACCCGTGTGCTGGTTACCGTCAAGCGCGGGAACGAGGAGATACCGTTCGATATCACCCGCGACAAGATTCCTACGCACTCCGTTGACGCGGCCTTTATGGTGAACGACACCACCGGATTCCTGCGCCTGAGCAAGTTCGCCCGCACGACCTACGAAGAGTTCGCAAGGGCTACCCTGGAACTCCAGGCGGCAGGTATGAAGCACCTTATCGTCGACCTGCGCGACAACAGCGGCGGCTACTTCGACCAGGCGCTGCTGCTGAGCAACCTCTTCCTGCCAAAGGGAAAGGAGATAGTGTATCTGGAGGGCCTGCACCGCAAGCGCGAGAGCTTTAAGGCGGACGGCAAGGGCTTGTTCCAGGATACCGGACTGACGCTCCTGGTGTCCGACGGCAGTGCCTCGTCGAGCGAGATTTTCGCCGGGGCAATGCAGGACAACCGCCGCGCTACCCTGGTCGGCCGCCGCACTTACGGCAAGGGCCTGGTGCAGGAGCCGGTCTATTTTACCGACGGCTCAGGCATACGGCTTACGGTGGCCCGCTACTACACCCCGTCGGGCCGCTGTATCCAGAAGCCCATCAACGACGACTATGCGTACGACATCTACTACCGCTACGCCAACGGTGAGATGGTGAACGCCGACAGTATGCACGTGGCCAACGGAGGCATCCTGCCCGACATATTCGTGCCGATGGATACCACCAAGGTGGAGTCGTTCTACATCAACTGCAACAAGAAGGCGACAACGATGCGCTTCGCATCCGCCTGGTTTGACGCCCACAAGAAGGAACTTCAGGCCATCGACAACTACGACGACCTGCTCAAGTATCTCGACGGGGCCGGCCTGGAACGGCAGTTCCTCGCCTTCGCACGCGAGCGCGACGGACTGGCGCCCAAGGGACGCGAGTGGGAGGTTGAGCGCAGTTATATGATGACGCAGATTCGCGCCCTCGTCGGCCGGTACTCAAAACTCGGCGACAACGCCTTCTATCATCTGTACCTTAGCACGGACGAGGTCTTCAAGGCCGCTATGGCTCACATTTAAGCCTCTGGGTGGTCGGCGTTGAATTCGGCCATCCGCTTGTCCAGCAGATCGAACTGGTCGCCGTGGATGCGGCTGGAGCATATTCGCACACCCTTGCGTTTGCTGCCCATCTTGTCCAGGCTCACTGAACTGACGCCGTAGGCTATGAGCTCATCTACAAGGGTGGCACTGTCCATCCCTGCGCGGCTCAGGGTGAAGAAGAAGCCGTCGCCTATTGGGCCCGATGCATCCTCGCTGTAACTGATTGTGAAACCGTGACGGAGGAAGATTTCCTTCATCTTGGCGGCGCGCTCTGCATATACGCTCACGTCTTCGAGGAAGCGTATGCTTCCGTCGCAGCTGTGGTTCAGCATTGCGGCGAGGCCCCACTGGGTACTCGCGGTGCTTCCCGAGGTAATCATATCAAGGATAGCTCCGGTTATTGTGAGGCCGAAGATGCCGGTGTTGTTGTAACGGTCTGCAAGTGCCTGGAAACGTGTGTGATAGAGCTTCGGGCCCACGGACAGAATGCCGGTGCGCTGGCCGGCGTATGAGAAAATCTTCGAGCCGGAGAGGAGAAGCATACAGTTCTCCGTATACTTGGCTACGGTGGGTGGATAAGGCTCGCAGTACGGGATGCCGAAGCCTTCCTGCCTGTAGTCCATTCCGAAGTATGCGAGGTCTTCTATCACTATCGTCCCGCTATCGTCGGCAAGGCGGGCGAGTATCTGCAACTCGGCGTCGGAGAGGCACATCCAGGAAGGATTGTTGGGGTTGGAGTACATAATTGCGCTGTACTCTCCGCCGGCTAGTTCGGCCCTCATACTCTCTTCGAAGCCGGCGGCCCGCAGGTCGGCCACATCTACGCCCTTCCAGTCGATGCCCAAAATGGCCATCTGCTGCTTGTTGGCGGAGAAACTGGGTTCAAGCACCAGCACGTTGCCGCGCTCAGGAGTGCACTGGCTGGCTGCAGCGAGCGCTCCGAACGCTCCGAGCATGGACCCGGTGGTGGGGATAAAGTACAGCGGCGCCCAGTCGATATTCAGGAACGCCTTGAAGAAACGGGCGGACGCCTCCTTCAGCACCGGGATGCCGTCGGTGGGGGCGTACGATGCGCCTACGCCTGCGTCGAGCGCCGCCTTCTCGGCTTCTATGCCGACCTTGTTGGGTGACAGGCCGGGCGAGCCCAACTCCATATGTATTACGGGGATACCGGTTTCGTGCTCAAGCAGACCCGCGAGGCCTGCGCTTTCCATTATCGTGGCAGTACCGGCCCTTTTGATATTGCACCGCCGGTATGCATCTTCCATCAATTCATTGCTGAACACTCTCATAGCGCAAATATAATAAATGCCGCCCTCAAAACAAGCCGAAAAATTACTATATTTGAAGATAATTAATTTCGCTTAGAATATGAACGCATTGGATTCAGTACTCACGCTCTGCACCCGCTTCGACGACCTCGGAGACTGGACCGTTGAGCAACAATTCGTCCTTCAGATGGGCTCCAGTTATCTTCTGGCCCACGGAATCGGCTCGCCTCTCAAGAATAATCCCTCCACCAAGGCGGTGATCCCAACTGACGGTAAATACACCCTCTGGGTGCGTACCAAGAACTGGACTGCTTTCTGGTCCGACGGTAAGACTCCGGGTATCTTTAAGGTAGGGATTGATAGTGCGGAGGATCCTGCTGAGTTCGGCATCGGCCGCCCCGGCAAGACTCCTGCCGAGCGCGCCGCGTGGTACTGGCAGAAGGGCGGAGAGTACGAGCTTTCTGCTGGCGAACATTCGCTGCATATTCGCGACCTTACGGGCCTCGACGGCCGTGCCGACGCCATCCTGCTTACTTGCAGCGGCGAGTGCCCCGGCGACAGCCTGGAGGACTACAAGGCCCTGCGGGCGCAGCTGCTGCCGGAGCCTGTTGAGGATAAGGGACACTTCGATTTTGTAGTCGTAGGTGCCGGAATGAGCGGCCTGTGCGCCGCCATCGCCGCCGCCCGCTATGGATGCAAGGTGGCCCTTCTGCAGGACCGATATATCCTCGGAGGCAACAACTCTTCGGAGGTCCGCGTCGGCCTCGGCGGCCAGATCAATATGCCTCCGTACCCGTCGCTGGGATATATTCTCAACGAAATCGGCCCCGACCGTTACGGCAATGCCCGTGGCGCACATCACTATCAGGACTGGAAGAAGTGGGACGTGATTGCGGCGGAACCCAATATCACCCTGTTCGCTGGCTACACCGTGGACAAGGCCTATATGAAGGATGGCAGCATTGAGGCTGTTGAGGCTGTTGAGGCCACCAGGCAGAACCGCATCAAGATCAGCGGACGCTTGTTCTCCGACTGCACCGGCGACGCTCACCTTGCCGTGCTTGCCGGCGCCCGCACGATGATGGGTCGCGAGGCCCGCAGCGAGTTCGGCGAGAGCCTGGCTCCCGAGAAGGCTGACGAATTCACGATGGGTGTGAGCATAGAGTGGTACTGCGAAGACTGGAACACCCCATGCTCGTTCCCCGACAGCCTCGACTGGGGTCTCAAACTCGACGAGGAGACGGTGGAGCCTGTGCACCGCGCCAACTGGTACTGGGAGGTTGGTATGAACGACGACCAGGTGGCCGACGCAGAAAAGATACGCGACTACGGTATGTACGTGGCCTACAGCACCTTCTCCTACTGCAAGAACCGTCTGGCCAAGAAGGAGGACTGGGAGTGCACGCACCTCACCTGGGTGAGCCACGTGAGCGGCAAGCGCGAGAGCCGTCGTATCGTTGGTGACTATATCCTCAAAGAGCAGGACCTCACCAGACCCATCCCTTATCCCGACGGCACCTTCACCACCACTTGGCGCATCGACCAGCATTATCCCGATCCGCGCAACGCGGGCAAGTACCCCGGTGCGGAGTGGATGTCGATTGGCAAGCTTACACCCATCGACCCGTATGCCGTGCCTTACAGGTGCCTCTACAGTGCCGACATTCCGAATATGTTTATGGCGGGGCGCGATATCAGCGTCAGTCATATCGCCCTGGGCTCGGTGCGCGTTATGCGTACCTGCGCAATGATGGGCGAGGTGGTCGGACTGGCCGCCAGCGTGTGCCACGAGAAGGGCATCCTGCCGCGCGACGTTTATCAGACCAATTTCCAGGACCTTGTGGCCCTGATGAAGAAGGGCGCTGGCCGCACGGACGTACCTTATACTCAGTTTTATCATCAGGTGGACCGCACGGGCCACCAGGCGGAGGATAGATAGATGTACAGACTTGATCCAATACTGCGCCCCATGGTCTGGGGCTCCGAACTCTGGGTGCTGTCCGGCTATAAGGACAGGCTCTCCAAAGTGGCCTCCGGCCCTTATGCCGGGCTCGATATCAATTCCCTGGTTGCCAAGGAGAAGGAACGCCTCCTCGGGAAGCACGTTTATGCCGCCTGTGGCGACGAATTTCCCCTGCTGGTCAAGTTCCTCGACGTTCACGACAAACTGAGCATTCAGGTGCATCCGTCTGAGGAGCTCGCCCAGAAGCGCCACGGAGCCCACGGCAAGACCGAAATGTGGTATGTCATCCGCGCAGAGGAAGGCGCCGAACTGATTGCCGGCTTCTCGCAGAAGATTACCCCGGACGAGTATGTTAAACTGGTCGCCGAGGGCAGGATAACGGATGTGCTTGCACATCACTCAATAGCTCCAGGCGACGTATTCTTCATCCCTACCGGCAGGGTGCACGCCCTTTGTGAGGGCAGCTACATAGCGGAGATACAGCAGACCTCCGATATGACCTACCGCATCTACGACTACAATCGCCCGGGGCTTGACGGAAAACCGCGCGAACTGCATACGGAGCTGGCGAAGGACGCCCTCGACTACAATTTGTACGACAGTTACAAGACCCCTTATGAGCACCGAGCTGATGCCGATATTGAGCTCGCCAGGTGTAAGTATTTCATCACTTCCGTGATCGACCTGCACAAGCCGCTGGTCAAGGATGTAGCCTCCCTCGACAGCTTCCTGGTAGTGATGTGCCTGGAGGGCGGGGGATTAGTGAAGACCGGGGAAGAGGTAGAAGAAATCAAGGCCGACCAGTGCATCCTGGTACCCGCGAGCGCAGATTCCGTGCGCTTCGAGCCGGGCCCGCAGGGTATGAAGGCGCTGCTCAGCCATATGTAGTTAAGAATGAAAAGGAAAAAGCAGCAAAAGATACGCAGCGGTAAGAAATCCCACTCCCGCAAGGTAGTCCAGGAGTTCACCGGCAAGGTGCAGATGACCCGCGAGGGCTTCATCTTCGTTATTGTGGACGGCCAGGACGACGACATTTATGTGAAGGCCAGCCGCACCCGCCGGGCCCTGAACGGAGACATAGTACGTGTGGCTGTAACCGGCCGTGGATCCTCCGGCAAGCGCCGCGAGGGCGAAGTCATCGAGATACTCGAGCATAGCAAAGCCCCGTTCGTGGGATATATGCATTTTGTGGGCGCCCAGGCGTGGGTGCTCATGCAGAGCAAGTTTATGCCCTACGACATTCAGGTAGATGCCGAGGAGGCGCGTGCCGCCGGAGCCGAGGCCGGAATGAAGGTGGCGGCCGTGGTGGACGGATGGCGCAGGGGCGAGACCTGCCCGTACGGCCACATCTCCGACGTGCTCGGCAAGCCGGGTGACAACGAGACCGAGATGCACGCCATCCTGGCCGAGTTCAACCTGCCGTACCGCTTCTCCTCCGAAGTCGAGAATGCCGCCGATGCCATTCCCGACGAGATTACCGCGGAGGAGCTCAAGGGCCGCAAGGACTATCGCTCCACCCTCACCTTCACCATCGACCCGTCAGACGCCAAGGACTTCGACGACGCCCTGTCTTTCAAGGATTTGCCGAACGGCGACCTGGAGGTGGGCGTGCATATCGCCGACGTGTCCCATTATGTGCGCCCTGGCGGCCAGGTAGATGCCGAGGCCCGCGAGCGCGGTACTTCCGTGTACCTGGTTGACCGCACCGTTCCGATGCTCCCGGAGAAGCTCTGCAACAAATTGTGCTCCCTGCGTCAGGATGAAGACAAGCTCACGTTCTCCGTGGTCTTCGTGATGGGCCCGAAGGGTGCCGTACGCTCCCGCTGGTTCGGCAGAACCGTCATCAGGTCCGACCGCCGTATGGATTACGAGCAGGCCCAGCAGATTATCGAGAATCCTCCCGCAAAGGAGGAGCAGACACCGCTGGAGCACGCAATATTGACTCTGAACGGGCTGGCGAAGAACCTGCGGCAGGCCCGCTTCCGTGCCGGCGCCATCAATTTCGACCGGCCGGAGATGAAGGTGGAAATCGATGAGCAGGGCAAGCCGGTGCGTGTTTACCAGAAGATTGCGAAGGAGTCCAACAACCTCATCGAGGAGTTTATGCTGCTGGCCAACCGAAGCGTCGCTGAGTTCGTCGCCACCGGAGGCAAGATGAACGGAGTGGCGATGAAGAGCGCCAAGACCTTCGTGTACCGCGTGCACGGCGAGCCGAACTACGAGAAACTCTCTGGCTTGCGTGATTTCGCTTCCAACTTCGGCTACCGTATGGCCGAAGCGACGACCGGAAAGAAGGCCGCGTCGTCGCTGCGCGACCTCCTCGGCGCCGCAAAGGGCAAGCCGGAGTACGACGCCTTCGAGAACCTTGCCCTGCGTTCTATGGCCAAGGCTGTTTACAGCACCGACAACATCGGACACTATGGTCTTGCGTTCCCGTTCTACACTCACTTCACCTCGCCCATTCGCCGTTATCCCGATCTTATGGTGCACCGGTTGCTTGGCTCGTACCTGCGGGGAGGGGATTCGGTTGATAAGAACCGTTTCGAAAGGGAGTGCGTGCACGCTTCCGAGCGTGAGCTCGTGGCCGCCGACGCCGAGCGCACCAGCGTGAAGTACAAGCTGGTGGAGTTTATGCAGGACAAGGTTGGTATGGAGTTCGAGGGCTGCGTGTCCGGGCTCACCGAATGGGGAATGTATGTTGAGTTGGACGAGACCCATATCGAGGGTATGGTCGCCCTGCGCGAGATGCATTCCGACTTTTTCGATTTCGACGAGGCGCACTACCGCCTGCGCGGCCGCCGCACGGGTAAGCAATACCGCCTGGGCGACCGCGTACGTATCAAGGTGGAGGCTGCCAATCTGGAGCAGCGCCTGCTCGACTTCAGTCTTATTGAAAATTCACGTTAGTTAATAGGTTATATCTTATGAAAATGAAGGTCAGACTGTTGCTGCTGCTTGCAGCAGGCCTTGTGACGATGTGGCTCACTCAGGGCGCAGGGGCTCAGACCAGGGAGCAGAGGCTCACAGAGTACGTTTATTATTTCGCGTCCGATTCACTCAAGGGACGCGAGGCAGGCTCTCCCGGCGCCGAGATGGCAAGGTATTACATTGTGGCCCGCTACAAGGAGTGCGGCCTCAAGCCTTTCCACAACGGCGACTTCGTCATTCCCTTCGAGAAGAACGGGAAGGAGTATGCCAATGTAGTTGGTGTCATCGAGGGAACCACACTTAAGGATGAATACATAGTGGTTGGAGCCCATTTCGACCACCTTGGCGTGAAGAACGGCGAGATTTATCCGGGAGCGGACGACAACGCCTCCGGCAGTGCGGCCGTGATAGAACTCGCCCGCGAACTGAGCTCCAGGCGCGACGAGCTGCAGCGTAGCGTAATCATTGCTGCGTTCGACGCAGAGGAGAAGGGTCTGTACGGCTCTACCGCGCTCGCGGAATTCCTCGATACGGTCATCGGGATCGAGAACGTGAAGCTGATGGTCAGCGTGGATATGGTCGGCTGGTACAGGGAGAGCGGCAAGCTCATCCTCGAAGGTACATCTACCATAAAGAATGGGGCTGACATTGCCAGGAACGCGGCAAAACTCAATTCCATCAACATAGAGACCAAGGGGTTCGAAACTTCCGTGTTCACGGCCACCGATACCGATGGCTTTGCGCGCAAGCACGTGCCCACGCTCGCTGTCACCACCGGCCTCAAATCGCCCTACCACAAGCCGGGCGACAAGGCCGAACTGATTGATTACAAGGGCCTGGATAAGATAGTAGACTTCCTCTCCGATTTTACGCTCACCGTGGCGTCCGACCCGGCTTTCGCCGCCAGCGGCAAGGTGGCGCCCAAGCACGAAGACCGTACGAAACCTTTCGAAATCGGTATGATGGTTGCCGGAGGGTCAACGAGTTTGCGTTTCCCCGATGCCAAAGTCACTTCCGACGCGGCTTCGGGCTACAGCGCCGGACTTGTGTGGCGTATCAACTTCAAGCAGATCGGCCTGCAATTCAACACTCTGTACGAGCATCAGGTCAGCACTTTCCCTTCGCTCGACACCTCGCTTGGGAAGGCACAGAAATACAGTCAGAACTGCATTACCGTCCCTGCTTATGTCATTATGCGCGGCTCTGACGCCTCTGCTTCGGCATACATTGGAATGGGTGGTTACTATAGCTATGCTTTACGCTACGAGTTCAGCAAGACTGATCCCGGAGTTACTGTCAACCCTCACCAGGGAGGCGTTGCAGCCGTATTCGGCACGCAGGTCGGACCGGTTATGCTGGAGTGGAGTTTCCGTTGGCAGCTTAACTCTCTCTTCACCGACTGGAACAAGGCGCGGCTCCACTACGGCAGTTACATCACTCTCGGCTGGGTGTTTTGATGCGGTTGGGATTTACAAAGATGGAGGGGCTGGGCAACGACTATGTGTATGTCGATGCCCGGCGCTTCTGCGTTGAGGACCCTGCCGCCCTTTCCGTGTGGCTGTCTGACCGTCATTTTGGCATCGGAGGCGATGGTCTGGTGCTCATAGGCGATTCGCCTTGCGCCGACTTCTCGATGCGGATGTTCAATGCCGACGGATCCGAGGGAGCGATGTGCGGCAATGCAGCCCGCTGCATAGGCAAGTATGTGTACGACAAGGGCTTGACCACAAAGCGTGAACTCACTCTCGATACTCTTTCAGGGGTTAAACAGCTGAGCCTTCATATTGGCGAGGACGGCCTTGTTGAGAGCGTTACCGTTGGGATGGGGGCTTATAGGATTGAAGAGCGCGAGCTTGAACTGGAGGCGGCCGGAGCCGTTTTCAGGGGTAGCGTCGTAAATGTCGGCAACCCACACTTCGTGATATTCTGCCCCGACGCCGATGCCGTTGACCTGGAGAAGTATGGGCCTGTACTGGAGTGCCATCCCCATTTTCCGGGCAAGACTAATGTGGAATTCGCTTCCCTGGCAGCCCCAGGTGTGCTCAGGCTGCGTATTTGGGAACGGGGAAGCGGCATTACCATGGCCTGCGGCACGGGCGCTTGCGCGACCGTGGCTGCGGCTGTAGCCCGTGGGGTTGCGCAAAGTCCCTGCGAGGTGCGTATGGACGGCGGCTCCCTGCAGGTGTCGTTCAAAGACGACGGAACCCTTCTGATGAAGGGCCCGGCGCGTTTCGTATTCGAAGGTAGCGTAGAGATTTAGTTTTCCACCCAGAGGAAGACCTTGTCGCCCCGGCGCACGTGTTCTGCTCCGGGATCCGGCGGAATGGCGACCGAGCAGCGCTCGCCTTTCTCCGCTCTCCCGCAGGGTTTGAGGTTGACCCGCATATCGCTCACAGTCAGCTGGGTAACGCCGCTGGTGGCTCCGATTATCATAATCTCGTCGCCTACGCATAGTGGCGTGGCTTCTACGGATATTTCGGCCACGTCTATCCGGTCGAACCAGTTGCTAACCTTGCCGCAATATACCTTGCGCCGCGTGGCGTGCGAGCCGTAAATCTCGCTCCACTGCCCCAGGTAGGCGCCCTGGTAGTATCCGTCCCAGAAGCCACGGTTGAATACCTCTGCGAGGGATTCCTTGAGAGCGGCGGCCATTTCAGGAGTATAATTCCCCTTGGCAATGGCGTCGGCGGCCTTTCTGTAGCACTCGGTGCAGCGCTTCACGTATTCTGCGCTGCGGGCGCGCCCTTCTATCTTGAAAACCCTCACGCCGCTGTCGGCCATCCGCTGCATAAATTCTATGGTACAGAGGTCCTTCGGCGACATAATGTACTTGTTGTCGATGTCCAGGGTGTAGCCGGTTTCGAGGTCGCGCACTTCGTATCCGCGGCGGCAGATCTGCATACAGGCACCGCGGTTCGCTGATGAGCCATATGCGTGCAGGCTCAGGTAGCATTTACCGCTGGTTGCCATACATAGGGCTCCGTGGGCGAACATTTCTATCCGCACTGGCTTGCCGGAGGGACCGCAGATGCCTTCGCGGGCTATACCTTCGTATATCTCCTTCACCTGGTCCATATTGAGCTCGCGGGCCAGCACCACCACGTCGGCCCAGCGGGCATAGAATCTCAGCGCCTCCAAATTGGACACGTTGAGCTGGGTGGAGATGTGTACCTCCAGCCCTATGCTGCGGGCGTATTCGATGGCAGCCACGTCGGAGGCGATTATCGCATCCACGCCGGCCGTGCGTGCCGCCTCCAGGGCCTCACGCATTGGCTGCAGGTCCTCCGGGTAGAGTACGATGTTGAGGGTAAGGTAGGCTCGGACGCCTGCTCCGTGGCAGATGCGCACGACCTCGTACAGATCTTCCGGCGCGAAGTTGTTGGCGCTGTGCGAGCGCATGTTGAGGTGCCCGACGCCGAAGTAAACGGAGTCCGCTCCTCCCTGTATGGCGGCCTGCAGGCATTCGAAGTTGCCGGCCGGCGCCATTATCTCGAAGTCCTTCCTATTCATCTACTGTGAATTTGAATTCCTGCGCCTTGCGGAGGGCTTCGCGTAGCTGGTCGTCGTAGCGCAGGCGGAGCTTGACTCCGTCGGGCTGCAGATGATAGCGTACCACGATTTCCTCTTCGATGAAGGGTATGATTTCGTCTTTCTTGAGCCGCAGGAAGTCTTCCTTCTCTATCTCCAGGGCCTTTCCGAGTGCATCTAGTTCGGCGCTCATCGTCTCTTCAAGACCGTCGCGCTTGAGTTCCTTGCGCACCATGTCGAAGTAGGTGCGGGCGCTGGAGCGGTAATCGAAGGTCTTGCCCTTGGCAAATTCAATGAAGTCCTCGTAATCGGCGTCGCCGAAGTGGAACTCGTCGGTAGGAGCTATCGAAGCGTGCTCACGCACGTATTTCAGCACGTACTGCTCCACCACTCCGTTCATCACCAGCGAATAGGTGAGACGGCTGTATTCGTGCGGCTTCACTTCTAAGTCGGGGGTGATGCCGCCGCCATCTCGTACCGTGCGTCCCATTGCTGTCTTGAATTCGTGGGTGAGGGAGTCGGGAATGTGTCCCACGGAGCCATCATCGTTGCGGTGCGAGTAGTCTATGGCTTGCACGCAGCGGCCGCTGGGTGTGTAGTACTTGGCAGTCGTGACCTTGAGCTGGCCGCCGTAGGGGAGAGGCCGGATACTCTGAACCAGGCCCTTGCCGAAGGTGCGCGTGCCGGCAATTACGGCGCGGTCCATATCCTGCAGCGCTCCGGAAACGATTTCGGAGGCCGATGCCGATCCGGAATCAACCAGGACCACCAGGGGGATGTTCGGCTCCAGGGGGGCCTTGCTGGTGCTGCTCGAGTAGCCGGAGCCCTCGGCGCGTCCCTTGGCGGTTACCACCAGGGAGCCCTTGGGAACGAAGATGGATACTATATCGACAGCCTCGGCCATCAGTCCGCCGCCATTGCCGCGGAGGTCGAGCACCAGGGTGTCGAGCTGGCCCTGCTTGCGCAGGTCGCGGATGGCGTCACGCACCCTTTCGCCTACGCCTTCGGTGAAGCCGGTCTGGCTGATGTAGCCTGTGTGGGGCGCCACGTAGCCGTGGTATTCAACATCAGGCAGGCGTATGTTCTGGCGGGTGATGGCGATGTTCTTGATTTCGCCGGTATGGACTTTCTTGACCTTGAAGACCACCTTGGTGCCGGGCGCACCGCGCATCTTCTCGCTGCACTCAGAGCTGGTGAGACCGACAACGGTCTGGCCATCAATGGTCATAATTTCATCTCCGCAGCGGAGGCCGTTCTTCCAGGCAGGGGAGTCCTTGTAGGGCTCGTTGATGATTACGTTGCCCTGGACGTCCGGCTTGTAGATAACTGCGCCGATGCCTCCGTAGGACTTGTTTATCATCATCTTGAGGTCTTCGTTCTCCTCTTCGGGGATGTAAACGGTGTACGGGTCGAGGTCGGCCAGCATCGCGTCAACTCCGGCCCTCTCTATCCTGTCGAGGGGGAGGGAATCAACGTACGAGCGGTTGAGTTCCTTGAGTATGGAGGATTGGATTTCGGTCCATTTGCCGAACTTGAAGCTCTTCGACTGTGCCGTGGCGGCCACGCAGAGTGCGCACAGGGCTATTGAAAGCAGTACTTTCTTCATACAACTGTCATTTATCGTATCCGTTCTCCTGCAACCACAGTGCCATGGCGCGCAGGGCTTTCCCTCTGTGGGAGATTTCGTTTTTCGTTCCTTCCGGGAGCTCCGCCACGCTCTGGCCGGGGTATTCGTCGGCTATGAAAACAGGGTCGTAGCCGAAGCCGCCGGTTCCGTTTCTTTTTAGGGCAATACTACCTTCCATCGTGCCTTCGAAATATAGTGTGCGGTTGCCAAGCAGGAGGGTTACTACGCTGCGGAAGCGGGCTGTGCGGGGCTCGCCGGGGTGTTTCGCCAGCTCGCGCAGGAGCGCGTCGATGTTGGCGGAGAAGTCGTGATCCGGGGGGATCGGGAGACCGTCGCGGCGGGCGATGTCCTGGGCGAAGCGGGCCGCGTGCACCCCGGGCGCGCCTCCGAGTGCGTCAACTTCAAGCCCGGTGTCGTCGGCGAAGCAGTCCAGCCCGGAGCGCTCGCGGAAGTAGTTTGCCTTTATGAGCGAGTTCTCCTTTAGCGTGATGGCGTTCTCGTCGGGCTCGCCGTGTATGCCGAGCTCTGCGGGGGAGATTATTACCGCGAACGGGGCGAGTATTTCGGCGGCCTCGCGCAGTTTGCCTCGATTGCCGGTTGCGAACAGTAGTTTCATCATCATCGGAATTTCTTGTCCTCCTCGAGCATGCCGAGGTAGGAGTTATAGCGCTCAGGGCTGATGAGGCCGTCTTCCAGTGCCTGTTTGACGGCGCAGCCCGGCTCGTGGGTATGGGTGCAGGGCACGAATCGGCAATGGTCGGCCACGCGGAGCATCTCGGGGAAGTATTTCGATATCTCTTCCTTCTCAAGGTCCACCAGGCCGAAGCCGCGCAGGCCGGGGGTGTCCACGATGAAGCCGCCTCTTTGCAGGGGATACATCTCGTACAGTGAGGTGGTGTGCCTGCCCTGCAGATGGGCCAGGCTGATGCTGCCGACCTTCGGGTCGAGCGAGGGATCCAACGCTTTGATTACGGAGGACTTGCCCACCCCGGACTCACCGCTCACCAGGCTGGTGCCGTGCGAGCAGAGCTTTCGCAGTTCGTCGATGCCTTCGCCTGTGAGGGCTGAACACTCGAGCACGGTATAGCCGGCGCTGCGGTAGATATTGCAGAAGTTCTCCACTTCTTCGGCGGCTGGCTTCCGGTAGAGGTCAAGTTTGTTCAGGACTATCACCGGCTTTACGCCATACACCTCGCAGGTTACCAGCAGACGGTCGAGGAAGGGGAGTTTTATCTCGGGGAAGTAAAGGGTTACGACCAGTATTGCGCGGTCGAGGTTGGCAGCGATTACGTGTGCCTGGCGCGACAGATTGGTACTGCGGCGTATGACGTAGTTGCTCCGTGGAAGCACTTCCTTTATCACCGCCGGATGCAGCGCGTCCGGTTCGGCGTCGCCATCGCACTCGTAGCGCACCCGGTCGCCCACGGCCACCGGATTCGTCGCCACCGACCGCTCCAGCCGCACCTTCCCGCGCAGCACCGCCGGGAACGGCTCCCACTCAGGCAACCTGCTCAGCAGAAAATGACTCCCCGCATTCTTTACAACCGTCGCTTCCATAGATTGCAAATTTACAACTTTTTCTCTAGTCCTGATAAATGTTTACCTATGTTCCCCTTCTTCCGTTTTCCATTCCCATTACCATATTCTATTCCCGCTTTCCTCATTTCCCATCCCCGTTTCCAATTCCCGTTTTTTTGAACCCCTTGACCCTCAACTACTTCCGTATCTCCTATGCCCCCCCCCTCATTCCGGGCTTGACCCAGAATCTCCTGAACGGTCCCTGATCCTGTTACCGTGGCCGAGGGTCCATCGTCGGGACCCTCAGTCTCAAAAACCCCACATTATCGTAGCCGAGGGTCCATCGTATGGATGGTCAGCCACGGTTAGCTGTTGTAGTGCAAGAATCTTAATTTCTTACCAATCTCCTGTGGGTCATTCCGGAGCACAGGAGATACAGTTATCGTTGACTGCCAGCATCTTACGAAAAACGGCTAAGGTGGTTGGAGACGGTTGTCCGGAGGCCGCGTGCGGCCGACTAAGCCTCTCCCCCGAGGGGAGAGGTTTGGAGAGGGGGTAACGTGTAGTGCGTAAGCACCCCAAAAAACAAAAGCCTCCCGCTTGGGAGGCCTTTAAGTTTTTGGGGTGCGATGTGGGGCTCGAACCCACGACACCCAGAACCACAATCTGGTGCTCTACCAACTGAACTAATCGCACCGTGTTAGAGGATGCAAAGGTACGAAAAAATTTAATTATTGCAAATCTATTATATCCGTGTAGATAATTCCGTCCAGGTGGTCGCACTCGTGCTGGAAAATCACTGCGGTGAAGCCCTGTATCCTTTCAACGGTATCGCGAAGAGTCGCCGGAGAGGTGTAGGTAATGTCGATGTCTTTCCAGCGATGGACTTTGCCGCGGCGGCCGGGGACGCTGAGGCAGCCCTCGGGGCCCGGTTCGGGTTCGCCGCGGAACTCTGTGATACGGATGTTGGGATATACCTCGAACGGCTCACCCTCTTTGTCGAAGCGCTGCACGGCAACGATCCTGCGAAGCACCCCGACCTGCGGCCCGGCGATGCCGACGCCGTCCTGGGACGGGTCGGTGACCGTAGCCACCATACGCGACGCCAGGCGAGCGTATTCCGGAGCGCAAAGCTCGTGCTCATTCATATTGCGACTAAGGCTGCGCAAAACCAGCGAGTCAGCCTGCTCATCCACAGTCAGGACCCTCATCAGTCCTTCCCCTTCCATAATCAACTTGCTCTCTTCTTCCGTCCACCTGTCAGCGGAACACGACATCACTCCAACAGCCGCCATAATAACTAACAAATACTTTTTCATTTTTCCTCCTTTGTCTTTTCCTTGTACAGGAATCGCTTGATTTTCATCGTAGCCGTCTTTGCGAAAGGCTTCTTCTCAACCTCCACCTCCCCAATCTGGCTGTTCCGGTTCACGTGTGTGTTCACGAAATCGAGGATTTCCTTCTTCCGCCGCTCCATATCTTCAATGAAGCGGTCTTCGTTCTCGTAGTTCCAGTCAAGCACGTTGTCGTTGAAGTGCACCAGCGCCACCAGGCGCCCGTTGCGCTTGACCACCAGCGATTCGCTGATATCGTTGATATTGTTGATGACGTTCTCGATTTCCTCCGGATAGATGTTCTCTCCGTCGGGCCCGATGATAACGCTTCCCATTCTTCCTTTTATATAATAGCGGCCCTTCTTGTCCACGCTGGCAAGGTCTCCGGTACGGAACCAGCCGTCGTCGGACAGCACCTGCCGCGTGCGGTCGAAGTCCTTATAATAGCCCATCATCACGTTGTCGCCCTTCACCGCTATCTCGCCCTCGCCCGTCTCGGGATTCACGTTCTCCAGCCGTATCTGCACGCCGGCGGCCGCAATTCCGGTGCTGCCGGTATGCGTACGACCGGGGCTGGCGTTGCATATCAGCGGCGCCGTCTCCGTGAGGCCGTAACCTATTGCGTACGGGAATTTTGCCTTGCCCAGGAAGCGCTCCACCTCGGGGTCGAGCTTGGCCCCTCCGATGCCGAAGAAACGTATCCGCCCGCCGAAAGTCTTCCGGAGTCTCATACCCACCAGCCGGCAAAGCACGTTGGGAGCAAATTTCTGCAGGTGGCTCAGGAAGCGACTCTTCTGGATGGTCGGAACGATGCTGGACTTGTAGATCTTCTCGATGACCAGCGGCACCGACAGCATCATAGTGGGCCGTATCTCCTTGAACGCCGGAATCAGTATTGACGGGGTCGGCGGCCGGTGCAGGTAGTTGACGAGCGCGCCCACCGAGAAGGGATACAGCATACCGACGCTCATCTCGTAGGTGTGCGCCAGCGGCAGGATTGACAGGAAAACGTCGGTCCTGTAGGCGTGCGCTGCAACCCAGGAGGCGTAGATGTTGGCGCAGAAGTTCTTGTGCGTGAGCATCACACCCTTGGCGGCCCCCGTTGTGCCGGAGGTGTAGATTATGCACGCGAGGTCGTCCGGCAGAGGCACCGCCGCGCCGCCGTCGCAGGTATAGGCGGTATCGTTGAAACGAAGGATGCTCAGGTCGTCGGTGGCGATGACCACGTGCATCCTCGAAAGAATCTCCTCCGGCACCTTTGTATAGAGCCTGCGCGATACGTACAGCGCCTTCGCGTCCGAGTGCTTGAGTATGTTGCTGATCTCGTTGCCGGAGAGTTCCGTGAGCATAGGAACGGCGATGCGGCCGAACGCGGTGACGGCAAAGAATGCCACCGGCCAGTTGGGCATATTCTGCGAAAGTATTGCCACCTTGTCGCCGGCTCCTATACCGAAGTTTGAAAGCAGGCGAGCCTGCCGGCGGGCGCACTCATTGAATTCAGAATATGTATAGGACTGGTTTTCCCCAATATAGCGGAAGGCCGTCCGACCGGCGTATCTGGTTGATGAATACTCAAGTACGTCGGCGAGGGTCTGAAAAGAATGCCTCATTTAATCAATGCGTGATGTATTTCTCCGGGTGCCTGCCGACCAGGTGCATCTCCTCGTAGAGTGCCTGGATACGTTTCATATCGGCGCGGGCGTCGTCTGTAAGCTCGACCCGTTCGCCCCGGCCTATGTGTTTCGTTCCCCAGTTGAAGTACCCCATATATACCGGAATCCCCGTTTTGCTGGCGATGAGATGGAAGCCCGTCTTCCAGTTCTTCACCGGTTTCCTGGTGCCCTCGGGAGAGAGCGCGAGGTGGAAGCGTCCGGGTGCCTCCATCTCCTTGATGACGCTGCGCAGCATATTGGTAGGGCTGCTGCGGTCAACGGGGATGCAGCCCATACTCCTGAGCAACCAGCCCAGGGGAGGGAAGAAGAATTCCTTCTTTATCATACACTTGGCGTGCTCGCCAAGGGATCGGTAATACAGGTATGATACAGCGAAATCCAATATTGAAGTATGCGGTACGCCAAGGATGACGCACTTTTCTGCGGGTACGGCATCGGAATCAATCGTCCAGCCGAAGAGTTTAAGAATCGCGCCGCAGCATTTTCCCCAAATATCCATAAATCAACAGTGTTTATCCGGGCGCAAATATAAGAAAAGTTCTAAAAAGACAGAAGGAACTTGGGTATCAGGCCACAGTTCCTGTAGACGGGCTTGCTTACGGTATCGTGTCCTTTTATGGGGCGCAGGGGCTCCGAAGGCACCTGGATGCTTGACCATATACCTTCTTCCCTTAGCCTGCGGACGACCGTACGCTCGAAATCGTCTTCTGCTATCTTTCGGGTGAAGTCGAGGTTCAGGAAGTCTCCGTAGCTCACGCAGGCGCAGGAGCCGGAGCGCTTGCGCGTGCGTCCGAGCACGAAGTGGATGTCGTTCACGTTCTCAGCCATTCCGGCCGGTAGGTCGATGTTGCCAAGGTTCGAGAATGTGTAGGTGGCGTATTTGTCGCCCTTGAGGTGATTGATGATGTTGATGACCGGTTTCTTGATGAACAGGGGTATGCAACGTATGGCCAGGTTGTCTTCCAGCGCCACGTTTGCGGCGATGCGCTTGGTAAGACGGGCCGGCTGCATATAAAGACGCTTCTGGAGCTTCACCTCCTTCACCGCCTCCTCAAGGGTATAATCTCCGTTGGACACGTCCAGGGTAATATATACATAGGAGGAGAAGTTGCGCATCGTCGGGCTGCCGAAGATGGGCCGGAGGTTAACGGGAACCTCCATACGGATGAAGGGGCTCTTCTTTCGGCCGGGAGCCTTCGCGCGTACGTCCTGAAGGGATACCAGCATGACTGCCGTTAGATATTCTGTCAACGTACAGTCCAATGCGCGCGCCCTGGCCAGAGCATCTTCCGTACGGAGAGATATTCCGAGCGAGTTGAGCACGTCGGGGCGCTCCTCGCGCCCTTTGATGTGCCAAGCCGCCTTTTCGTCGTCGAGTGCGCCCTTTGTGCCGGAGAAACTGTCGAAACCATCTTCGATTTCGCGCTCCTCAGGCTCTTCCTCAGGGTTACAGACCCATTTTGAGTATTCGACGGTTGCGTTTTCCTCTTTCCTGAGGTACTCTGCCACCACGCTCATCAGGAAGGTCATTGCGCCGGTTCCGTCGGTGAGGGCGTGGAAGACGTCCAGGTCGATTCGGGAGCCGTTGCAGGACAGTTTGAACATGTAGCCGCCGTTCTTTTTTATGTCGAAAGGCTTAAGCTCAGAAGTAGTGCTTAGCACCGGATCGTTTTCCAGCTTTGAGAGGAACCACCAGAAGAGTCCGCGGCGGATTGAGTAGCGGAAACTGGGGAACCGGTTCATCACCTTGTTCATCGCTTCGTTGAGCGATTCGGGATTCACGAGGTGCTGGAGGGTTACGGACATCCTGTACACGGACGCGTACTTTCGCGTCTGGCAGGAGGGATATATGATGGCTGAGTTTTCCAGCCTGGTCCATTCGGGAGAAGTCATATTCTTTCGTTTTGGTAATGCAAAATTATATAGGTCCACGCATACGCGGAAATCTTTGCCATCAGAGAGCTGTTTTTGTGATGAATCGCCCAAAATTGTGACAAAAACCTATGAAATTTGTGACGAAAAAAGAATAGTGCTATATTTGTCACCGCAAAAGTTGTGACGAAAATGAGCAAATATCCACAGGCTTTGGGGAAATTTTTCCCGAACCTCATCTTCACCCTTGCCATTCCGGCATCGTTCCTCGCCAGCGTGCTGCTGTATGAGCCGAAGGCCCTTTGCGCTCTTATGAGTGACAATCATTTCACTATAGTCATCAGTTTTTCCATCATCCTCGGAACAATGATTTTGACGCGCCTGCCGTTCTGGCTCCTGCGCAAGAAACTTCCAATGACTTTGTGGCGCTACTTCTTCTGGTGCCTCGGTGAAATCCTGATCGCCTGTGCCTTCACCGCGCTTTTCCTGGTGCTTCTGGACGGGTCTTCAGATACCTGGTTCGCTTACTGGGGGCGCTGCATCTCGTCTATTGGCTCCATACTTATCTTCGCGTATCTTGTACTTACCCTATTGTATTGTTACCTTGACTCCCTCAACGCCGAGCCTGTAAGCAACGACGCCCGTTTAAAATTCTACGACAGCCGTCATCAGCTCAAGTTCATTACGTCGGCCTCCAGCGTTACTTACATAGAGTCAAACGAGAATTACATTCAAGTGCATTACCTGGAGAACGCCATCCCCAAGACAGTACAGATACGTACTTCGATGAAGAATATCGAGCCGCTCTGCGAGCAGGCCGGCTTTGCGAGGGCTCACCGATGCTATATTATCAATCCTCTGCACGTCAAGCAAATACGCAAGGAAACCGGCGGCTTGACTTTCGCCGATATCACTGACGGACCCGAGGAAGGCATCCCTGTCTCCAAGAAATACTACGGCAGCATAGCCGCAATGTTGTAAGTTTTTTTATTACCTTTGCGCCGTACAAATTGACTAAACAACCACATTTTTATATTTATGAAAAGATTATTCTTTGCAACAACGATTCTCCTTGCTACTGCTGTTTCCTTCGCCGCAAGCGCCCAGGAACAGAAAGCGGAAGAGAAGGAGATGAAGACCGGCTGGAG
>DBYB01000029.1:25296-46847 GCA_002309995.1 Bacteroidales bacterium UBA1197
TCTATCTTGCATACGACTCCAAGTATCTCGTGCCCGGAATGCGTATCAACGCGTCCATTACCTATATGAACGACCCGCTGTACAGCTTCTGGGGCTTCAACGGACCTGCCGCTTACGATTCCGGCACTCCCGCGAGTTTCACTTCTGTTGACTATGCTCTCTGGGGCAACAGGTCCCTTTCTCCGAACATCAACTACTACGGTATGAGCCGCCAGATGCTCAGGGGACTTGCCAACGTTCAGGGCCGCATTGCACCGCACCTCAACTGGGCCGCAGGCGTCAATTTCTGGAAGTGGACGATCGGTGATATGAGAGACAACAGCGACGTGAAGTACGACACCGACATCACTCTGTACAATTACTATCAGAGCATCGGTGCCATCCACGCCGACGAGGCAAAGGGCGGTATGGCTCTTGAGCTCAACGGCGGATTCGTGTTTGACACCCGCGACATCGAGGCTGCACCTAACAAGGGTATCTGGGCTGAGGCTTACCTGAACGGTAACGTCCTCGACCACCGTTACCTGAAGGCCTGCGTTTATTTCCGTCACTACATCAGCATCCCCATCAACATCCCTGCAGGCAATCCGGTGTTTGCATACCGTCTTGCATGGCAGCAGACCATCGCCGGCGAGACCCCGTTCTACATGATTCAGAACAACCCCCTGCTCGTCCAGCGCAATATGATTTCCGAGGGCTTCGGTTCCTCCAATACCATCCGCGGTCTTCGCGAGAACAGGATTCTTGCTGAAGGTATGGCATGGGCCAACACCGAACTCCGCGTGAAGCTCGTGAACTTCAAGCTCTTCAACCAGTACTTCTATGTTGCAGTGAACCCGTTCTTCGATGCCGGTATCATCACCAAGGGCTATCGTGAGGATGTTCTCAAGACCGTCCTGGAAGACGCCAAGCTTGCTGATATCGACGGCTACACCGGCCCCACTCAGATCTACGATCCTTCAAGGACCAAGGACCTTATTTACAGCGCCGGTCTGGGCCTCAAGATTGCGATGAACCAGAACTTCATCGTCTCTGCGGAACTCGCAAAGTGCTTCACCCCCGGTCTCGACGCAGGCCTCTGGATCGGAATCGGTATCAACTACCAGTTCTAAAGACCAAGTTCTGCGAGTACGCCGTCCAAATGTGCGTACTCCCGAAGAATCCAGATTACATATCTGATATCTACGTTCACGCTCCGGTTGTACCGGGGCGTGAACAGCATTTCTGAGGCAAGCGATTCTTTGTTGCCGTCGAACAGCAGGCCGATAATCTCGCCGCGGGAGTTCAGGACGGGCGAACCGGAGTTGCCGCCGGTGCTGTCGTTGTCGGTGATGAAGTTGACCTTCATTCCCTTGGGCGCCTTCTTCAATGCGGCGAGCAGGTCGTCGGGCAGGCAGAAGTCGTAGCGCGACGGGTCGTGCTTCTCCAGCAGGCCCTCCACCGTGCTGCTCCAGTCGCAGTGTACGGCGTCGCGCGGGCTCAGGCTGCTCACCTTTCCGTAGTTTACGCGCATCGTAGAATTGGCGTCGGGATACGGCTTGAGTTTCCTGTCCACCTGCATCGCGTACGTGGCCTGGGTATAACTCTTCGCAAGTTCGCTGATGCCCGGCTTGCCCTCGATGGCCTCGATTGCCTTGTTGTAGTCCACTATCCGCACGTCGTCGTAGAAACGCATTATGGGGTCGCCGATGTGTGCGTCCAGGAAGGCCTTCATATCTGCCTGCGGGTCGAGATATTCATCTATCAGAGCCTGGCTGCTGATCCAGCTGCCGTCCCAGAGGTACGCGCACATTCCGTCGTAGTCGGTGCCGAAGCGCTCCCGCAGGCTCTTCTGGAAGGGGCCGAACATTGCAGGGTCAACATTATCGTAGAATGTGCCGAGGGCGTAGCGGAACAGCTCCCGCTCCACTCTCAGGTCGGCGAGATTGAAATTGCGGCGCGATGCGTTGCGGGTGCCTGGAACCTTCTCCGGGCCGTAGCGCTTCGCCAACATTAGGGTTCGGGAGACCACAGGCTCCAGCTGGAAGCCGCGTATGATGCACTCGCGGAAGTACTGCACATTGACCTCTGCATTGGCGATTGCGGCGTACTTCTCCTGCAGGCCTGCCGCAGGGTTGCCCCAGCGCTCTCTGCGGGCGGGGTCGGCGGCCAGCCAGGCGCCAAGTTCGCTTTCCCGCTCCCTCAGTGCATCGGCCACCTCGAAGCGGCGGTAGCACTGCAGTTCACCCAGATACAGTTCCTGGGCGTTGGAGAGGCCGAAGAAGTGGTTGGAGTATTTCCGGCGCACCTCCGGGTCGCGGTTCATCCATTTGGAGATGATGGCCATCTGCTCCCCGCGTACGGTAGTCTGGATGGGCAGAACCACGTTTGTCATATAATCCGCCTTGGCCGACGACGCGTAGCGGTCGGTGCGGCCGGGGAAGCCGATTATCGTGGTCTTGCTGCCCTCGCGGTAACCTTTAGTGGAAATCTTAAGATACTTGTCGCTGTGCAGAGGCACATTCTCTTTCGAATATGTTGCGCATGAGCCGTCAGGGGCGGTGTAGATGCGCAGCATAGCGAAGTCTCCCTTCTGCTGCGGCCACTCCCAGTTGTCCTCGTCGCCTCCGAACGCACCAATTCGCGACGGCGGCGCTGCCACCAGGCGTATGTCCTTATATTCCTGATACAGCGAGATGTAGTACTTCGCACCCCTCCAGGCTACACTCAGCACCGGCTCCAGCCCCGTGGAGTCCTTGTATCGTTTCTCCATTATGCCGCCGAGCTTGCGCATCATCATCGGACCGGGTTTCACGGTGCCTCCGGCAATCAGCTCATCCACCTCGGCAGTAACGTCTATTGTCCCGCGAAGGAACTGCACGCTGCGCCCCGGAATCGGAATCTCTTCCTCCAGCGAACGCGCCCAGAAGCCGTCTTCCAGCAGATTCTTTCCGTCCTGCCCAAGGGCGAACACGTCGCCGTAGGCCACGTGGTGGTTCGTAATCACCAGGCCGTTGGGGGAAATCAGGCTCCCCGTACCCATAAAGTCTATGGAAACCACGTAGTTGCAGAGCTCCGCCGTCTTTTTGTCCACTGACGGCACCATCCACATTCCTTCGTCTGCGAAAAGCGTTGCAGACAGGGCCAGAAACAGGCTGAAAGATAAAATAATGTGCTTCATAGTCGTAAAGGTAGCATACTTTTTTGGATTTTTCCGTATCTTGCGGTGTAAATGTCCTGGTTAAGACACATATTGGCGTTGATAGTATTCACGGCGGCTTGCTTCAGTCTCCGTGCCCAGGGAGTCACGCTCAGCGGCGTGGTCACCGACAAGACGACCGGAGAGCCTGTAGAGTTCGCCACCGTGGTCATCGAGTCCAGTGAGCAATGGGCAGTGGCAGACGCGAAAGGCCAGTTCACCATCACCAACATCCGCGTGCAGAAGAGTGCCGTTACCGCTTCCTGCCTCGGCTTCGTCAGCCAGAGCATCACCGTCAACTTCAGCAGGGACATCAAGAACTTCAAGATTAGCCTGCCGCAGGATAACCTTACCCTCGAGAACGCCGTAGTGACGGCAAAGGAAGACGCCAACTCTGCGACCACCGCCCGAACCATAGACAAAACGGCCCTGGAGCACGTCCAGATGATGAACGTAACCGACATTTCCAGTCTGCTGCCGGGCGGCGCCACCACGTCAAACGTGCTCACCTCCGAGCAGCAGTTCAACATTCGAGGCGCCTCAGGCGAGACCGGCAACTCCTCCTTTGGCACGGCGGTCGAGGTTGACGGCGTGCGACTCTCCGGCAACGCATCCTATGCGGACCCGTCAAGCGGAGTCAAGGGCGTTTCCACCAACAACATAGCCTCCGCAAACGTGGAATCGGTGGAGGTGATTACAGGCGTGCCTTCCGTGGAATACGGCGATATGGGCTCCGGCGTCGTCAAGATCAACACCAAGAAGGGCAAGACCCCCTGGCAGGTAACGATGTCCACGAGTCCCAAGACCAAGCAGGTCTCCGTAAGCAAGGGCTTTGCTTTAGGAACCGGCAAGGAAAACGTGCCCCTCGGCGTACTCAACGCCAGCGTCGAATATACCCGTTCGGTCTCCGACCAGATGTCGCCTTACACATCCTACGACCGCAAGCAGATGTCGCTCACCTACAGCAACCTGGTCAACCAGGGTGCATTCGCATCCAGGCCTCTGCGGTATTCGTTCGGCGTAACAGGCAACCTGGGCGGACTCGACGATTCGGCCGATCCGGATAAACTCATCGGCACCTTCCTCCGTCAGCGCGACAATAGCCTTCGTGCCAACATAACCGCCAACTGGCTCCTCAGCCTGCCGTGGATAACCAACATCGAACTTAACGCATCTGCCGTTTATGGCGACAAACTCTCCCGGGAGAACAAGAATTACCATTCCAGCGTTACACAGGTGGCCCTGCACGGGCGCGAGGCGGGCTATTATATGTCCAGCCCGTTCGAAGAGGGCGGTGCCAACCCGGCCGTGATGATTCCTGCCGGCACCTGGTACAATGTGATGGCGATTGACGACCGCCCGTTTACCACAAAAGTTACGCTCAAGGCCAACTGGTCGCACAATTTCGGAAGCGTGAGCAACAAAATCAAGCTCGGCGGCGACTGGAATTCGGATGCCAATTTCGGCGTCGGCGCCTATTCGGAAAACCCTTCCACCGCTCCTACGTTCAGGGAGTACCGCTATTGCGACAATCCGTGGATGCACAATCTCGGAGCGTATGTGGAAGACAATATGATGATTCCAGTCGGCAAGGGCCGCATCAACCTGATTGCCGGTCTGCGCAACGACAATACGGTCATCAAGGGCTCGGCGTATGGAGTTACCTCCAGCCTTTCGCCGCGCTTCAATGCCAAATATACGGTGTTCGACAAACTGGGCCGCCGCAACAAACTCTTCGGGAGCCTGGCGTTCAGGGCCAGCTGGGGTGTGGCTGTGAAGCAGCCGTCGTTCTCCATCCTCTATCCTACCCCGTCGTATTACGACATCAATACTTTTATGTCAACGGCGTCCGCTGACAATGTGGTTTACCGCTCCTTCTACGTGCAGCCCAAGGTCATAGAATACAATGCCAACCTGCGCTGGCAGAAGAACCATCAGGCGGAATTCGGCGTAGAGACCGAGATTGCCGGCAATAAGATTTCGCTTGTAGCGTTTTACAACCGCACCATAGATGCCTACCAGTTGATGTCGGAGTACGACCGATTCACCTATAACTACACCAGCACGGCCGACGTCCAGGGTCTGCCTATCCCGGCAGGGAACAGGATTTATACCCTCAATCCCTCCACCGGCATTGTTACCGTGACCGACAAGACCGGGAGTCTTCCTGCCATGGAGGTGCCGTACAGCACGAGGAAGCAGTTCATTAACCGCACGTTCGAAGACAACCAGGACAGCCCCATACACAGGTACGGTCTTGAATGGGTGGTGGATTTCAAGGAAATAAAGCCGATCCATACTACGATACGCCTCGACGGCCGTTTCTATGGCTACAGGTCATATCTCACTGATATGGAGGCCTACTGTCCTTATACCACCGTCGGCAGGGATGGCCAGCCCTTCCATTACGTCGCATATTATTTCGGAGGGGATACGCAGGCCAACGGCCGCGAGACGCGTAACATTAATAACAACATAACGATTACCACCCACATCCCTCAGGTGAGGATGATCGTGTCCGTGAAGCTGGAGTCCAGCCTGCTCAATTATTCCCGCGCTCTGAGCGAGAGGCCCGGCGGACCGCGTTCCTACGTGGTGAGCGACCGCTCCGACGTGCTCTCCTTCGACCCTTCCGCTTCGGTTTACGACGGCGAGAGCTATGCAGTCCTTTTCCCCGATTACTACTGCTCGTTCGACGACCCTACGCCGGTGCCTTTTCTGGAGAAGTTCAAATGGGCCAAGGAAAACGACCCCGAACTGTTCTCCGATCTTTCGAAACTGGTAATCAGCACGAATTACGTTTATATTTTCAGCAAGGACTACATCTCGCCATACTTCAGCGCCAACTTCAGCGTCACCAAGGAAATAGGCGACCTTGCTTCCATATCTTTCTACGCCAATAATTTCTTCAATAATATGGGCCAGGTGTACAGCACCAAGAGCAAGGATTACAGTTCCGTGCTGAGGCTTATCCCGCGCTTCTACTATGGCCTTACGGTAAGACTAAAGTTTTAATCCCTTTTATTATGAAAAGATTAGTTAGTTTGTTAAGTGCAGTTGCGGCCGTCGCTATGATCGCCGCCTGCGAGCCCCAGGTCGTCCCTGTCGACGTCGAGGTCCAGTTATTCTCCGAGGGCGCTCCCTTCGCTCACGAAGGCGTGCCCGTACAGCTTTCCGACGCTGCCGGCTCAGCCACTTACGAGGCCAGCACCGACGCTGCCGGTATCGCCAAGTTCAACGTGCTCCCCGGCAGCTATTCCGCATCCTCAACCTATAAGGTAGCTGTTGACGGCAAGCGTGTTGCCTACAATGGTTCCAACAATGCCATCCTCGTGGCCGCAGTTAACGAGGAGCCTTTCAGGATCGACCTTTCCAAGGTTGAATCCCGCCAGCTCGTCATCAAGGAGCTCTACTTCGGCGGATGCCCCAAGAACGAAGGCACGGGTGCCTATTCCAACGACTCCTATGTGATCGTTTACAACAACAGCGATATGGATGCCGATGCAACCGACCTGGTCTTCGGCTTCCTGGCTCCCTACAACGGACACGCTGCCAACAAGTTCATCGACACCGAAGGCAAACTGATTTACGAGAACCAGGATTGGGTTCCCGCAGCAGGTGCAATCTGGAGCTTCACATCTTCCGTTATCATTCCCGCCTATTCCCAGGTAGTAGTTGCTATCTTCGGCGGCATCGACCACACCGCTACTGCAACCGCTTCCGTGAACCTCGCCGACGCTTCTTACTACTGGATGTCCAACAGCAACGTGGCCCAGTACACAAATGCCAAGTACGCCGTAAGCGATGCTATCCCCGTGAATCACTACCTCACCTCCTTCCCCTTCAACAAGGGTAATGCCTGGGTACTTTCCAACAACGCTCCCGGCTTCTTCATCGGCAATATGAGCAAGGCTGAGAACGAGAGGATTTGCGGCGACACCGCCAACTTCGACCTTACCAACGGCACGACCGATGTCGGCTGGTGCGTCAAGTTCCCCAAGGCCTCTGTCGTCGGCGCCGTTGAGGTGTTCTCCGCGAGCAACGTCGAGAAGAGCAACGCTCGTTTCACTTCCGACATCAACACCGGATACGTGGCCATCACCAACCAGAAGGGTTATACCGTGTATCGCAATGTCGATAAGGAAGCTACTGAGGCCCTGCCCGAGAATGCAGGCAAGCTGGTTTACAACTACGCAGGCGGCACCGAGGATGTGAACGGCAGCACCGATCCTTCCGGCATCGACGCCGAGGCTTCCATCGCAGCCGGCGCTCATATCATCTACGCCCAGACCAACGATTCCGGCAAGGACTTCCACCAGAGGAAGGTCTCTTCCCTCAAGAAATAGCAAGTCTTGATGCGACTCCGGACACTTATAGTATGTTTCTGCTTCCTGGCCGTGCCATTTGCGGCATTCGGCCAGGAAGCCGGGGCATACCACGATTTCCGCTTCGTCAAGGAGACGGACCCGTACCTTCAGCTTGCCAATCCTGCCGCTGTCTCTACCTTCAGCGGTCACGTTTCTATGGCTGAACTCGCGTTCCGCAAGGATAACGGCGGCCTCATCTCCCTTGAGGAATCGCCCGATTCCTACAAGGCCGGAGCGGAGACGGAGTCGTACATAAGCATTTCTGATAAGATTAGATTCCACGGCAAGCTTTCCTGGTCGTACTTCAGCGGACGTGATATGGGAGGGCAGATCCTTATGGATCCTTCCTACAATCCCGTCAATTTCCTGGAGAGCGACGAGACTACAATAGGCCGGAAAAACCGCGAGGAGTACGTCCTGGTTGGTGATATGGCCTACAAACTCAGCGACAGCTGGGCCCTTGGATGCGGAGTGGAATATGTCTCCGCCGACCAGACCAAGGTCAAGGATCCTCGCTTCAACAGCGTGTGGATGGACCTGGGAGTCCGCGCAGGCTTTACCTTCCGCCCGTCGGAAAATAGCCTCTTCGGAATGGCCATGGTGTACAGGAACACGCTCGAGCAGTTGCGCGGCGGCATCTACGGAACCACCGACAAGCAGTACTTCGTGCTTACCGACAAGGGTGGTTTCTACGGCACCCTTGACGAACTCGCCGGAGACTACAACAAGATTCCGACAACCGAAACCCGCCCTATGAGCAACAGCTTCTACGGGGCCGCTTTCCAGCTGGTCTCCGGTTCGCTGTCAAACGAACTGGAGGTACTCTGGCGCGACGGTTACTATGGCAAGCAGGCATCGGCCAGTGCCACGTTCTTCAAATATTCAGGAGTGCGTGCCGTTTACAGGGGCAAACTCTTCGCCCGTACCGGTGCCGACCTGCACAGGGCATCGTGGGACCTGAATTACGAGTTGCTCGGCAACGACGAGAACCTCTTCCGCTATGTGACTCCTACCGGCGAGAACACGTATGTGGACTATACCGGCAAGAACCACATTATGGACCGTCATCAGTTCGCGGCCTCCCTCGGCTACACCTGGGATAAGGGTGTTGAGGACTATATGCCGTCGTTTACGGCCGGCGTTTTGGCCACCGGGCGCGGCTATATGCTCAGTACGGTTCTATATCCGTTCTACCGCAACGCCTCGTGTGTCACCGTTTCCGCAGACGCCTTCGTCCGCAAGAACGTCAAGGCCTGGAAGGGATACTTCTCGCTCCAGGCAGACGCGTCGTTCCGCACCGGATTCGGCAATCCCCGCGACGACGGAGCCTACGCCAGCACATCCAGTACCAGCATCAAGAGTTTTGACGGCTACCTTAACCGTCAGTTCGAGTACGATACTGCCCCCGCAGCCGGTGCCGCCCTCGCCCTTATTTACACCCACCGTTTTACAGACAAACTTGCCCCTTACGTCAAGTTGTCAGATACCTTTACTTCGTTGCTCGCCGCCCCCGAGTTCCTCTCCGGCCGCTTCCGCAACATCGCAACCATAACTATCGGTTGCAATTTTTGACGGAGGTTTTTCCGGAGGTACCCTGTCTTCGGAAACAGTGGCCGCCCGTGGCCACTTGAACGGGAGGGGCCCGCTGCGTAGCAGTGGGAGGGATGAGCGAAGCGAAGTTTCCGGAGGCAGGGTACCTTCGGAAAACCGACATTAACAATGAAAAGAATACTGATTCTTCTGGCGGCGGTGGTGCTGCCGATGTTTGCAGCCGCTCAGGCTATACCGGCGGATCCGGATTTCCGGGTCGGCAAGTTGTCGAACGGAATGACGTATTATATATGTCATAACGAGCACCCGGTGGGGTGTGCGGACTTCTATATTGCCCACAATGTCGGCGCCCTGCAGGAAGAAGACAACCAGAACGGCCTGGCGCACTTCCTTGAACATATGGCGTTCAATGGCACCAGGCATTATCCTGCCAAGGGTCTTCTGGAGTTCCTTGCGAAGGACGGCGTGCGCTTCGGGTACAACGTCAACGCCTACACCTCCAGAACGGAGACGGTGTACAACATCTCTTCCGTTCCCTTGGTGCGCGAAAGCTTCATCGACTCGGTGCTGCTCGTGCTTCACGACTGGTCGTGCGACATTTCCTGCGAGCAGCAGGCCCTGGACGACGAGAGGGGAGTCATCAGCGAGGAGTGGCGCCTGCGCGACGCAGATACCCGCTACGCTATGATGATGAAGCAGAATGCCCTGATTTACAAGGGCTCCAAGCAGGCGGATCGCTCCGTTTTGGGAACTCTCGAAGTAATCAACGGCTTCAAGCGTCAGGAGATACTCGACTTCTACCACAAGTGGTACCGTCCCGACCTACAGGCGATAATAATAGTGGGCGACTTCGACGTCGATCAAATGGAATCCCGCGTCCGCGCCAAATTCTCCGATATCCCCGCGGCGGTCAACCCCGAGCCCAAGCAGCGCTATATGCCTCCCAGGCTCACCGAGCCAATGTTTGCCGACCAGACCGACAGCCGCATCAAGTATAATGCGCTCAAAATAATCTACAAGCAACCGTATCCCGACGCTGAAGCCCGCATTTCCGAAGATTACATCCGCGATGCATTCTGCCGTCAGATCGTAACGTCCGTGCTTGGCGAACGCCTCAGGCGCCTCGTCCAACAGAAGAGCAGCCCGGCACGTTCTGCCGTGATGGTTACCAGCGAGTACGAGCCCGACTTCTTCATCACCCTCTTCACAATCACGCCCAAGCACAAGGAGCGCATCGCCGAATGTCTTGAGTTCACACATAGGGAGATACGCAGGCTGCTTGAATTCGGAATCAGCCCCGGTGAATTCGAGGCCGCTAAACTGAGTACTGTACAGCGTTTCCATCTCGACCGCGAGCAAAGCCGCCAGGAGGTCAGGAGCGAAGAGCTCGTAAAGGTGTGCCTTGAGCACTTCGTTCGCAATCATCCGCTCGTCAATCCCGTGGACCTCAAGGATATAAGGAACAGGGTGCTCTCGGAAATCAAACTTGAAGACGTTAGCGCATATCCTGCAAAGATGCTGGCTGAGAGCGAGGTTATCTATTCCACTTGCTACAACGACGTGGAGGAACCCGGCATCGCGCCTTCACCCGAAGAGATGCGAGCCATAATGGCCAGGGTTGAAGCAGAGAAGCTCGAGCCGCAGTTCGCCGAGCAGGCCAAGCTCGATTTCGAACTCGCCACGGAGCCCGGAAGCATAGTGAAGACGCGTCGCGACAAGCGCCTCGGCGGCATCGAGGAATGGACCCTGTCCAATGGCGTCAAGGTTTATTACAGGAAGACCGCTCCGATGAAGTCCAACGATCACCTGGTGGTAACCTTCCGTTTCGATACCGGCTACCGCAGTTATCCTGCAGACCGTATCGACGCTGCCCGTCTTGCTGCGGCACACAACAACCGCACTCTAGGCTTCCGTGGGCTTGACCGCATCGAGTTAAAGAATTGCCCGGAACTTGCCGGCATTAGCATTATGACCCACGCACTCCAGCAGAGCGCCTCCATCGACCTGATTGCCGGCCGTGGCAAGGAAGAGGCCGCTTTCAAGACTGGCTGGCTGATGCTGATGGAGCCATACTTCGGTAAGGAAAGCCGCCTGGAAAGGGCAAAAGAAGACAATCTCAAGCGTCTCGCACGCACTAAGAGTCCCCGCCAGCTCTTCGGCGAGAAGTGCGAAGATAAGGTTTATGGAAACCATCCCTGGCTGCATCAGCCCGATTCGGCGGCGGCGCAGGCCGTGGATATGGCCCTGCTGAAGGAAGTATGGGCCCGGGCCTTCGGTGACTTCCGCAGTCTCAAGGTGTTCATTTCCAGCGACCTCGACCGTGCCGACATAGAAGACCTCGTTTGCCGTTACGTGGCCTCGCTGGGTGGAGATTATCATTACAAGAAGACCAATACGCAGCTGCCAAAGCCCGTTCTCAAAGGTTATAACTTCATCAGCGAGACCAATCCTCCCGAGTCGGAGCCCGTCTCGGCCGTGAACTATACCTTCGTGAGCCCGGTAAAGACAAGCACCCGCAGCATAGTCGTATCCGATTTCCTCGACTATATCCTTTCCGCCCGCTACCTGAGCCTCATACGCGAGGAGAGGGGAGGCACATACCACGTAGGGTTCTCCACGGATATTCCTGAGAATCCGGCGCTCCCCTGGAAGGGAATCGTGAACTTCCAGACCCGACCCGAGATGACGAATATCCTGCTGGGCGACGTGAAGGACGTGATGGCGGATATGGCCAAGGACGGCCCTACCGCCGAGGAGATGGACCTGGCTCTCAAGTACATACGCAAGCGCCACGGCGAAGTGGAGCGCAGGACTGCGATGTCGCTCGGCCAGCAGCACGACAGGCTGATGCTCGCCGTGCTCTGGAACCGCGACTTCGACTGCGATTACGACGCCCTGCTCGACAGCATCAAGGCATCCGAAGTACGCGACCTCGCCCGCAGTTTCGTAAAGGGAACCACGATAGTAGAGGTTTACACGGAAAAATAATTACTTGATCTTGGCGTTGTAGCGCGTTGCTACCTTGCCGTGGGAGATGTTGACCAGTTTCTTGGCAATCATCTTGCGGCGGATGGGGGCGACGAGGTCGGTGAAGAGGACGCCGTCCAGATGTGAAAGCTCGTGCTGGACCATCCGGGCGGCGAACTTGTCGAATACCTCCTCCTGTTCATTCAGGTCCTCGTCGAAGTAACGCACCTTGATGCGGACAGGCCGGCGCACGTTGCAATACACTCCGGGCACGCTCAGGCAGCCCTCCTCGTATTCGCACTGCTCGTCGCTCTCTTCCACTACCACGGGGTTGATGAGTGTGCGCTTGAATCCCTTCAGGTAAGGATAGACCTCCGTCATTTCATCTCCGTCAACAATCAATACCCGCAGGCTCACGCCTATCTGGGGCGCAGCCAGGCCGCAGCCCTCGGAGCGCTTGAGGGTGTCCTTGAGGTCTTCAATCAACTGCTTGAGTTCGTCCTTCCTGGTGAGGTCTGCCTCCGCCGCCTTTTCGCGGAGAACCTCGGAACCGTAGAGGTAAATCGGTTGTATCATCTCTGTCTGTCCAAATATGACTGCAGTATAAGTGCAGCGCTGATTTTATCCACCGACGCCTTGTCGCGCCGCAGGCTCTTCTTCATCCCCCCGTCTATCATTGCCCGGTGCGCCAGCACGGAGGTGAAGCGCTCGTCTTCCAGGGCCACCGGAATATCCGGGAAGGCCTTCTGAAGTTTCTTGAGGAACGCGTCAACGTCGGCCGCCGCTTCGGCGTGGGAGCCGTTGAGGTTGAGGGGATATCCCACCACGAACTTCATAATCGGCTGCCCCTGGGCGTATTTTTGAAGATATTCTATTATCTTTGCACCAGGTACGGTCTCCAGGGGAGAGGCTATGATTCCCAGAGGGTCGCTTTGCGCCACGCCGACGCGCGCCCTTCCGTAGTCTATCCCTATGAGTCTGTCCACGTCTGCAAAAGTAGCAATTATTATGGGGAAAAGCAATCCGAAGAAGTTTTACCGGGTGGTTGTGACCGAGGAAGGTACCGAGCGCGAACTCCGCTCATTCCACTATACGCGCCTGGGCTTCATAGTGGCCGTGATAACGGCTTTCGTTGTGATACTCGGCAGCCTGTATGCGCTGGTGGCCCTTACGCCCCTGCGCACCACCATCCCGGGATATCCCGACGCCCACTTCCGCAGGGAGGCCGTCAACAACGCCATCAAGATAGACTCCCTCGAGAGCGCCATCACCCGCTGGAAACTCTATTCCGAGAATCTCTCCCGTGTGCTTTCCGGCAATTCCACCATCAACCTGGACAGCCTGCTGCAGGCCAAGGAAGCGGCAGATTCGCTCGAACGATGAAAAGAAGGATAGCAATACTCGGGTCCACCGGCTCCATCGGCACCCAGACCCTCGACGTGGTGCGCCAGCACCGCGATATGTTCGAAGTTGAAATGATTTCCGCCGGCAGCAACGCCGCCCTTCTGGCAGAACAGGCCCGCGAGTTCGATGTGAACGACGTGGTAATCTGCAACGAGGCCCGCTACCCCGAACTCCTTGAGTCTCTTAAAGATACCGACTCCAAGGTCTGGTGCGGCATAGACAGCCTGTGCTCCCTGGTCAAAGGGGAGAACGTCGATATAGTTGTCGGCGCGATGGTCGGCTTCAGCGGCTTGCGCCCCACCCTCGCCGCGCTTGAGGCCGGCAAGATTGTGGCCCTGGCCAACAAGGAGACGCTGGTTGCGGCCGGCGCGCTGGTGACCCGCACGATGCGCGAGCACAACGCCGTCATCCTTCCGGTCGATTCCGAGCACTCCGCCATTTTCCAGTGCCTGCTGGCAGCCAGCGGCAATGCCGTGGAGAAGATTCATCTCACGGCATCCGGAGGCCCGTTCCGCACCTGGGACCGCAAGCGCATTGCCGGAGCCACGGCGGCCGACGCCCTCCGTCATCCCAACTGGGATATGGGCTCCAAGGTCACCATAGATTCCGCCACAATGATGAACAAGGGTTTCGAAGTGATAGAGGCTAAATGGCTCTTCGACGTGGCCCCCAAGGATATCGAGGTCGTTGTCCATCCCGAATCCATCATCCACTCGATGGTGGAGTTCGAAGACGGAGCGGTGATAGCCCAGTTGGGCTGCCCCGATATGCGTGAGCCCATTGGCTTCGCCCTTTCGTTCCCGGCCCGCATCACCGTCGGCAATAAGAAACTGAATTTCGCGGAACTGGGCTCCCTGCACTTCGAGGCCCCGGATACCGGCCGTTTCCCCAACTTGCGCCTGGCCTACGAGGCTATAGAACGCGGCGGCAACGCCCCCTGCGCCCTCAATGCGGCCAACGAAGTTGCGGTTGCCGCTTACCTCAAAGGACAGATAGGTTTCTACGATATTTCCCGGATTAACGAAAAATGCTTATCAGGCCTGAATTTTGCAGCAAACCCGACGCTCGAAGACATTTTCGAGACCAACGCGGAAGTTGCAAGGATTGCCAATGGTTGCATTAGTTAAGACCCTCCAAGTCATACTCGCCCTATCCCTGCTCATCATCGTGCACGAGCTGGGGCACTTTACCTGGGCCCGTATTTTCGGAATACGGGTTGAGCGTTTCTATCTGTTTTTCGGCAAGGCCCTCGTGAAGTGGCACTGGGGCGAGACCGAGTTCGGAATCGGCTGGATACCCTTCGGCGGCTACTGCAAGATAGCCGGAATGATAGACGAGTCTATGGACTTGGAGCAGCTGAAGAAGGAGCCCCGGCCCTGGGAGTTCCGTACCAAGCCCGCCTGGCAGCGCCTGCTGGTGATGGCTGGAGGCGTGCTGAACAACTTCATCTTCGCAATCCTGATTTATTGCGTGATAGCAGGAGTCTGGGGCGAGGCGTTCATTAGCAACAGGAACGCACAGATAGCCCCCAACGAACTGGCGCAGGAAATGGGCTTCCGCCTTGGCGACCACGTTATTGACTTTGACGGCTATGAGCCGGACAACTTCGGTATGCTCCAGGCCGACCTGGCACGGCGCGACGTCCGCAACGCCCGCCTTCTGCGCGACTCCGACACCTTGAACCTCTATATTGACCAGGCCTACATTTCAGATGTTCTCAACAGCCCTGTAATGTTTGACCTGGCCGTGCCGTTTGTGGTCGATTCGATGCGTGCCGACGGGCCCAACGGCTCCTGCGGACTGCAGAGGGGCGACCGCGTGCTCTCTTTCGACGGCGAGCCGGTGCAGTTCATCCAAGACGCGCGTCCGGTGCTTGCCGCCCGCCGCGGGCTCACGGTTGACGCCTGCGTGCTGCGCGGGGCCGACACCCTGAGCGTGCCTGTGGCGATAGACAGTCTCGGCCAGGTGGGCGTCATACTGAGGATGCCCGATATCGAACGCCGCCACTATTCCTTTGCCGAGGCCATCCCGGCCGGGCTCAGGCTCACTTGGGAAACCATTACCGGCTACGTACAGGACCTCGGTATGCTGGTCCGGCCGTCCACCGGGGCCTATAAGTCTGTCGGCAGCTTCATCGCCATCGGCCAGGTGTTCCCCGACGCTTGGGACTGGTACCGCTTCCTCAGCATCCTGGCGTTGCTTTCCGTGATGCTCGGCATAATGAACCTCCTGCCGATTCCGGCGCTGGACGGCGGGCACATCCTGTTTACGCTTTACGAAATTATTACCGGCCGCAAGCCAGGCGACCGCTTCCTGGCGGTGATGCAGGTTATCGGAATGATACTCCTGATTGCCCTGATGGTGCTGGCATTCGGTAACGATATTGGACGATTAATCCATTAATTATGAAAAAGATACTTTTGGCGTTCGCGGTCATACTGGCCCTCGCCTCCTGCAAGAACACCAAAGCCCTCCTGCCCAACGTAAGCGGCAAGGCGGGAGAGATTATCGTGGTGATAGACAAGAACGACTGGGAGGGAAACCTCGGCTCCAGGGTTCGCGACCTGCTCGCCTGCGACTGCCCCTGGCTTGCGCAGAAGGAGCCGCTTTACTCCCTGGTGAACGTTCCGCCGGGAAGTTTCGGCGACCTGTTCAAGGTACACCGCAACATCCTGTACTTCGCCCTCAGTTCCCAGCTGGACAGCGCGGGCGTTGCATACAGGCACGACGTATGGGCTGCGCCCCAGTGCCTGGTGCAGATAAGCGCCCACAATTCCGATGAGGCCGCCGCCCTGCTGCAGGAGAACGGCAAGACCATAGTCAGCTTCATCGAGCAGGCCGAGCGCGACCGCGTCATCCGCAACTGCGTGCGCTACGAGGAGCGCGAAATCGCCCCCAAGGTGGCGGAAGTGTTCGGTGGCTCGCCTCATTTCCCTATGGGCTACAATCTCAAGAAACTCACCTCCGGCTTCGGATGGATAGCCGACGAGAAGCAGTACACGATGCAGGGCATCCTCATCTACAAGTATCCTGCTACCGGCGCCCCCGACGAGCTCACGCTCAGCCGCATCATAGAGAAGCGCAACGAGGTGCTGAAGGAGAACGTTCCCGGAATGTTCGAGAATACCTGGATGACCACCGGCAAGTATATGCCGCCGCAGATCGAGTACCTGCGCTACCGCGGGCGCGATTTCGCCCAGGTTCGTGGGCTCTGGGAAGTGGAGAACGACTATATGGGCGGCCCCTTCGTGTCGCACTCCTTCTATTCTCCCGACGGGGAGAGCGTGATTGTGGCCGAGGCCTTCGTTTACGCCCCCAAGTTCGACAAACGCCAGTTCCTGCGCCAGGTGGAGTCCATACTCTTCTCCTGGGAGTGGGCTAAATGACGGCCGTTTGGAGCGACAGGGATTTTTTTCTATATTTGTACGATACACGAAACACTAATCACATAAAGATATGGGAGCATTTCACGCTTACGACATCAGGGGAATCTATAACGTAGATTTCGATAAAGACGTAGCCTACAAGGTCGGCTACTTCCTTCCTTCCCTGCTGGGAGCAGACAAGGTACTGGTTGGCCGCGACTGCCGCCTCTCCGGCCAGGAGATTCACGATTACCTCATCAAGGGCATTACCGATGCAGGCGCCGACGTGGACGACATCGGCTACAGCAGCACCCCGCTGGTATATTTCGGCACGGCAAATTATGGCTACAAGGCATCCGTGCAGATTACCGCCAGCCACAATCCCCGTGAGTACAACGGAATGAAGGTCAGCCGCGAGAACGCCCTTCCCGTCGGCCTGGATACAGGTCTCGGGCAGATCAAGCAGTGGATAGACGAAGGCCGTCCCACCCCTCCCGCAGCAAAGAAGGGAGTGGTGAAGGAAATCGACATCAAACCGGACTACATCAAGTTCCTGATGCAGTACAAGGGCGACTACTCCAACCTCAAGATTGCATTCGACCTCTCCAACGGCATGAGCACCCTCTTCGCCAAGGAGGTTTACAAGGGTGATGATGCCGAGTTCCTCTTCGACGAGATGGACGGCAGCTTCCCCAACCACGAGCCCAACCCTCTGATCCCCAAGAACGTGGAGCCTCTCCGCAATCTTGTGGCAAAGGTAAAGGCAGACATCGGTGTAATCTACGACGGCGACGCAGACCGCGTGATGTTCGTAGATGACAAGGCCCGCTTCGTGGCCCCCGACCTCATCATCGCGCTTATGGCCTACTATTTCTGCGATGAGAGGGGAGCGAAGAACCCCCGCGTGCTGCAGGAGATCCGTTCTTCCAAGGCAGTGGGCGAATTCCTCGCCGACTACGGTGCCGAGATGCATACCTGGCGTGTGGGCCGCGCCTTCGCTGCTCCCAAGCTCCGCGAGATAGACGGCCTCTGGGGCGGCGAGCTCGCAGGACACTATTATTTCAAGGATTTCTTCTACTCCGACAGCGGAATGCTGGCTTCCATCATCGTGCTGCGCATCGTGTCCGCCCTCAAGAAGAAGGGCCTCACGCTCAGCGGCGAGATAGACAAGCTCACCCGCTACCGCAACTCCGGCGAAATCAACTTCCGCGTAGAGGACAAGAAGGGCGCAATGGACGCCGTGCGCGACCATTTCTTCGCACAGGCCAAGCCGGACGCATTTATGGACTTCGACGGCTACCGCGCCGAGTATCCCGACTGGTGGTTCAACATCCGTCCATCCAACACTGAGCCGTACCTCCGCTTTATTTGCGAGGCTACTACCGACGAAGTGCTCCACGCCAAGATCAAGGAAGTACAGGAAATCATAGAGAAGCAGTTCGGGGGAGTGCGTGCCTGATGAGAAAGCTCTTCCCGATACTCTTAGCCTTATCACTGACTTTTTCAGCTTTTGCCCAGAGCGACAGCATCAGTTTCGCTCCGGGCAAGGGCTCTCCCGTGGATACGCTTGATGTAGGCGACACCCGCGTGCGCATCGTGCTCTGCGACGACAACACCTGGTACCTGATAAAGAACATCGAGGCTCTTCAGGCCGACTCCCTTTTCATCAAGAACTGGGACGAGCACATCGTGAATCCCTACACAAGGGAGCCGATGGACAGCATACATTACCGCACTACGATATGCCTTGTGGACACTCTGAGCAAGTTCGCCTGCCCTTACAAGTGCAAGGTATTCTCCAAGTTCGGATACAGGAGAGGCCGCCCTCATACCGGAGTGGACCTGCCTTATCCCACCGGCACGCCGGTGTACTGTGCGTTCGACGGCCGGGTGCGCCTGGCCGAGCGTCACAGGGGCTATGGCAATATGGTTATCGTGCGCCACGAAAACGGCCTTGAGACCATCTATGGCCATCTTTCCAAGATTGAAGTGGCCTGCGGAGACTGGGTCCGCGCCGGCGATCTGATAGGCCTGGGCGGCTCCACCGGCCGCAGCACCGGACCTCACCTTCACTTCGAGACCCGCTACCACGGCCACGCCTTCGACCCCCAGTGGATAATCGACTTCGAAGAGGGCGTCCTGCGCAAGAACGTCTTCGTGCTCAAACGCAGCCAGTTGTCGCCGCACAGCAAGTACGTGCCGCAGTCCATCGACGAGGAAGAGGAAATCTATATGACTGAGGAGCAGATACGGGCCGAAGAGGAACGCATCGCCAAGGAAAGGGCGGCAATGAAGTATCACACCATCCGCTCCGGCGACACCCTCTCCGGCATTGCCAAGAAGTATGGTACGACCGTGTCGCACATATGCAGTCTCAACCAAGGCCTCAAGCCCACCACCGTGCTCAGCATAGGCCGCAAGATACGCGTAAAGTGAAAAAACTGTACATAGAGACTTACGGCTGCCAGATGAACGTGGCAGATACCGAAGTCGTGTTCGCCCTGCTTGCGCCTCACGGCTACGAGCGCACGGAAGATATGTCGGAGGCCGACGTAATTATGGCTAATACCTGCTCGGTGCGCGACAACGCCGAGCAGCGTATCCACGGCCGCATCGAGCAGTTCTACCTGCAAAAGAAAGCCAGGCCGGAGGTGCTCGTCGGCATTCTTGGCTGTATGGCCGAAAGAATGAAGGAAGAACTTCTGGAGAGCGGGAAGGTGGATATAGTTGCAGGTCCCGACGCCTACCGTTCGCTCCCTGTGCTCCTGCAGAATGCAGCGCCCGGCCAGCCGCAGATTAACGTACAGCTTTCGCGGGAAGAGACTTATGCCGAGATTGTCCCCGTGCGTCTCGACAGGAACGGCGTCTCCGCCTTCATCTCCATAATGCGCGGCTGCAACAACGTATGTTCCTACTGCGTAGTTCCTTACACCCGTGGTGCCGAACGCAGCCGTGACTGGCATACCATAGTGCGCGAGGCCTGCGACTGCGGCTCCCGTGGGTACAAGGAGATAACGCTCCTCGGGCAGAACGTCGATTCCTATATATATGATGGATGCAACTTCGCCGGCCTGCTTAAGATGGTTGCCGAGGCCTGTCCGGGACTGCGGGTGCGTTTCTCCACCTCCAACCCCCAGGACATCTCCGACGAGGTGCTTGAGGTGATGGCGTCCCACGCCAACATCTGCCACCATATACATCTGCCCGTACAGTCAGGCTCCGACCGCATCCTGGAGAAGATGCGCCGGCGCTACACCCGTGCCTGGTACCTCGACCGTGTGACGGCAATCAGGCGCATTATGCCCGATTGCGCTATTTCCACCGACGTGATTGCCGGATTCTGCAGCGAGACCGAGGAAGACCACCGCGATACCCTGAGCCTCTTCGAGGAGGTGCAGTTCGACGCTGCGTATATGTTCTATTATTCCGAGCGCCCCGGAACCCTCGCGGCCCGCAAGTACCCCGACGACGTGCCTCAGGAAGTCAAGACCAGGCGCCTGGAAGAAATTATCGCCCTGCAGAACCGTCTCTCGCTCGAGAGCAACCGAAACGATGTGGGCAAACGCTTCGCCGTACTGGTGGAGGGACCGTCGAAACGCAACCCCGAGGAACTGTGCGGTCGCACCGGCACCAATAAGATGTGCGTGTGGCCCGACACGGAGCATCGTGCGGGCGATACCGTTGAGGTTGAGGTAGTTGACTGCACTCAGGCGACCCTGCTCTGCAGGCTTGTCTAGCCGCGTTCGAGTTCCCTGCGGATATCTTTTTCGCGTATCGTAGCGCGCTTGTCGAATTCCTTCTTGCCGCGCGCCAGCGCTATGTGCAGCTTGGCATAGCCGTTCTCAGATATGTACGCCCGTACTGCCACTATCGTGAGGCCTTTGGTCTTGGTCGCCTGCTCCAGGTGACGCAGTTCGCGGCGGGTGAGCAGCAGCTTGCGGTCGCGCGCCGGCTCGTGGCTGCCCCACTTTGAGGCCCAGAAATAGGTGGAGATGTTCATCCCCTTGACATAGAGTTCGCCTCCGGAAAAATAGCACCAGGCGTCGGCCAGCGAGGCTTTTCCGGCCCGCAGCGACTTTATCTCCGTGCCCACCAGCACTATGCCGGCATCGTACTGCTCGAGGAACTCGTAGTCGAACGACGCCCGCTTGTTGCTGATCTGCACGCGGTGCTGTTTTTCTTTTCGGGAACTCATAAGCCGAAGGCTTTACGGATTTCGTCAACCATATCCAGCAGCTCCCAGCCGAAGAACTGCACCTCGCGCTGCTCGCCCTGAATGGTTACGACCGCCTTGTAGGGCTTGCGGCCCACGTGTCCGTAGGCGGCGGTGGGGGAGAAGATGGGGTTCTTGAGCCCGAAACGGCGCACGATGGCGGCCGGACGGAGGTCGAAGAGTTCGCGCACCCTTGAGGCTATGTAGGCGTCGCCGCCGTCCACGTGCGCGCTGCCGTAGGACTCTACGAAGATGCTCACTGGCTCGGCCACACCGATAGCGTATGCTATCTGCACCAGACACTCGTCGCACACGCCGGCCGCCACGAGATTTTTTGCGATGTGGCGTGCGGCATAGGCGGCGCTGCGGTCCACCTTGGAGGAGTCCTTCCCGGAGAAGGCCCCGCCGCCGTGCGCTCCGCGTCCGCCGTAGGTATCCACTATTATCTTGCGTCCTGTGAGTCCGGTGTCGCCGGCAGGGCCGCCGATGACGAACTTGCCGGTGGG
>DBYB01000046.1:0-235 GCA_002309995.1 Bacteroidales bacterium UBA1197
AAGACCATCAGGTGCTGGCTCCCCTTCCCGCGTTCCGACGTCCCCCGACAGACCGATGTGCGCTTCATCTCCGCCAATCACCCGAATCCTGTTTTCTCCGGTGACAAGACCTGCCACAGCACCCTCTACATGGAGGCGAAAGCAGTCAAAGACAAGCCCACCGCCTTCATCGAAGAATTTGAGTTCACCGCCAGCGGCGAATGGAACGACCTCGAGCATGCCGAGATTCTGCCCT
>DBYB01000046.1:318-529 GCA_002309995.1 Bacteroidales bacterium UBA1197
GACAATCCCTACCTGCAGGCAAAGGCGATGTTCGAGTACATCGACGCCAACTACCCCTGGGCATCGGCCCGCGAGTATTCCACCCTCGACAACATACCCGAATACGTCCTAGGCGCACACCACGGCGACTGCGGGCAAGTGACCCTGCTGCTGCTTACAATGTGCCGTTACAAAGGCATACCTGCGCATTTCCAGAGCGGATTCATGATGC
>DBYB01000046.1:590-2375 GCA_002309995.1 Bacteroidales bacterium UBA1197
GCCTGTGGCAGCTATCTTTCAGCCCACCCCCAGTCCCGATATTTCTACCTCGGCGGCATAGACTCCTATCGCATGTACGTCAACACCGACTACAGCGGTGAACTCATCCCCGCCAAAAAGTATCCCCGGAGCGAGACCGTCGACTTCCAGCGCGGCGAAGTCGAATGGGCTGGCGGCAACCTGTACTTCCCCAACTGGACCTGGGACATGGAAATCGATTATTTATAAATATGAAACGAATCTTTCTCATACTGGTGGCACTGCTGCCGCTCATTTGCTCCTGCAACAGCCGCGAAAAAGCCTTCCGCGAAGATATCGAGGCTTTCCGTGAAGAGATCGGCAACGTCGGACTCGCCGTCGCCGTAGTCAAAGACAACAGGATAGTCTATCACGAGAACTTCGGCGTCGCCGACCTCGAAACCGGTGCTCCCGTTCAGGACAATTCGCTGTTCCGCATTGCGTCCATCTCCAAGTCCTTCAGTGCAGTGTCAATCCTGCAGCTGGTGGAAAAGGGCCTTGTGACTCTCGACACCGATGCAAGCACGCTCGCCGGCTTCCCTATCCGCAATCCCAAATACCCTGACACCGTAATAACCCTGGAAATGATGCTGTCGCACACCTCCAGCCTTAACGACAGCCAGGGCTATTTCAGCATCGACAGCATCAATCCGGAAACGAATCCCGACTGTGCGCTGTGTTACAACGACTATGAGCCTGGCACGGGCTACGAATACTGCAACCTGAATTTCAACCTCATCGGCACTTTTATAGAGAAGCTTTCCGGCGAGCGCTTCGACAATTATGTACGGGCCCACGTGCTGGAGCCGCTGCATCTGTACGGGGGATACTGTGTCGATTCGCTTGACGCATCCCGTTTCGTAAAACTCTACGCCTACAACTCCGAAGAAGACCGCATGGTGGAAAGCACCGCCGCCTATGAGCCCCGCAGTGAGCAGATATCCAATTACCGTTTCGGATACGACGCACCGTTGTTCTCCCCCACCGGCGGCATGAAGATTTCGGCCTGCGACCTGGCGCGCTACATGATGATGCACATGGGATACGGCACCTCGCCCGACGGCGTGCAGATCATCAGCGAAGAATCTTCCCGCTCTATGCAGACTCCGCGCTCCGACGACGAGCATTACGGCCTTGCCATGTGCATCACCGACGAGCGCATTCCCGGTGTCACCCTCGTCGGCCATACGGGCGGCGCTTACGGACTCCGCAGCGCTATGTTCTTCGCCCCTGACCGGTCCTTCGGGCTCGTGATGATGAGCAGCGGCACGCGCATCGACGAGAGCGGGCCGCGCAACGTCATCAACGGCACTCTCACACGTCTGTACGAACACTTCTGCAAATAAAAAAGGCGGCCAACCGGCCGCCTTTAACATATCCGCTCTGCAGCGGTCTATTTGTCAAACAATTTTTCCTTGGTGCGTGTGAGTTTTTCCTTCATCGCATCGACTGCACCGGTGATTGCGTTTTCGAAGGTGTCGGCGACCCTTTCGATGATGAGGTCGTCTCCGGGAAGGTGAATGTGAAGTTTGGCCTTCTTGCCTTCCTTTACGTCCTCAAGGGAGACTTCTGTTTCGGGAGCCACACCGGGAAGGAAGAATTTCTCCAGGCGGGACACTTTCTTCTCGACGAAGGCGGTGAGCTTCTCACCGGCGTCGAACTTCAGGGCTTTGAGTTTAATCTCCATTTTTACCTCCGTTTTTAGCCCTCGGATGGGCGTTTTTATAAACACTCTGCAGCCGTTCGATGGAATTGTGCGTATATACC
>DBYB01000046.1:2399-2632 GCA_002309995.1 Bacteroidales bacterium UBA1197
CAGTTCCTTGATGGAATTGAGGTCGGCTCCTCCGGCGAGCAATTCGGTGGCCAGGGTGTGACGCAGTACGTGCGGCGAGCGGCGTACCGTAATGTCGGGCACTGCCGCGAGTTCCTTTTTGACTACCCTGTCCACATACACCGGATAGAGCCTGGCGCCTTTGCGGGTGCGCAGAAGCGGGGCTTCAGGCGAATAGGCATCTTCGTTCAAAGAACTGACTGCACTCAAATATA
>DBYB01000046.1:2659-3472 GCA_002309995.1 Bacteroidales bacterium UBA1197
ATTTCTCGCATTTTATCTCCCTTTCCCCGTACCCGGAGCACCTGCCGCTTGAAGTCAACGCTCCCAACGTTCAGCGCTATCAATTCCGCCCGGCGCAGGCCGCACGACGCAAGCAGGCTGATTATCAACCGGTTCAGTTTCTGCTCGTAGGTGCCGAATTCGGGGTCGCCCTTCGTGCCCTCGAAATAGGCCTCCATCGACTGTTCCTTATAAAAAACGGGGAGCCGTTTCTCCTGCTTCGGGCGCTTAACCAGATGCACCGGATTGCTCTGCAGCACCCCCTGGCGGATTAGGAACCGGCAGAAGCCGCTCAGCACGCTGAGGTGCTGGGCCACGGTGCGGGCCGACAGCCCACGCTCATCGAACAGATGCACTTCGTAGGCGCGCAGGGCATTGACATTCAGGATCACGGGCCAGTCTTCCGAGCCCTCGCAGAATTCCACGTAGGCCTGCAACACCTCCGCATAAATCCCGCAGGTCCTCGGAGAGTACCGGCGGATATCGCGTATGTAGGAGAGATACTTATTTCGCATGGAGGCCCATCTCCTCCGCCTTACGGCGCATAAACGCATCAGCCTCTTCGAAATTGTTCCCGATGACTCCGTCGAGTATAGCCTCCTTCACGGCCTCCTTCAGCATACCTATCTCCTGGCACGGAGGAATTCCGAAAAGCGACATAACGTACTCGCCGTTGATAGGATTCTTGAAGTTGCGTATCCGGTCCTTCTCCTCCACGACCGCAAGTTTGCGCTTGACCAGTTCGAAATTGGAACGGATACGCGCCACCTTCACCGGATTCTTGGAGGTGATGTC
>DBYB01000046.1:3663-3841 GCA_002309995.1 Bacteroidales bacterium UBA1197
ATGTCGTGCAGCAGTGCAGCCCAGCGGAGCGGCACACTGTCGGACACGGCGGCAACGTTGTCAAGCACCGCGAGACTGTGCTCGAAGTTGTCCTTGTGGCCCTTGCCGTCAACCGTCTCGACGCCCTTCAGCGCGCTGATTTCCGGCAGGATATGCGGCAGCAGGCCGGCCTCGTCCA
>DBYB01000046.1:3970-4110 GCA_002309995.1 Bacteroidales bacterium UBA1197
CTGAGTTTGGCCGCGAAACGTACCGCTCGCAGCATTCGCAGCGGGTCGTCGGAATAAGTCACCAGCGGATCCAGCGGGGTGCGGATTATGCCGAGGGCAAGGTCCTGCACGCCTCCGAACGGATCGACCAGTTCGCCGTA
>DBYB01000046.1:4189-18457 GCA_002309995.1 Bacteroidales bacterium UBA1197
GGCTTGCGCGACTCGCGCCTGTAGGACTCGCGCCTGGCGCCCACGAATTCAATCTCGTCGCCGTGATACCTGAGCATCGCGGTGCCGAAACTGGGGAAGTACGACACGTTGCTGCGGCACTTCTCCCCTACGGCCCGGGCGAATTCGATTCCGCTGCCCTCCACTACGACGTCGATGTCGCAGCACTCGCGGCCGAGCAGGCAGTCACGTACGTAACCGCCTATCACGAAAGCCTTTACGCCCCTTTCCGCAGCGGTGTCGCTGATTATGCGGAAGATGGGACGGGCAAGGAACTGGGGCATCAGCGTAGGCATAGCATCTTATCGTAAGCGGGAAGTTCACTCAAGGGTTCGAATCCGTCGCCGGAGCGGCGGTAGGCGTAGGTGGCTTTGCCGTTGGTCAGTATCAGGCAGCTGACGTTCAGCACCTGGTTGTATCGCATCGCCTGCGCGGCCACGGCGGCATCGAGCGCCACGTCCGGCCGCTTGCATTCCACCACCGTCAGCGGCGCTCCGGCTCTGTCGTACACCAATATGTCGGCCCGCCAGTTCTTGGCCCCCAGCTTCATGGAGACCTCGCTCATCATCAGGTGACGGGGCACGCCGCAGGAGTTCAGCAGCACGCCTATGAACCACTGGCGTACCGTCTCCTCCGGCGTTGCGGCCACGTCCTTGCGGCGCAGCGGGTCGAACAGGGTATCAGTTGACATTACCGAGCTTGATGTAATCGGGATACCAGCAGTCGGTGGATATCACGTCTTCGCAGGAGTACACCCTGCCGTACGGGTCGGTCGCCTCCACCCTCACGCTCGCGTTCTCATTCTTGAGCGTGTAGGTGTACATATGGAACATACTGGTATAGTACGAGGTGCCGGTGCGGCCGCGGCCCTTCACGCCGATATGGTAGCCGATAGCCCACCAGTCCTGGCTGGAAGCCGTGGATACGGCATAAGTGGAGCCTGCAGTGACGCTGTCCCAGGTCTGCCTGCTGTAGGAGACGAGCGAGGCGGTACCGCTGAGTGTGCCGTTCTCATAGACCTTCACAGTCCAGCGGCTGTCGCCGTTGAACACGTTGATCATCAGCTTCTTGCTGTCGTGCGGCCACTGGAAGTATGCATATTGACCGCCGGTCTTGAGGTTGCCGCGGTAGATACGCATCTGGTAGTCGCGGGTGTTCATATGGGTGTTCTGGCCGATGAAATACTCGTCCACCATCGAGGTGCCGCTGAAGCGATATACGGTGTAGCCGTTGGGCGTGCCGTCGCCTTCGATGTTGCTCCACCACCACTGTCCGCAGACGGCCGCGTGGATGTGCTCGGATACGCCGGTAGAGTTGACATTGGCCTGATAACGCTTATAGTGCGTGTGGCCCGAGAATATCTTCGCCCTGGTATAAGCCTTCATGAGGGTGAGCACGTCGCCTACGTGTTCGTTGCTTGTGACGCCACGGATCGGAATATGCACGCAAAGCACCACCATATTGGACTTGGGCACGTTGGCGAGGTCTTTCTGGAGCCAGGTGTACTGGTCGTCGGTGAATCCGCCGTGGTACGAGGAGGCGTCGGTAGTACTGTCGAAGATGATGTCGCGCATACACACGAAGTGCACTTTGCCGCGGTTGAAGGAATAGTTCACCGGGCCGAAGGCATCCTCGAACTTGCGCTGCGCCTTGAGGTACACCGTACTGCTGGTGGCATCCGTCTTGATGGGGTTGCTGCTGTTGTAGAAGAAGGTGTAGTCGTGGTTGCCCATAGTCTGGAACACCGGCATATTCACCTTGCTGAAATGGCTCCTCATCGTGCTCATTCCGGAATTGGAGTTGCGCGAACCCTCGGAATATACAATATCGCCCAGGGTGATTCCGTAGCACGGAACGTTCTGCGCAGCAATCTGCGTGTTGATTGCAGGGACGGCCTCGGCGAGGAAGCGGTCGGTATCCGCGATGGTCTGCGGGCTGCGCTTCGCGTAATGGGCCTGAGGATCGGCCATCGCGAAGATTGCGAACTCGTTCTCCACCGCCTGGCGCGTGAGCGTAAAGTCGTATTGGGTGGACGGATACTCGTAGCGGGTGAAGAAGTCGGGCCTGCCGTCGGATTTCTTCGTGACGGCGGCATCGGAAGGCAGGGATACGTAAATGTACCAGGTGTCTTCGCTCGTAGTGAGGGTGTATTTGCCCTGGGCGTCCGTCACGGCTACGCGGAAGCCGTCGCTCACGGTTACGCCGGAGGCGGGCTTGCCATCGGTGTACTTCACGGTGCCTTCTGCATAATAGAGCGATGCAGGAGCCTCAGTATCGCAGTAGGCATAGACCACGTGCGTTGATGACGCGTACGAGGTACCCGTCAGGAAGTCGGTGAAGTTGGAGGTATTGAGCGTGACACCCTTGCCGGCGACAGTAACCATGCCGCGCACCTCGATAGGTTCGGCCTCGGTGCCGAGAACCACATTCTTGGTGGTTTCCTTATTATACGTACCGAGCACCATTCCCACTCCGGAACGGTCGCTGGCGTCGCTGGAGATGGAGCACAGCACCTTGCAGGCCGCACTGGAAGTAAGGTCGACTCCGCCGTGGCAGCCGATGAGGCCGCCCAGGCCGAACAGCGTGACCTTGGAAACGACATCTCCGGTGTTGGTGCAGGCATAGAGGGCGTGATCCTGAGAGTGGAATGCCGCTATACCGGCGGCCTGCGAACCGCTATTTGCCGATGCGATGTAGATGCGGCCGCTGTTGGAGCAATGGTCCAGACTGCCGGTGCCGCCCATTACGCCGCCGACGCGCACCTTGCCCTGGCCGGCCATAGTGAGGGATCCGGCGTTGGTACAGCCTGAGACCACGTTGGAGACGCCCGCCTTCTCACCGTTGGGCCATCCGACTATACCTCCGATGGGCGAATTGGATTTGGAAGCATCCAGATGGATGTCGATGTCGCCCTCGTTCGCACAGTCGGTGATGCTGGTGTGGTCGTTGAAATCCTGATAGTTGGCCGTCTCGTGGAAGCTGCCGCCGCTGATGCCGCCGACGTCGAAGATATAGTTGTTGGCTGAATAGGCCGAGCCGTCGGTAGTGGTTGCCGTGACGGAGATGCTGCCGGTATTGCGGCAGGAGGAGATGTTGCCGTAAGGAGAACCTGCCACGCCGCCAATCTGGCAGCGCTGGTAAATCTCCGTGGCGCTGTTGATGGCGTCGTTGACGTAAGTAACTGCACCGCCGTTGACGCACTCAGTGGCGCTGAAGCCTGCTGATGCGGCACCAACGATACCTCCCAGGTTGGACGCAGATGAGGCGATGGCACCGAGCGCCGTCATTCCGCTGCCATACTTGGCGCTGAGGCTGACCGCTCCCGTATTGGAGCAACCGGTCAGCGCGGCCTCGCTGTATCCGGCGATTCCGCCAATGGCAACAGCCTTTACGGAAGACGAACCGGCGAAGCTCACGGCCGCCTCGTTCGAGCAATTCTCGATGGGGCCGAAGGCATATGCAGAGATGCTTCCGAGCACTATGGGATCGGAGACTGCTGCGGAAGCCGTAACGGACACGGCGACCTTGCTGGTAACGTTGGAGATGCTACTGTAACTGCGGACGGCAAGCGCTGCGGTTTCGAGAGTCGTGGTCTTGATGGAACCCGCAAGGACCATATTGGACACGCTGCCGTTGCAGGTGGCGAACAGGGGCTTGCTGATACCTGATACGGTATGGCCGAGGCCGTTGAGGCTTCCGCCGAAGCCGGTGGCCGTAACTGAGTTGGACGGCAGGGCAATATCGTTCAGGAGTATGTAATTCCCGGTATTGGATGCCGTTGCAGCCTTGAGGAAGGCCGCCATCCCGGATGCGTCACTGATGGGGATGACTTCGTTTTCGAGAGGCAGGGAGCCGAGTTTGGAGATGTGGCTCCTGGTCACCTTTATATCATTGTCGGTATGCTTCAGGTACCACTTTCCGGAGGCCTTGCTGAGAACGGTAAGGCCGTCGTAAGTGCCGGGAAGCAGCGCCGCATCGTATGTCCCTGCGGTACCGGGCAGATTAACCTTGACTACATCGTGACCGCCGGGCATCAGCTGCAGTTCGGTAACACCTGCGGGAACGGTAAAGCGCAGCAGGCCCACCATATTGCGGAAGCTCAGCGAGCTGCCTTTGCTTGCAGAGGCGCGCATAACGAACGCGTTCGGGTCTGCACCGTGTGCATTGGCCGTCTGCTCGGTGGGAATGACCATATTGAGTATGCCGCTCTCAAGAGTCGCTGCTGAATAGGGATATACGGCTGTGAGCGAAGTTGCAGTTGCAGCCACTTCGCCGCTGAACGACGCGGATTTGGTACCGGCTCCGGAAACCAGGACGAATTCCCTCAGGGCTTTGCCATCGTAAATGGCAATCCTGTCGTTCTCCTCCCAGAGCGTCTTGGTGCCGTCGAGACGGACCTTGCTGCCCTGATCGTCAAAACCGGCCGACACGGTCAGCGGCTCAAGTATTTCAGAATCAAGTTCAATCGGTTCTGCAGTGCAGGCAATGACGCCCAGCAGCACCGCAGCGTATATCAGAATTCGTTTCATATCCTACAAATATAATCTTTTTTAGAGATATTTGGCAGTATAAGTATCGGCGGATTTCAACTGTTCCGGAGTGCCCTCGAAGACTACCCGCCCGCCTTCGTCACCGGCATCGGGACCAAGGTCGATTATCCAGTCGGCGCTGCGTATCACGTCGGGGTTATGCTCCACCACCACCAGGGAATGGCCGGCATCCAGCAGCGCGTCGAAGCTCTTAAGCAGCTTCTCCACGTCGTAGAAATGCAGGCCGGTAGTAGGTTCGTCGAAGATGAAGAGTATGCGCTCAGACTTCTTGTTACGCCTACTAAGGCTAAGGAAGTAAGCGAGTTTGATACGCTGACTTTCACCTCCGCTCAAGGTGCTGCTGCTCTGGCCCAGACGTATGTATCCGAGGCCCACGTCGAGCAGCGGCCGGAGACGCTCGACCACTTCGCGCGCCTCCGGATCGTCATCCTCGGCGAAGAAATCGGAGGCCTCGCGCACGCTCATTTTCAGGATGTCGTCGATATTCTTGCCACGGTAGCGGACCTCCAGAACGTCGGGCTTGAAACGCTTGCCGCCGCACTCGTCGCACACCATTGTGACGTCTGCCATAAACTGCATCTCAATCTTCACCACGCCCTCGCCCTGGCACTCGGGGCAGCGCCCGCCTTCCGCATTGAAGCTGAAGTAGTTGGGGCCGAATCCGTTAATCTTGGCGTACTGCTGCCGTGCGAGGAGTTCGCGTATCGGGTCGTATGCTTTGAGGTAAGTTACGGCGTTGGAGCGGCTGCTGCGGCCTATGGGATTCTGGTCCACGTACTCCACGCGGTCGATGCGGTCGAGGTTGCCGGCGAGCCCGCGGAATACGCCCGGGAGGTCGCCGGAGTCCGTGAGCCTGCGCTGCAGGGCCGGATACAGTATGTCGCCTACGAGGCTCGACTTGCCGGAGCCGCTTACGCCAGTGACGACCGTGAGCACGCCGAGCGGAATGCGCACGTCGATGTCTTTAAGGTTGTGCTCGTGGGCGCCCTCCACCGTGATGCTGTACTCCCAGGGGCGCCGCGTGCGCACGTAGCGGTGCCGGCGGCCGTCAAGGTACTGCAGGGTGAGCGACTCCTCCAGCTGGGCGTTGGTATAGTTGCCGGGATAGCCTTCGAAGATGACGCGGCCGCCGAACTCCCCTGCCCGCGGACCCATATCGATGAGCCAGTCGGCGGAGCGGATGATTTCTTCATCGTGCTCCACCACTATGACCGTGTTGCCAAGATCGCGCAGGCGCTTGAGCACTTTGATAAGACGCTCGGTATCACGGGGATGCAGACCGATGCTCGGTTCGTCAAGTATATACATTGAGCCAACGAGGCTGGAGCCGATGGCCGTAACCAGGTTGATGCGCTGGCTCTCGCCGCCGGAAAGGGTGTTGCAGGCGCGGTTGAGGGTAAGATAGCCCAGGCCAACGTCATCTATGCACTTGAGGCGGGAGATGATTTCTGACCTTGGTTCGGCGGCGACCTGCGCCTCGGACTCAGTGAGTTGCAGTTCCTGCATGAACTGCAGCAGGTCGCGCACGTTCATTGCCAGGAGTTCGGCAATGGTCTTGCCGCCCACGCGGACGTACAGGGCCTCTTTCCTTAGGCGCGAGCCCTTGCAGGCCTGGCAGGTCGCGCGTCCGCTGAAACGGCTCAGCATGAACTTGAACTGTATCTTGTAGCGCTGGGTCTCCACCCATTCGAAGAATTCGTTGATGCCGACGATGGCGTTGTCGGCGTCACGTCCGGCTCTGGAGTTCCAGAGCACATCCTTCTCTGCCTCCGTGAGTTCGCAATAGGGCTTGAATACATCAATACCGTACTGCGGGGCCAGTTGCACGAGATGCTCGCGGAACCAGCCCATCTTGTCGCCGCGCCAGCAGGCTATGGCGCCGTCGTAGACGGATTTCGTCTTGTCGGGGACGACGAGGTCTTCGCTGATGCCGATTATCTTGCCGAGGCCGCCGCACACGGGACAGGCGCCCAGCGGGCTGTTGAAGCTGAAGAGATAATCGTCGGGCTCCAGGAACTTTATACCGTCGAGCTCGAAGCGGCTGGAGAACTGCTTCTGTATGCCTGCTGCCGTAGCCACCGCCATTATCCCGTCGCCGCGGGAGAAGGCGTCGTTGATGCTGGAGAGCAGGCGCTGGCGGTCTTCCAGCGTGCTGAATCGGTCTATCAGCAACCAGGCCTCCTGCGGCTCCTCCTGCGATTTAAGGATATCTTCAATCTTTGCAGGACGGCCGTCCGCCCAGAGGCGGTTGTAACCGTCTTCCTTGAGTTGAAGGAGGAGCTCCGTGCGGTCGGTACGGCCGGCCCAGCCGAGGTTTGCCAGGATGAAGTGGGGCTCGGGGAGGGAGCCTGCCGTGCCGGTTCCAGCGGATTCGGACTCCAGCCAGCGGAGCACGTCGGCCGGGCCTTCCTTGCGGACTTCTCCGCCGCTTACGGGGCTGTAAGTGCGGCCGATACGGGCGAAGATGAGCCTCAGGTAATCATATACTTCCGTAGTAGTGGCTACGGTGGAGCGGGGGTTCTTGACGTTGACCTTCTGCTCAATCGCGATTGCCGGAGGGATGTCTTCGATGCCGTCAACGTCGGGCTTGTTCATCCTGCCCAGGAACTGGCGGGCGTAGGAGCTGAGGCTCTCGGCGAAGCGCCGCTGGCCCTCGGCAAAAAGGGTGTCGAACGCCAGGCTGGACTTGCCGCTGCCGGAAATGCCGGTAATCACCACCAGCTTGCCGCGCGGGATCTCCAGCGTGACGTCCTTCAGGTTGTTTACCCTTGCGCCCTTTATCAACATAACTTACAAATATACTTATTTTCGCTGACACTGGGAGCCGCACGCAAAAAAAGAGGCCGACCTTTTCAGGCCGGCCTCTATATTATAGTTTCAAACGAGACTAGAAGTTCCAGCCAAGCTTGAGACCGCAGTCGAAGAGGAAGTTCTCGACGTGACCGTTGATCTTTCCATCCTGCACCTCAGCGAAGTAAGGGATGCAGTCGAAGCGACCGTCGATGGCGTTGGCCTCAGGCTTCTTGTCCATCAGGAAGTTGACACCACCGTAAATGGAGGCCTGAAGGTGACGGCCAAGCTTGCAACCGAGAGCGGCCTGACCGCCGGCTGCGAGGTGCCACTGGGCGTCGAAAGCCTTGGCGGAAGCCTTGGATCCGAGGTCGAGGACAGTCTCAGTGCGGACAACGCCGGCCTGGGGACCGAGCTCGAGGCTAAGAGCTGACTTCTTGTTGAAGAGGCCGATGAGGTTGAGGCTGGGACGCAGGACAAGGCTCATAGCCTTGGTTGCGGCCTGCATATCAGCATAAGATACTGCGGTTGCGGTAGGGGCAGTCTTCGTGGTATAACGTGCGCCGGTTGCGGGCTCGTACCAGAGATCCTTGCAGCAATCCTGTGCGATGGTGTTCACATTACCGTTGCTAAAAGCAAGGGCGATGGAGAAAGCGGGAGAGAAGCGATAGCCAAGTTCTGCACCGTAGTCGATGCCGAGTTTGGCAGTACGGCTTCCTGCGAAGCTCCTGAAGGTACCTACACCGAACTCAGGGCCACCGTTCACAGCTATGAACAAGCCGGAGGTGGGAGCGTTCTTGGCCTTCTTGGACTGATAGGTCTTATTCTGTGCAGAGACGGGCAGAACGGCTGCCACGCTTGCAAGTATGCAAAGGGTAATGATAATTTTCTTCATGATCTTATCAGCTTTATGACTTAAAATCAGTTACCGCCACCGGTGTGCTTGCGGTTGCGGGAAGAGGAGCCGAACTCGACCTCGCCGTAAAGGAGACCAACGGCTTTCTTGTTACCCTTGGAGAATACTATGTTGTAAGTCTTCTGGGTAGCGGCGAAATTCATTGCGATACCAACGGGGATGGTAACGGAGATAGCCTTGTCCTCGTTGATGGATTCGCGTGTGATACCATAGTAGTAAGCGAGTTTCTCAAGGAGGAGAGCGGTCATCTGGTCGGGAGCCTGGGCGGTATCGATGAGGAGGCCGGAGTAGTAGGTGTAGTTGATCTTGTCCACGGAGACGGGAGCGTCGCCATAGAGGTTGTCAACCTCGGAAGGATCGACCTCAAGGCTGATCTTGGAGGCCTCGTTGACTGCCATTGTAACATCGCAGAATACGGCGTAGAAACCGGTCGGGGCGTTCTTGATGGTAATCTCACCGGGAGCGGCGGTGTAGAACTGCTGCTGCCAGGTGCCGTCGGCGGTGCGGTACTTGACCTTCACGTTGTCCTGAACTTCCTTGTTGATGGTCACGGAGAAGGTAGCCTTTGCACCGGGAGTTCCGGTGATCTGGTAGAACTCGAAACCAAAGAGAACGACCTCCTCGGTCTCGGAAGCCTTGGTGGAAGCAGCCTTCTGGCCGCCGATTTCGGACTCATCATAGAAGATGGTCAGACCGAAAGTAGCGCCCTCGGTGTCGGAAACGACGCTACCCTTGATGGATACCTCGGCACGGTTGTTAAGGACGATGTACTCCGTCTCTTCTTTTGCATTATTGGAAGCCGAGAAGGTTACGTTAACGGCATCAGAGAGGATGAAGTTCTGAGTTACAGTCTGGGATTTGCCAGTGTCGGCAATAACCACCTCTGCGCTCCTGGCAATCTTGCCGGTAGCAGTAGCGGTGACATTGAGAGTACCAGCGGAAACGGTAGCTGAGTAAGTACCGTTGGCGTCGGTGGTAACAATCTTGCCGGCGATGTTGATGGAGGCTCCGGCAATCGGCTTTCCTTGCTTGTCGGTCACTTTACCGATAAGGTTGATGACGGCTTCGCCTGCAGGTTCGAAATCAACCGTAGGGGCGACTACTTCGTCATAGGAGGGGTCGTGCTTTGTGCAGGAAATGCCCGCAATCGCGACCGCAAGGACGGTGATGGCAATGAATTTTGCTTTCATTTAGGTATAATTAAAGTATATATATTTCAAACAAGCCACAAAGTTATTATAAATTTTTAAATTCTACGCATATTCCTCCGGAAAAATACCGAAAATCTTGCAGAATCAGCTGAACTCTCAGGAAGCCAAACAGTCTTGCATCCGCTCCCAGGTCCACTTCCGAGCCGTTCCACTCCCCTACGATCCTCAGGTCGCGGTAGAAATCGGGCTGGAAAGTGATTCCACCCACGACTCCGGTCCACTTGGCGTTGACTTCCTTGCGGTAGTAACGATAGGCGGCGTTGATGCCCCACAGTCCGCCCAGCACGTGGAAATGCTTGGCCGCAGCAACATAATAATTGGTATAGAAGCCGGTGCCTATCGGATCCTGGGTACCGATTGCGATTGACGGCCACCATTTGCCTTCTTTAAGAGGCCTGATTTTCAGGGAAACCGTACGATCGGGATAATAAATATCTTCACGCCTCCAGGCGGTGCCCATAAACGACGCCTGCACCCACTCGTAGGGGGTAAGTGAAATATAATAAGTAGGTACGGTCTGAGGCTCGTATCCGGAAACAGCAAAGTTCTCGCTCAGCACGTGCACTCCAGCCCTCAGCAGGCCGTTTTCGGCAATCGTTGCGGAAGGAACGTGCAGCAGGCCGTCCATTCCCGAGTAAAGTTGCGCACGGGCAGGGGCGGCGGCGAGGATGAGGGCGGCCAGTACGGCCAGGTTCTTCAGAGTCTTCATTTTCCAAATCCCCACCCGGGGTTGCTGTAATTACCAGTCCTTTCGTTCTCTTCCGGATCGGTCCGGTACATCTTCATTCCGTACGGATCGGCCCAATAGTCATAAGTCAGGCGGAAGTTGGATGCAGGGCGCACCTTGAACGCGCGTCCCTCCTTCCCCTGCCACGGGAGCATTACGATGAAAACCGCGCCTCCACCCCAGCGCCTGCCGCCGGCCACGGAGCCGTAGCGGTTGCCTGCCTGCACGAAGGCTCCAACGCTTACGCAGTTGGAAAAGTGGCGCAACCACTCCACCCTCGCGCCATAGTCGGCATAAATGTAACGGCCGCCCGTTATGCGGATCTCCGTCGATGCCGGCTCAATCCAGAAACGCGCCGACAGCAGGCCGGTAAGCCTCTCCATCGGGCTGAATCCGAAATCGCCCGACATCGTCCAGTAGCCGGTCAGGCCAGCCTGCGCCTCCAGCGCGAACCAGTCGCACACGGGCCAGAACCACTTTGCATCAAGGCCGTATCTGTCGTTGGAGAACAATCCTGCGCTCAGTTTGAGACGATGCGCGCCGAGATTCAACTGGCGGGAGATGTCGGCGATGTTCACCTTAGGATACTTATAGTATTCCGCCCACTGGTTCACGACCGGAATCGCCCCCTGGGCCGACACCAGCCACCCGTTGCCGAAATGCCACTTGACTCCGGGTGTCACATATATAAGGAAGTCGTACACCCGCTCATTCAACATAATGCAGCGGTAATTGACATCCGCCCCCGCAAACAGTTCCACGCGACTCCTCGCCTCCTGAGCGAGCGACGTACCGCCCAACATCAGAAGGCTCCCCAGGATTAATATGCAACCACGGAAAACTGCCCGGCTCAAGCCAGATAAAAACGCCATTACAACTATTCTCTAACTAAACAAATGCAAATTTAGCAAAAATTTTGAGAATACTCTTGCAATTTAAGGAAAAGTATGTATCTTTGCATCCGCGTTTAACGCAGACCAGCGCATAAATGGTGCGGTAGTTCAGCTGGTTAGAATGCCGGCCTGTCACGCCGGAGGTCGAGGGTTCGAGTCCCTTCCGCACCGCAGACAACCCCTTCTGAGGCATCTCAGAGGGGGTTGTTCTTTTGAATTTTCCTACCTTTTTCCTACCTTCTTAACGTTGTTCCTACGCCAGCTGGAATAATCGACCCGGGAACTATCACAGCCCCCGGGTCTTTACGAGTTCTGCCAAACGCGCGTATGGCCACGCGCCGGCATCACAAAGATACAAACATTTCCCCACATCACAAATAATCACTATCTTAGCAACGGGAATCGGGAGCTGCTGTAACTACTACAGTAATGATTGTCCTCGTCGATAATGGCCACGGAATCTTCACTCCTGGCAAGCGCTCCCCCGATGGCGAATTCCGGGAAGGTATCTATAATCGTGAAATTGCCGCCCGCGTCGTAGCAGATCTGCAAGACCGTGGCATCAACGCCGAGCTTCTGGTCCCGGAAGAAGACGATATCTCCCTGCAGGAGCGAGTTCGCCGCGTCAACGCCCAGTGCCTGCTGCACGGCAAGAAAAAGGTCCTCCTCATGTCAATCCACGTCAACGCTGCCGGCAACGGCACCAAGTGGATGAACGCCACCGGCTGGAGCTGCTACACTTCCGTCGGCCAGACTGCTGCCGACCAGTTGGCCACCTGCCTTTGCGAGGCCGCCATCAAGCACTTCCCAGGCCGTCGCATCCGGGCCGACTGGTCCGATGGAGACCAGGACATCGAGAGCAATTTCTATCTGCTCCGGAAGACGCTGTGCCCCGCCGTCGTCACCGAGTCGTTCTATATGGATAATCGAACAGATTTAGAGTTTCTGCAGAGCCGTGCCGGCAAGCAGGCCGTGGTGGATACCCACGTTGAAGGGATCACCGAATATCTGGAGAGCATGAGATGATATCCTGGAGCCCGGAGCCGTTCGTCGAGCGAAGCCATCGATTCTGCCATATCAATAATGTATGGGCTGCCTCCGAACCGACTGCACCGACAGGGCGTCCGACTATGAAAAGAAAACCAGGATGGCATCTGCGCATATCTTGCCAGTTTGTGACAGGACTACTTGAACAGTGCCCGGAAATGCTTCCCCAGTTCACGGTGAACCTGATCGAAGGGCGGAAGTTCGGCAATCTGGTCCTTCATGGAACTCTCCCAGCGGGACTTGAACACCGCAATCTTCCCCTCCAGTTTCTCCTGCAGGGATTCCGGATCAAGGCCCTTGTGGCGGGCCTTCACCTCAAACTCATAGCGGTGGTCGGCCATCTCCATCCCTTCCTCTTCCGACAAGTACCAAAGGTCATAGTAGTCACGCGGCTGGGTTCTGGACAGGAGTGAACGCATCTTCTCCGTCATCACCTCATCCAGGGAGTAGCACTGGACCGTGCAATCCTCCTGGTCGGTATATGAATCAAACATCGGCCGGTTCTCCAGCTTGAAACAGAGCTTCTCCGTCCTGGAGATGTCCACTTTCACGCTCTTGTTCGCACCCACGCCGCCCAGCGGTCCCACATAAGTGATATAGAAATTGATATTCCCCGTCTCGTGGATGCCGAAATCCTCCATTGCAAGCGGGATATTGGCTTCCTCACGGACATACTGGAACACTTCCTTGAACACATCCTGGATGGCCTCGTTGGAAATGCTGTCATCCACAAGCGTGAAATCGAGGTCTTCCGAATAACGGTAGTCCTTGAAGTAGAACTTCTTGAGCACCGTGCCACCCTTGAACGCCAGCGCCTTGGACAGCACCCCATTCGCCGCCACGCCGGTGAGAATCCAAGTCAGGATGTAATCCTTCTCAATCTGGGTGTCCCGCACCCTCTCCTTGTTCGCTTTCTTCTGAATTTCAGCAGGCCGTATCATAGAATCAATTGTTTATCGCGTTAATGATCGTTTCAATGTCAACATTCTGGCGGATGCTCCACTTCGTGGAAATCTTCCCCTCGTTCGGCACCTCCGTATCCAGCGGCGAAACCGCAGCACTCCTCAGGCCGCGAAGCTGGTCGATAATGTCCGTTTTAATCCCCAGCTTGTCCAGCAGATACCCCAGACGCTTAATCACCACCTGGCTGTCAAACTGCCTGGCGTATGAGAGCAACTTCCCATAATCCAGCTTCTCCCGGGCTGTCCAAAGCGCCTTCGCTACCTCGATGATGCCCCCGGCATACGCCGGCATATACAGGCAGTCAATCATCGTCTTCTCAAGGTCTGAGCACGGCACCTTGTTGTACGAGTCAATCCACACCTTCTTCACCCCGAAGAAATGCTTCTCATTATGGTAGATGAACTGGAACTCCACGCCCTTCAGCACAACCGTTTCTGTCTTGTGCTTCTCCCGCACCACCTGCTCCTTCAGCGACGGCTGTGTAATGAGCCCGTGGATCTGCAGGGCCGAATAATAGCCGATATAATACCGGCCGCCTCCGGAAAGAGGCTCCGCCAGCAGATGCCAGTCTGGCAGGAACTCCTCGGCATCCTGGTCAAAAGGCACCACCCAGTAAACCTTCTTGGAAACCTTCATCAGCAGTCCCTTGTCCAGCATCCGCATCAACATAAAGCGCACCGCCCCTTCCGACTTATCCGGAAAGGCCGCATACGCATCCTCGATGCTGAACCACTGCTTTCCCTCCCCGGTCAGATAACCCAGGAAAGCGCTCTCTGCAGGAGAAACTGTTTTATTAGATTTTGTTTCCACTCTGTTAGTGAATTTCTAACCGCAAAGATACAAAATATATTTATTTCATCAAATAATAAGCATAGAATCATTTACAGGGGAACTTTTCACGTTTTACAGGGTAAGTTCTCCATTTACGGGGTAAGTTTATCCGTGGATAGATAATAAAAGACCAGTACTGCCAACCGGTCTGATTCGCTCAATATCTCACCGAAACCCCAATCTGCAAAGAATTGTACATCGGCACCTGTCCCGAGTTCTTTCCGATTACCGGATTATACCCCACGCTCACGCCAATATCCTGATACCATACTCCAGCCTTGAAACCCAAGCGGAACCCATTATTGGTGTTCAAATTATCCTG